>PMYY01000227.1:0-5071 GCA_003170655.1 Nitrospiraceae bacterium
GAAGGAAACCATGTTGCGGGCTAGACTTGACCTGTCCGCACCTTCACTGGTGATAGTGCAATCGATCCCGCGTGTTTGCCGTCTGCATATGCTTTATGAACAAGGTCCACAGGATTATCGGTAGCATATGTATAAGTGCCGATTACGTCGTGTGGGTAAGGCTTAGCGTCGTAAGGGATGATGTGAGGCGTTACATTGAGGGCAGAATTTTGCGTAAGTGTATAGCTGCCGTTACCCGANNAGAAGAACAGCAATGCAAATAATAGATAGAGGACCAGCAGTGTGACTGGTTTGCTGTTTTGTAATACTTTGATTATTAGTGAAGAAAATTCTATCATGGTTTTCTCCTTGCGGCGGGGGGTGAGGTTTCCTTAATTGAACTCTACCATATGACCGGATGCCATTCGGTGACAGTCGTCACTAAGCGAGACGCGGAAGTGAAAGTTGCAGACTCATCAGCAAGTGTAATCACGGTAATTGTTTATGATATTATGTACATATGGGAAAGCGGGATGATTTAGCTGTAGAGATGCTGTCGCAGAAACAGGCCGACAGGCTTATGAAGGACCTGAAGAAATCCGGCGGAGATGCTTTCCAGGGCTTTATGATTTCTTTCGAAGATGAACGGAAGAAGCTGACCGGAGCAGATGAGACGAAAGGCCGATCCGATGCAGTTGTATGGGCGCTTACGCCTGAGGAAAGGACGTACTACATTGTTAAATATGGAAAACAACCGTATCTGCTTATCGGGGTTAGTCATAATGACACTATTTCCTCACTCGCCAAGATATCTTCGTCCCTGGCGGGCAAGGGGGCTGAATGCCTCAAGGCTTTGCTTGAAGAAAAGCTAGTCCATAAATGCTATACGGGAGTCATCTACATACAGTTCGTCGATGGATGCGACCCTCGCATTCATTCCCTATTGCTGGACCTCAAGAACAATCTCCCTGAAGGCATCGAAAAGATTTATGTCTTCGACCATGCCGCGTCAATCATATGTGAGAGCAAGTCGGATATGATCTGGAATGAGAAGACGGCATAAGGCAATATACATGGAATCGAGATTGAAGGTCATTTTACTTGAGCATACTCCTAATCCTGAAGCGGTAGTGGCGATGGCTGCGAAGCTTTGCTACAGCCCGTCGGATATTGAATCCTTAAAAGAAAAGACGGCCGCGAAGGACCAGAAGCAATTCGTTGAAAAGCTGATGGAAATCGGTCATATGTCGCCGATCGAGCATGCATCTTTCACCTTCGCAGTCGAAGGCATCTCCAGGGCATGCTCGCACCAGCTGGTCCGGCACCGGCTCGCATCGTATTCGCAGCAGAGTCAAAGGTATGTGAGCGAAGAGGCCGGCTTCGATTTCATCATTCCTCCGTCTATCAAGAAAGACGGCGAGTTGGCCCGCTATTTCAGAGATTTCATGAATAAGGCGCAGGAGGCATACAGTCATATTGTCAGTAGATTGAACGAGAAAGGTCTGAAAGGCGAAGAGGCCAACCAGGACGCGCGATTCATTCTTCCCAATGCGTGTGAAACGAAGATCATCATCACTATGAACGCGCGTGAGCTTCTCCATTTTTTCAAACAGAGGTGCTGCAACAGAGCACAATGGGAGATCCGCTCAATGGCCATCAATATGCTCAGGCTTGTAAGCCGAACCGCACCCGCGATATTCAGAAATGCAGGGCCGGGCTGCCTGAAGGGAAAGTGCCCTGAGGGTGATTACACCTGCGGTAAGATGAAGGAAGTCAGGGAGTTTTTCAAGAACCTATAAGCCATGCAAACCAGTTGTCGGAGGTCGCATGAAACCTGATCAGGCCGTTATAACTATAAAAAGGACAGATTCGGCATTGACGAAATAATGTCATGCCTGTGCTGAAAGTCGGAAAAATCAGCGCACTGGTTACCGCCTCAAATTATATTGTGACAGGCGTGCCGGATATTGTCGCGGAAAACTTTCGCCATATGGTTTTGATGCCCTGCGCCTGGCTTCCTGGGCCGCCCTGGATTGTGAACTTATCGATTTTCTCGTGTCCGAAACTTGTCGAATAGTTTGAAGCGGAATATACATCTATGTATGGCAGTATGAATTGTTCGGACATCTTGCAGGACGACCCTCGGAACAGGCTGTCGTGCTGTCCTCAGATAGTGATGGCAATGGTCGGAAAGGTGAACTAAATATTGGCAGTCAACAATTATGATTTCAGGAAGGGACATTGAATAAGACAATCGGGTGAACTGATGAAAAAAATATTCCGTGAAATGGCCGATCTCCTGCTCAACGGAGAGAGTTTTGTCGTGGCTACAGTCTTCGATCAATCAGGATCTGCCCCACGCAGGTCAGGGGCAAAAATGTTGCTCAGAGAGGATGGTAAGATCAGAGGCACGATCGGCGGCGGGCGTCTTGAAGCCGATGCAATACAAGTGGCACGGCAAGTATTACTTTCGAAGCAACCCGTGATATGGCCGTTTGAACTTACGGGGAAAGATGCTTCAAGCATGGACATGATCTGCGGCGGTCATGGGCAGGTATTACTTGAATTTATCGACGGTAAGGATGAGATTAACCGGATCATATACGAAGAGGCAATGGTGATATTGGAAACGAAGGGAAAGGGTTGGCTGATTACGAGTCTATGCGACGGACAAGAACCTGATGCCCAACAATACCTGATAAAAAGGGACGGGGCCGTCGTCGGTAGATTCGAGGGTGATATTAAATTATTGTCAAAACTCATCTTGGTATCAAGTTCGGGTCCGGCCTGCACATCTATCCACTCGGAGGAGCTAGGTAATCGGAAATACCTGGTAGAGCCGCTGCGAAACTCCGGGACTGTCTATATCTTCGGCGCCGGACATGTATCTCAGAATATTGCGCCTCTGAGCGAAATGGTCGGTTTTAAAACGGTAGTTCTCGACGATCGCTCCGAATATGCGAACAGCGAGCGGTTCCCAGCGTCGTCCGAAATCACCCTCCTGGAGTCGTTCGACCGGCTTCCTGAACTTGCCATCGACGAGGACGGATATATAGTGATCGTTACAAGAGGACATCTCCACGACAAGACTATACTGGCCCAGGCATTGAAGACAAAGGCCGGATATATCGGGATGATCGGAAGCAGACGGAAGCGCGAAAAGATCTTTGAGATGTTGGCGGGAGATGGATTCGGCAAACAGGATTTCGACCGCGTCTATTCACCCATAGGCACCGACATAGGGGCGGAGACGCCAGAGGAACTGGCAGTGAGCATTGTCGGTGAATTGATCAAGGTACGTGCAGAAAAGGAAAAATGCGTACAGAAAAAGATTTAGCCGCCATCATACTATCCGCGGGTTTTTCGTCCCGGATGGCCGCTTTCAAACCGCTGTTATCAATGGGTAACTCTACTGTTATTGAAACTGTAATCAACATTTTTCTGCAGGCAGGCATCAGCGATATAACGGTTGTCCTCGGCCATCGGGCCGATGATCTCAAACCGGTGGTCGACCGTTCTCATGTCCGGTGGATATTAAATGAAAGATATGACGAAGGGATGTACTCATCAGTAGTATCAGGCGTCTCGGGGCTGTACTCTGCGAGGGCGGAAGTGAAAGGCGTTTTCTTGCTGCCCGTTGATATGCCGCTGATAAGTAGCCTTACTATAAAAAAAATCACGATGGCTTATAGTATATCCGGATCGCATATCTTCTATCCCACTTATCTGAAACAGCGCGGGCATCCTCCCCTTATTCCTTCGGACCTGTTCTCGGAAATCTTGGCTTGGAACGGTCCGGGCGGCCTGCGATCCTTTTTGGAGCGATATGAGGCGCGGGCAAGCGGAGTCGAGGTGCAGGACAAGGGTATTCTGATGGATATCGACACGCCTGAGGACTATTCGGAAATTTGCCGTGTCTATGGGAAGCGCGATGAATGAACGTGATGGAAATGTTATTGAAATAACGGAGAGCCGTTGCCCGGTTTGTTTGGATCGCATACCCACAAGACGAATTGCGGTCGATGAAGATGTATATTTGGACAAAGATTGCCGGGACCACGAAAAATTTAAGACGATCATCTGGCGGGGGCGGCCGTCGTACGAGTCATGGTCCATTCCGACACTCCCGTCCAGACCGCCTGCTTGCTGCGTGGGAGTGTCACTGTTGTAGCTTTTTAATAACGCTAAACGTATGTGGAGAGAAAAAGAATGAATCGGGCCACCACGGCACCGTATGAGTGCGACAAGCCGCTTCACACTATGATAGTCTATAACCGCGACACTGGTTTTGCAGACCATGTGAGGCGCCAGCCCATGTCCCCCAGTAAGTGCTCACAATAAATATGGCCGCGACCTTTTCGGCCTCGCTTCCTGAGGAAGAAGTAGATTATTGGGTCTAATGTGAGTTTCTGAAACAGAGAAACTGATGGTTATTCATGACTTCATTCGTTTCGCCAGTTTTGATCGCTCGCGGAGAGTTGGCATGAATTGTACTAAATGATGACTATAACGATTGGGTGAACCGTTTGGAGGTAAGGTTTAATATAATGGTGAGTTATATGTAAAATAGATTAAATGAATAGTTATTAAAAGTCATGTTTTTTAGACGTAAAGTGATTTGATTGAAAAAATCCGTTACCGGAGGTAAGTGTGGTTCTTGAAATAGTCGTTGGTAACGTTTCTGCTACAATACCGATTGTTGAAGCATTTAGGCACGACCTGGATGACATAGTTGCACGTATTGAACAATTTGCCGAAACTCAAGGAACTGACCTTGCCGCTTTGGATGTTAGAGGGCTTATTCCGGCAATGATCAAGGGAATTGTCGGCTGCGAACGAGGTTGTCCGGCGGATGCCAAGGGGCTTATATCTCGCGGATATAAGGAATTCGATCTTCAATATATTGAAGGAGGGATACTTACTGCACGTGCGATGACGGTAGATGGCAGACCCCTCTATATCAAGATGTTTCCAGATTTCTGACAGACAGCTACGCGGGGGTGGACACGGGATTAGAAGGTCTTGCTTTTTTAACATAGAAGTAATCATTCATCTAAAAATATCGAGATCACACTCACCTGCTCACAGAAAT
>PMYY01000227.1:5110-5287 GCA_003170655.1 Nitrospiraceae bacterium
ATCAGTCGATTTTCAGGTATTTCATCGCCGCAGTCCTCACAGAGACCGTAACTCCCGTCGTCAAGCCTTCGTAACGCCTCATCGATGTCGATTATAACCTTCCTTCGGCTTGCAGTAAGATTTCCTCGAAGAAGAGCTTCATAAGCGGCACTGGCGATGTCACCTTCATCGCCGACA
>PMYY01000047.1 GCA_003170655.1 Nitrospiraceae bacterium
CAAATCTCATCGCTAATGCTGTTTACCAGTGTAATATAGTTTATCTCTATCTTCTTGTATGGAGGACGGTGATTGATTGTTTTTAGAGCGTTCCATTCGTTTGATCTGTTGACGAAGTTCTTTTAATTCATCCATAAGCTGCGCTTTCGTCTTCGTTTTATCGTCCACGCCTGCCTCCGCAAATGTGTACTCAACAAATCATCATACATGCACTCTGAAATTCTCGATGCCTTTGATATGAACCTTACAATCTACGTATAGGTCTTTAGTAAGTGAATTCTAATCAATCCATTATTTAATAAAGGCCTTACCGGGAGTTCCTATTGTCAAAATGACCCCGTCGCTTCCCCCGACATTTTAGATGGCGACCCATCGCCCAGCTAAGCTAAATGGCGGCCCTTCGATATATAGCGCTACCCCGGGCTGAAATCGAGCGGCAATGCAGGGGTGCAATATTCGTCCTGCATCACGTCTATTACTTCGCTAAGACGGTCCCTGTAAAAATATCCCTTCTTCCAAGAATAATCAAACATGCCATGCACTTTCTTGTATCGTCCTTTTTTTCGACTTAATGGGGTATTTGACATGGCGCAGGTATTACCGCATAAACGCAGCGCTTTCCGCGGCATTTCAGTATCCTTCACACTTCTTGCACAGTCCGTAAAATTGTACGAGATGATTCGTAATCCTAAAGTCGTACTTTCTTGAAAGCTCTAGCTCGATTCTTTTGAAAAATGTCTTTTCCTCTTTGACAAATTCCGAATAGTCGACAATACGTCCGCACCCGGTGCATACTAGATGGTGATGGTGTTTTGCCCCCTTGAAGCCTTCCGCAAGTTCGTATCTCGCCCTGCCATCTCCGAAATCAAACTTGGAAACCATCCCCATATTTATAAGCAGCTCGAGGGTTCTGTATACCGTAGTCAATCCAATCTTTGGGTTTACAGAATGGACTTTAATATGTATGTCTTCCGCACTGAGGTGTTCATCGGTCTCCGAAAGCACATCTATTGTTGTTTCTCGCCCGGAAGTCATCTTGTGACCGAACTGCCTGAATTGCTTATTTAGCTCCATCTTATTTCTGATTTTATTATTCATAATTATTTATATGGTCTAATTGCAAATGGTTATCATTGTCAATTTATTTTTATATGGATATCAATAAAGAACTGACATGTCAACTCTCCTGCAAAAAGCAGATCAGAGTCATTAGGCAGTGAGCTCTCAGCGACATATCTCAGTATCGGAGTCTTAAACCATCCGAATATTTCGTCATAACTGTATCCAGAAGTCACAGCAGCGTGCATTGATGTGGGAAAGGGGAAAGTGCGGGCCTGGTCAATAATCTATACGCCTCTGTTTCCCAGGCATATCTGACCACAGTGAGTAATCAAGCCGAGGTGAAGGGAAGAAAGGCGACGGGCCATAATCTGTGAGGATCACAACTCCGAATGCAGCAGAGGCAGGTCGACTTCCAGCAGAACCGAATTAGACGGATTTGCACCGCCATTGAGCCTGTTCCACTCTTTTTCCACTAATGTCCAAGACTGTAATACTGCTGAAGGGTGGCACCGTTCGCCGTCGGCCAAGATGTATTGGCTAGATCCGCTGTGCGATCGTGATCTTGTAATTGGGAATAAACATGACCTCCAGCCGATGGCACACATGGTCCTTGTTAATAATTGCCGCAACTGGATTGATCAGTTCGGCCATGGAATAGCCAGGGGCACCCTGCTGCTAAAGATAAAGGGGCGTAGAGTGATATCATTTGCAGGATATTCCTTGATGCCATTGCACAAGGTGATGATATGCAGTACCTTCAAATGTTGCCGTTTATATTCGTAAATCCGTTTTTGCCTCGACATTGAACATAGTTTCAGGATCGATACCGTTATTCCCTCTCAACGGAAATTCCTATCGTCGAGAAAACAATCATTTGTCATAGCCCACGATCCTCCATGAGTATTTTATTGGCATCACCGGTGTAATCAAGCACCATGTCCACCGCTGGCATAGGCGCCGGATAGGACTGGTAAAGCGTATAAGGGTCTTTTCTCACAAACGTGGTGTCTACCGGTTCAAATCCAGTCAGGTTGGCCCGTTCCTCCCATGAGACGTCATACATCCGGACATCCTTAAAACCACAGATCTCGTGCAGGATGAAATAGTAGTAGGATGCGACCAAGATTGCCGGAATTCCGGAGGTGCGGGGTGTTCACGATGTGCATATATGGTCTATCGGGCATGGAATTCCCGCCTTTTCAGGGCACGTTCAAGTCCCTGATCAGAAGATCGGCGAGACAGATACCATAAGAAAGAATATCGAACGCCTGCTTTCAGATGAAGGAATAAAGCATGCCGTGATACAGATGGATTGTGCGGATTGCTGCAATAGTGGACACTATTGCAATGTGAACGCTGTGAATAGTCATTTGACTCACAGTCATCAGAATGAAGCAAAAGAATCCCGGCATCAATAGATGCAATAAATGCACTTTAACGTGCAAGATTTGCAGTTCTTGTATATAAACGTATCTATATGAGTTGATATGTTTAATTCTAGACACAATGTAACACTTAATATATCAGGATGTTATGAGACATTTGCATCAATATATCATTTATAGTTTATATTGGCATACGTATTGCTCCTTCCTTTGTGTCTTCAAGAAAGAAAGGAGGTGAGCAGCATGAAGAAGTTTCTTATTCTGACGTTTGTATTGGCAGCTGTTTTGGCAATGGCCGCAACATCATTTGCATGGGGTCGCGGCGGTTGTGATTGCTACGGGTATGGTCCGGGTTATGCGTCTGCCAGCTACACGCCGGAGCAGGCACAGAAGGTTGACGCGTTTCAGCAGTCGGTCCAGCCGTTGCAGCAGCGGATGGTCCAGCTCAGAAACGAGCTGTGGACAATGCGCAGCCAGCAAAGTCCTGACTGGAATGCAATTAATACGAAACAGAAAGAGATGGTCGACCTGAGGACCCAGATTCAGAAACAGGCTGTCGACAGTGGTGTTGCAAGCTACGGCTATGGCTATGGCTATGGTCGGGGACGCGGCATGGGTCGCTGGTAAGCACTAAGCTAGTAAAGAACAGTGCGAGGATTACGGAGAAGGCGACCGGCGAAAGTTGCACCGGTCGCCGAATGGACACGATGAATAGACTGAACCTGATACCGGCAATAATGTTTTTCCTTATCATCTCCTGCGTTGTTGCGGTCGCTGAAGAGATGGAGGGCTACGATGAAAACACCGAATTGAGGCTTGTCGGGCGCGTCGTGTCAGTCAGCGACGCCATGCGCGGCCCTGTCATCGTAGCCGTGAAAACCACTGACCGGCTGTATGAACTTTATACCGGACCATCGTGGTTCTGGAACAGCTCACAGTCAGGCATTACGGCAGACACGTTAGTAGAGGTGACCGGTTCAAAAATGATCGGCCGAGACGGCAGTATGCGTATTATCTGTCGGTAAATTAAGAACCTGGAGAACAGGGCAGGTCATTACGTTCAGGGACGGTACGCTGGCTCCTGTCTGGCGCGGAGGTAGGCGCGGCGGACCGCGCAGGTAAAAAAATCAGCGGAGTGGGATGTGATCCGCAAAGGATTCCATATCCAGCTCAAGGAGGTAAACATGATACAAAAGAGAATTAGTATCATAGTGTGCGCAGCACTGGCTGCGCTGTTTCTGACGGCAACATTTGCCGCTGCCCAGCCATGGAAGGACTGGCGTGGCAGCGGCGGCTGGGGTCCTGGGTCTCAGTACAATAGAATTTATAACCCTGCCACGGTGGATACCGTAAGCGGCGAGGTCGTCGAAATCCAGGCTGTGGTGCCGCAGAAGGGAATGTATTCAGGTGTGCAGGTCATACTGAAGACCGACAAGGAAACGATCCCTGTTCATCTCGGACCGTCGTGGTATATCGAGCGCCTCGATATGAAGATATTGAAAGGCGATAATATTGAGGTCAAGGGATCACGGGTTACCTTCGCCGGCAAACCGGCTATAATTGCCGGGGAATTAAAAAAGGGTGATCAGGTTCTGGTATTGAGGGATGCCAATGGGGTCCCTGTCTGGGCTGGCTGGAGAAGGAGATAGTTGGTCTGTTCGCCGCCGTTCACACAGCGGCGGCGAACAGAGATTCCGCAAAAGATAGTTATATATTGGGGTTTAAATGAGAGCGAATTTGTGACAGCGGGAAAAAACGGCAGGCTGTTTTTATCATTTCTGAAGCTTGGGTTGACGGCCTTCGGCGGTCCTGCCATGGTTGCATATATCAAAGAGATGGCGGTGGCCAGCCACAAGTGGCTTGATGATGAAACCTTCAAAAACGGTGTAGTGCTCAGCCAGACAGTGCCTGGTGCAACTGCCATGCAAACAGCCGCATATTTTGGATGATGCGCCACGGGTCTCGATTAGCCGGAAGAAAAGCTTGCGCAAAGATCTATGTAACATAACTACTGCCTCTGAGTAGTTAGTGAGAATCTGATTTCTGCAACTGTATGCCGGTACGATTGAAATTACTCGCCGCTCACTTTGCAAACTCCTTCTAATACTCCTCGTTATCAGAACTGTGCAGTAAAGGATAGTTTGTTGCAACAATTGCTGAGAATACTACAAAATACGTCTATATTGAGCCCTCCATGTTTTTTTGTTCTTCCCATAACTGCTACACCAAATCAGGTTTTTTGGACAAGAGTGAGGGAATATATTTGATGCGCTAACGCAAAAGGAGATGATTTATGCCGGTACTATTCGAAAATACCACGATAAAGTCCATGAAACTCAAAAACCGGGCAATCCGAAGTGCCACCTGGTCAGGAATTGGTGATCAGAAAGGGCGCGTTACTAACAGGGGCGTAGAGTTTTATGGCAAGCTTGCGGATGGCGACATTGGGCTTATTGTCACAGGTTTTCAGTACGTAATGCCGAACGGAGTCGGCATGCTATACCAGCTCGGCAATTACAATGATGACTTATTGGAAGGCCTGAAGCAGTTAGCGGGGGTGGTTCACTCGCGTGGCTCCATTGTTATTGCCCAACTGGTGCATACCGGAAGCAAGGCAAATCCCGATTTGTTCTCAGAAGAGGCGGAGATTTGGGGTCCTTCGCCGGTACCTGACCCATTTACCGGGAACATTCCAAAAGAGATGACACAACAGAATATAACCCAGCTCGTAGAAGCGTATGCTGCTGCATCATTGCGTGCGAAGAGAGCGGGATTCGATGGAATACAGCTCCACGGAGCCCACGGGTACGGGATTAACCAGTTTCTATCCGGCGCATCGAATCGCCGCTCAGACAAGTACGGTGGAGACATAAGCAATCGATACCTGTTCCTTGGAGAAGTGATTGAGGCTGTCAGGGGGGCTGTGGGCAAAGACTATCCTGTTTTCATTAAATTAAGCGGCAAGGACTTTGTTGATGGAGGTCTTGTCCCGGAAGAGTCCGTCTACGTGGGTCGGCGGCTGGCAGAGGATGGAATAGACTGCATAGAGGTAAGTGCAGGAAACAAGGCGTCCGCTGACGGGATGATCCCTTCCCGTACAAATATACGCC
>PMYY01000161.1 GCA_003170655.1 Nitrospiraceae bacterium
TATCTCTCAAAAACAGGCGCTCCTCTCCGCTTTGAGAAACCGAGTATTCGCGCCCAAGAGGTTTCATGAAGAACCCGAGAAGTTTACTTGCGATGCTGATAATTATAGCCGTTCTCAGCTTTGCATGTTCATTCGATCAGTTAGAACCCGGGATCGACAAGAACAAATTTGCCAAATTGAATGCCGCTGCCCTTTCGGTAAAGGCCTCAATAGATGCGGGCGCATCTTATGCTCAGGTCATCGATAAGGCAGAGATTCTTTCGGGAGAAATAACAGCCATGAACGATTTAGCTGCCACGAAACGGGAAAAGCGGCTTCTGAAGGCGTATTCCGATCTTTTGGCGATTTACAGGGACGGTCTTTTGCTCTGGAAATACCGGGAATATTTCCCTCATCTTGCCCCCGAGCGCAAGGGACGCATATATGTTGCGCAGGATGTGGAGCCCATTGTTGCAAAGTACCGGTTTTCGACCGAGTCTCATGTTTACGGGCCAACCGGGCAAATCTGGAAAAGCATACCCGCTGATTCAATACCGATAGTCTGGAATAATGCCGCAGATCAATTGGTAATCATAAAAAACATCACAAATTACTGAGAATACCTTCACCCTTATTTCTACTGTTTACCAAAGAAGCACGGGAAGGTTATGGCTGAAATCAGGCCAGTCCGGCGTTTTTGAGCTTCGCGAGGAACGGATCCTCGGCAGAACTTTCGGCTGCTTCTCCCGCAGGCGCATCTTTCCGGAGAAACTTTTCGACATATTTTGCGAGCATATCGGGTTCGAGGTTGACGGTATCGCCGATCTTCTTGAAGCCTATGGTAGTCAAAGAAGCGGTATGAGGGATGATGACGAGGCTGAAAGCATCTTTAAACACATCGACAACCGTCAGGCTTATGCCGTCCACCGTCACGGAGCCCTTCCGAACCAAGTAGTGAAGGACCTCAGCGGGCGCCTCGATCTCTACCCGCTCGGCATTCCCCTCTAGCATTCGCGATCTTATCCTCCCGACACCGTCGACATGACCGGTTACAAAATGGCCGCCCATCTTGGAATCGAGCCGAAGCGAAGGTTCGAGATTGACCTTGTCGCCTCTTTTTAAACCACCTAGATTAGTGCTGAGCAGCGTTTCGCCGGAGACGTCGAATGATACGATATCCCTTTCGATATTGGTTACAGTCAGGCATACGCCGTTGATTGCGATGCTGTCTCCGACCGCGATATCTTTCAGGATTGCCCGGCCTTTAATCGCAAGACGGGCATTCTGTCCCCGACGCTCAATGCCGCTAACTTCTCCCAGCTCTATGATCAATCCGGTAAACATTCAACGTTAATTTATTAGTTTTCCCATCCGGTCGAACCGGGGCATACTCTTGTTACCGTCCCAAGACCAGTAGAGGATCATCGCCTTGCCCAGCACCTGTTTTACATCTACGTAACCCCAGAACCGGCTGTCATAGCTCTGGTCACGATTATCGCCCATCATAAAGAGTTTGTTCTTGGGGACGAGATAGGGGCCGAAATTGTCTCTCGGTTCGAGCTGGCCAGAGCGTATGGAATTATCTGTGTGCTGGGTGAAAGATTCATCAACAGGTTTGCCATTCACAAACAGCTGTTTGTCGATCATCTGCACGGTGTCGCCTTCTGTTGCGACTACGCGCTTTATGAAATCCCGAGTGGGGTCTTCCGGATATTTGAATACGATAATCTCACCCTTATGGGGCGTCCTCAACCCCGGCATATGGAAGACGGTCACGTTTGTAAACGGTATGTCTACCGGAGTGCCGTAAACGATCTTATTCACCAGGAGATGATCGCCTATAAGAAGGGTGGGGATCATCGAGCCCGATGGTATCTTGAATGCCTGGATGACAAAGGTCCTGATGATAAGCGCCAGTATAAGCGCCGTACCGATCGCCTTCGCATACTCCATGAGTTTGTCCGTTGCTGTGGCTTTGCCCGTGTTTCTCTTGTCCATCTATTCTTTGACCTTTAACACGGAAAGAAACGCTTCCTGGGGGATTTCGACCCGCCCGATCTGTTTCATTCTCTTTTTTCCTTCCTTCTGTTTTTCGAGGAGCTTTCGCTTTCTTGTGATGTCTCCGCCGTAGCACTTTGCCAGGACGTCTTTCCGCAAGGCCTTGACGCTTTCCCTCGCTATAATCTTTCCGCCGATGGCGGCCTGAATCGCAATCTCGTACATCTGGCGCGGAATGACCTGCCGCAGCCTCTCGACGATTTGCTTGCCCCTATAATAAGCATTATCGCTGTGGACAATCAAGGAAAGCGCATCTACGGGTTCGCCATTAAGCAGGATATCGAGTTTGACGAGTTTTGATTGCCTGTACCCTATGAATTCGTAATCCATCGACGCATACCCCTTCGACAGCGATTTGAGACTGTCGTAAAAGTCCCACAATATTTCGTTCAGGGGCAGTTCGTAGACGATCATTATCCGGTCCTTGCCGAGGTAGTTAAATTCCTTCTGGGTGCCGCGCTTGGACTGGCAAAGCTCCAGCATATGCCCGACATATTCCTGCGGCACGAAAATCGAGACTTTAACATACGGCTCTTCTATGCTCTCAAACTGGTCGGGAAGACTGCTGGGGTTGTCGACCGAAATCTCGATACCCTTCTTGTCTTTCACCTTGTAGATGACGGTCGGTGCCGTGCTTATCAGAGAGAGTTCAAACTCCCTTTCGAGCCTCTCCTTGACGATCTCCATATGGAGCAGTCCAAGGAACCCACAACGGAAGCCGAACCCAAGTGCCGATGAGGTCTCAGGCTCGTAGTTGAATGAAGAGTCGTTGAGACGCAATTTTTCGAGGGCCGTCTTGAGGTCTTCGTACTGGTTTGTCTCGACGGGGTACAGTCCGCAGAAGACCATGGGCTTAATCTCTTTATAACCTTCGAGTTGAGCAGCAGCCGGATTCGCCGCGTCGGTTATGGTATCACCGATCTTCGTGTCGGCGATGGTCTTGATTGCCGCACTGATATATCCGACTTCGCCTGAAGTAAGTTCAGCCACATCCATAGGTTTCGGGGTAAGGACGCCAGTCTTCGCAACCTCGTACTCCTTTTTTGTGGCCATGAATCTTATCTTCATCCCCGGGCGGATCGTCCCTTGGAAAACCCTCACCAAGACAATGACTCCTTGATAATTGTCAAACCAGGAATCGAAAATAAGCGCCTGGGGTGGGGCCTCATCGTCCCCTTTGGGGGGAGGGACTTTCTTCACGATGGCCTCAAGAATTTCTTTTATGCCAATCCCTTCCTTTGCACTGGCAAGAATCGCATCCTGACAATCGATACCGATAATATCCTCGATCTGCTGCTTGACCCTCTCCGGCTCTGCGCTGGGGAGGTCGATCTTGTTGATGACCGGAATGACCTCATGGTTGTTGTCGAGGGCCAGATACGTGTTCGCAAGGGTCTGGGCTTCGACGCCTTGGGTGGCATCGACGATGAGCAGGCTCCCCTCGCATGATGCTAGACTCCTGGAAACTTCGTACGAAAAGTCGACGTGCCCAGGTGTGTCGATCAGGTTTAAAATATACGTCTTGCCGTCATCAGCAGTGTAGTTCAACTTGACCGCGTGGGCCTTGATGGTAATCCCTCTCTCCCTTTCTAGGTCCATGGAGTCGAGCACCTGCGCCATCATTTCCCGCTGGCTCAACGCCCCGGTGAATTCGAGTATCCTGTCTGCCAGGGTCGATTTGCCGTGATCGATATGGGCAATAATCGAAAAATTTCTGATGTTCTTGGTCATCCGTTATGCCTGCAGCCTTCGCCTTTTTCAAACGTTAGTGCAGCCATTCCGATACTACCGGCATCATCCCCCAGGGAAGACGGGACGATACGGACTTTCGAGAAAAGCTCAGCGAAAGACCTTTTAGAGGCCTCCGCAATCGCGGCTTCAATATAAATCTTCCATGCGCCCACTAACCCCCCGGTGAGAATAACGGCTTCAGGGCTCATAAGGTTTATCATGTTCGCAATGCCTATACCAAGGGCCTTTCCCGCTTCTCTCAGGACCAACCGTGCCAGGGGGTCTCCCTCCAGGGCCGCCTTATAAATGTCTTCCGCCGTCAACTTATAAAAATTGCCGTTGTATGATTCCTTAAGAATACTGGCAGTCCCTTTTTCCATGGCGCTAATGGCGCCACCAATAATGGCCGTGGCAGAGGAATACGATTCCAGACAGCCAAGGCTGCCGCACCCGCATTGCGGTCCCGCGGCATTTACCGTCGTGTGCCCTATTTCGGCGGCAACATGCAGGAGCCGGTTATTCAATACTATGCCACCCCCGATGCCGGTGCCAAGAGTCAGCAGGACGAAACTCCCGAAATCCCTGCCGGCGCCCGCGATTTTTTCCCCGAAGGCTGCCGCGTTTGCATCGTTTTCGATCAGAGTACATGTCCCGTATCGCTTGGCGATGGCACCTTGAAGATGCACGCCCGACAAAACCGGTATATTGGGAGACCTTAGGACAACTCCCGCAGCTGTGTCGACGATCCCGGCGACGGCAAGACCGATCCCGCAGGCCTGCCTGCCTCCGGGTACATTTAAGCTGATACTGTCGATGAGCCTGAATAAAACTGAAAGAGGCTCGGTTCCAGTAGGCTCTTTCAACTTAGATACTATCTGATATTCCGCATCCACCAGAGAGACCCTTATATTGGTGCCTCCGATATCTCCGGCTATGCAATAATGTTCACTCATTCTTAATGATTCCTCCGCAACAGAAATATTACGAATATATATTATACCAAATTGCTTCCGGCGGCATATTTTTGAGGCGTGTAGCGTTGATGCAAGGCACAAATATATTGTGGTATACTAAGCACCAGCCTGAAAGAAAACTAAATAAAACTAAAAAATAAAAAGACAGAGGAAGGGAATTCATGAACAGAAAAACTATCGCCCTGGCGTGTCTAAGTATTTTTCTGTTGGTTGCCATCGTGAGCGCGGCTTTCGCCGAGACCCTCCCGATAGTAACCACCGTGGAGGTTAAGGGTCTGCGGCGCATCGAAGAGGGGGCGGTCAAAACCAAGCTTTCTCAAAAGGTTGGAGAAGCATTGTCACAGGAAAAGACCACAGAGGACATCAAATCGATCTATAAGATGGGCTATTTCGATGATGTGAACGTGTTCCTGGAACCTTTCGAGGGAGGCATAAAGGTCATTTATACGGTCAAGGAAAAGCCGACTATTATCAAGGTCGATTTCCAGGGCAATAATGAGTTCGATGACAAGAAACTGAAGGAAAAGGTGGCGATAACTCCTGGCTCCATAGCAGACGTCTCGCTGATAAACGATAATGCTATCAAGCTGAAGAACTTCTATGAGGACGAAGGGTACTATCTCGCCAACATAGTGCCTGTAGTCAACAAGACCGATGAGGGCGAAGTCGTTGTCACTTATCAGATTTACGAAGGGGACAAGGTCAAGATTAAAGAGATCAGGATCGAAAACAACAAGGCCATCGCGGCAAGCAAGATACGCAAGGCAATGAAGACGAAGGAGAGGGGCATTATTTCCTTCATCACCGGCACCGGTTACTATAAGAAAGAAGAAATGAAGGCCAGCCTTGAGCAGATCAGGGACCTCTATTACGATAACGGATATCTCAAGATCCTGGTTGGAGACCCCGTCGTCCAGCTGACGCAAAATAAGAAGGGGATGATCATCACGCTCGCCGTATCGGAAGGTGAGCAATTTAAAGTCTCCTCTGTCGGCATCACCGGCAACAAGATAGTTTCAGAAGAAGAATTGAGGAAACTTATTAAGCTGGCGCCCGACAAGGTTTTCAGCAAGGCCGTGATGAGGAAGGATGTCACCGCGCTATCAGACAAGTATTCCGATACCGGATATGCCCTTGTCTCGGTCAACCCCGACATCGTGCCCAATGAAGATACAAAGCAGGTTGCGGTCATTTATCAGATTGGTGAGGGCGACAAGTACAAGATAGGGAAGATCGAGATCTCGGGTAACACCAAAACGAGAGATAAGGTCATCCGGAGAGAGGTCAGAGTCGACGAAGGCGATACCTTCAACAACTCTGCACTGAAAAGAAGCTATGACCGCTTGAACAATCTCAACTTCTTCGAGACAGTCGATATTGCGCCCAAGCCAAGGCCTGAGGAGAAGGTGGTCGACCTCGACGTTAAGGTGAAGGAGAAATCGACAGGATCTCTGAGC
Source organism: Nitrospiraceae bacterium (assembly GCA_003170655.1). Lineage (GTDB taxonomy): Bacteria > Nitrospirota > Thermodesulfovibrionia > Thermodesulfovibrionales > Dissulfurispiraceae > Fen-1308. Next base: position 6,200 of record PMYY01000161.1, read on the forward strand.
GTAGGAGGCGGCTATAGCTCTGTCGATAAGGTCATCGGCATGGTCGAACTGTCGCAGGCAAACCTTTTCGGCAACGGGCAGCTGCTGAAGGTAAAAGGAGAGTTGGGGACGACGATGAACGACGCCGAACTTACTTTCAGGGATCCCTATTTCCTTGATAAGGAATTAGCGTTCGGCGCGACAATATACAAGCAGCAAAGGGATTACCCGGATTTCCAGAGAAAAGCCGTTGGTCTAGAATTGAGCCTCGGCAAAAGCTTCTGGGAATATTGGAGCACATCCATTGCATACAATTTGGAGCAGGTAAAAGTAGCGAATGTCAATGAGAATGCATCCATTCTGGTGCAGGACCAGGTTGGAAAACGGATCACGAGCGCTATCAGCCCGTCGATAGCTCGTGACACAAGGGATTACTATCTTGATCCTTTACGCGGCTCGAGAAATGTCCTGACCACTACCTTCGCCGGTCTGGGGGGTGATAATGCATTCATCAGAGGTGTACTGGATTCGGGATGGTATTTCCCCGTCTTCGATGTTACGACGATTCACCTGCGCGGGCGTGTTGGATGGATACAAGGAATCTTCAATAAAGCGGTCCCGCTCTACGAGAATTTTTATGTAGGCGGCATCTATACAGTGCGCGGACTAGGATGGGGTATAGCCGGACCAAAAGATCCCGGGACTGGAGAGGCTATAGGCGGTACCAAAGAGCTTGTATTCAATGCCGAATACATATTCCCGATCATACAAGACTTAAAAATCAAAGGGGTTGTCTTCGTCGATGCGGGGCAGGCATACGCCAGCAACCAAACACTCGGCACCGATCTAAGATATACTTCCGGTGCCGGCCTCCGCTGGGCATCGCCGTTCGGGCCGATCAGGATAGAATATGGAGTTAACTTAGCCAAGCGAGCCGGTGAGGCGGGCGGCAAAATAGAATTCGCATTCGGACAGGCATTTTGATCCTGTTTGTTTGCGAGCCGGTGAATGCATACAATAAACGTGTATGCTATTTGCGGGCGAATAGCAGAAAATATGATAAAACTGTAATGGAGGAAATGATGAAAAAAGTGATATTAATGGGCGCGTTGGGGCTGTTTCTGTTAGTTCTGGCAGCATCCCCCGTGCTCGCAGCTGAAGCAGCAATGAAAGTAGGCCTGGTCGATCTCTTTAAGGCAGTCAACGAATCGGAACAGGGTAAAAAGGCGAAGGCCGATCTCGAGTCGATAATAAAAGACAAACAGACATCCCTTGAGGATAAGGGGAAAGCGATCGAGAAATTAAAGGGTGAACTCGAAAAGCAGGGCGGCGTGCTTTCAGCCGAAGCGAAGAAGAGTAAAGAGGAAGAATTTGAACGCCTCACTAGGGAATATCAGCGGACCGTGACCGACTCTCAGACCGAGGTCCGCAAGAGAGAAAGCGAGCTGACGGGGCGTATCGTCAAGGACCTGCGGACGGTCATCGCCGGCATAGCCCAGGAAGAGCAGTACACTCTTATTCTCGAAAACGCGGAAGGCCTTGTGCTATTTGCGGACAAGAGCCTCGATATTACCGATAAGGTGATAAAGAAGTTTGATTCTTCCAATCATAAGAACGGCAAGAAATAAGGAGCTGCGATAGATGAGTCGTTGGGCGACTGGCCTACTGCGGCCTGCCGTCCATCGGCTCAATTGCATTTATGATGAAACTTAAAGATATTACCTTACTACTAGAAGGCCAGTTAATCGGCAATGGGGATGTCGAGATATCAGGGGTTGCCGGCCTGTCTGAAGCCGGAGATGGTGATATCACTTTTCTGTCCAGCATCAAACTATTAAAGGAAGTGAGAGAGAGCAGAGCCGCTGCCGTAATCGTCAAGGAGGGCATTGAAGGCCTGGAGAAACCTCAGATAGCTTGCGCCAATCCGCAGCTTGCTTTTGCACGGCTACTCGGACATTTCTATGTGAAGCCCCATCCTTTCACGGGTATCAGCGAAAAGTCATTTGTATCCCCATCTGCATCGATAGGTGAAAATGTTACTGTTTATCCCTTTGCATATATTGCCAACAATGCGAACATCGGTAAGGATAGTGTTATCTACCCGGGCGTCTTTATAGGCGAAGGAAGCAAAGTCGGTGCAACATGTCTTATCTACTCCAACGTTACTATCCGCGAAGGTGTTACTGTTGGCTCAAGGGTCATTATCCACCCCGGCGCAGTTATCGGTGCCGACGGATTCGGCTATGTATTTGACGGGCAGGCCCATCGGAAAATACCGCAGGTAGGCACTGTGATCGTAGAAGACGATGTAGAAATAGGCGCCAACACCACGATAGATCGTGCTACAACAGGAGCCACCGTAATTGGCCGCGGAACCAAGATAGACAACCAGGTGCAGATCGGCCATAACGTGAAGGTTGGAAGGGGCGTGCTACTGGTATCTCAAGTCGGAATCGGCGGAAGCTCTACGCTCGGCGACGGCGTGATCCTCGGCGGCCAGGCAGGCGTCGCCGATCATGCGACGATAGAAGCAGGAACGATGCTCGGCGCCAAGGGCGGGTTCATGGGAACGGTGAAAAAGGGCATCTATTTGGGCGGCCCTGCAATACCTCACCGTGACTGGCTGAAATCAACTGCCATATTTGCGCAGTTGCCCGAACTGAAGAAAAAGATACACGAGCTTGAAGAGCAGATAAAAGCATTAAAGTGCCGCCAAAAGAAAGAAGACAATAGTTAGAAGTCAGAAGGAAAAAAAGATTTAATTCTTGTTTTTTCCTTCCGCTTTCTTGATTCTGATAATAGTATTATATGGAGGAAAGATGATCGATATTAAAGAGATAATGTCGCTTCTACCGCACCGCTATCCATTTTTACTCGTGGACAGGGTACTGGAACTCGAACCAGAGGTCAAGGCCGTTGGTATTAAGAATGTCACAATAAACGAACCCTTTTTCACCGGTCATTTCCCGAACAACCCCGTCATGCCCGGTGTGTTAATCATCGAGGCAATGGCCCAGGTCGCGGGTATCCTCGCATTCAAGTCAGGCATGTCCAGCATGTCGGTATATTTTATGAGCATCGACAAGGTCAAGTTCCGTAAGCCGGTTTTCCCGGGTGACCAACTCCGTTTCGAAGTCAATGTCACCCATAAGCGCGGAAACGTATGGAAGTTCAGGGGTAATGCCCTGGTCGACGGCAAGCTTACTTCCGAGGCTGAGTTCTCTGCAATGATGACGGACAAAGTCCTGTAGAATACCTATGACTAACGAAATCCATAAAACAGCTATCATAAGCAAAAAGGCGCAGATTGCCGACGGTGTCATAATCGGGCCGTACTGCATTATCGGCGATGGGGTTGTAATCAATAAGGGCTCAAAGCTCATCTCAAACGTCGTCGTCGAGGGCAATACCGAATTCGGTGAGGGCTGCACGATTCATCCCTTTGCCACGATCGGGCTGCCCCCCCAGGACCTCAAATACAAGGGCGAACCCACAGGCGTAAAGATCGGCAAGGGCTGCACGATCAGGGAATATACGTCCGTCCACCGTGGCTCAGTCAGCGGCGACGGTTTCACAAAGATCGGAGACAATAACTTTATCATGGCTTATTGCCATGTTGCTCACGACTGCCATGTGGGCTCTTCGAATATTATGGCCAACTCCGCCACTCTGGCCGGTCATGTCATGATCGAAGACTTCGCCTTCATCGGAGGCGTCGTGGTCATACATCAATTCACGCGCATCGGCGCTTACGCGATGGTCGGAGGGTTCAGCGGAATCGGGCAGGACATCCCTCCTTATACGATGGCGTCGGGGGCACGGGCCAAGTTATATGGACTCAATGCTGTCGGCCTGAAGCGCCGCGGTTTTGCGGACGAGACGGTGAAGGTCCTGAAAAAGGCTTACAAGATACTCTTTCGCGAGAAGAGGACATTGGCGGACGCCCTAAAGGCGATCAAGACTGACCTTCCGCAGCTGCCTGAAATCAAGCACCTTGTGGAGTTCATCGAGAAAAATAAAAGGGGCATATGCAGATAGGAATTATCGCAGGAATGGGCGAACTGCCTGTTATCATCGCGAAAGATGCCAGAGAGAGGGGTTACAAAGTCATCACTGTAGCACTCGAAACCCTCGCATCGCCGGAAATGGACAGCGTGTCCGATGAGATACGGTGGGTCAATCCGGGCAAATTTGGCGAGCTTATCGACATCCTGAAGAAGCACCAAATCAAAGAAGCGATTATGGCCGGAAAGGTCCCCAAATCCCTTCTTTTCAAGTCAAAGATAACGCCGGACCTTAGGGCCGTTAAGCTGCTTTTTTCGATCAAGGATAAGAGCGACGATGCTATCCTCAATGCGATTACTAAGGAGCTTGCGGGCGAGGGGATCNNGAAGAACAGTGGAAGGACATAGAGTTCGGCTGGAAGATAGCAAGGGAGATAGGAAAGCTCGACATCGGACAGACTGTGGTGATAAAGGGCAAGGCCGTGATGGCTATTGAGGCGATCGAGGGGACGGATGAAGCCATCCTCCGGGGCGGCAAATGGGCGGGCGATGGCGCTGTCGTCGTCAAGGTGAGCAAACCACAGCAGGACATGAGGATGGATGTTCCCGCGGTCGGACCCGATACACTGAAGTCAATGGAGAATGTCAACGCAAAAGTCCTGGCCCTGGAGGCGCATAGAAGCATGATCGTCGACAGGGAGACCGTGATAAGAGTGGCGGAGAGTGCGGGGATTGTGATAGTCGGCATATCGTCGGAAACTATGCACCACGGAAAGCTCAGGCACTGAAGGTAAGATGAATTATATTTCGGTAATCAAGGAAGGCGTGGATGTTGCCAATAAGAACTGGCAGCTGATTCTTGTGCAGTTTATCTTCATGTTTCTCAGCTTTATCAGCCTGCTCATTATTGTCGGCATTCCTCTCGCCATCGCGTTTGTTATCTTCGGGCTCGACCTTACCGAGATTTTACGGCAGAAAGACCTTATCAGCGTCTTCCAAGTCAGTGCCGGCATGCTCAGGAAATCACTTCCCATTGTCCTCTTTGTCACCCTCGGATTTGTACTGTATGTTGCTTCCGTCATCGCAATGTGGATATTTGCCTTTGCCGGTACCATAGGGTCCCTCGCCAAGACGATTCTCAACGGGCAAAAGTTCAGCTTTAGAATTTTTTGGTCCGAAGCAAGAAGGCTTTTCTTCCCTCTTTTCATCTTCACAAATGTTGCCGGCTTCGGTTTTGCAATTCTTGCAATGATCATGGGGATCCTGAGCGAAACCGCGCGAAAGATCATCTCTATGGCCGAGACGCAAGAAGCCACCCTAGCCGTTTTTCTCAGCATATTTTTCTTTCTCGTACTGCTGTCGGTCGGCCTGTTTCTATTTTTCATCACCCTCGGTATGACATTTTACGGCTGCGGCTACCTGATATTCAGTCGTCCGAGGCCCTTCAAGGCCATCAGGCAGATCGCACAATATCTATACAGGACCCCTTCGGCACATATTCTTCTCGGCATCCTGGTAGTCGGCTATCTTGCGGCAGGTTCAGTTGTTGTGACCATTACATCTCTGCTGGCAATGGCCCCTTCGATAGGCCCCGTGATTGCGCTGCCCTTTCAGTTTATCTCACAGGCTGCTCACGGTTATATAGGGCTGGTCATCCTTGCGGCGGTATTCCTGCACTATTACAAAACGGGTCACCTGCCTTCTCTCCCCGAGTCCAAAGTGGGTCCCGATACTTCACAGCCATCAGTTGATGAGCAAACTCCAGTTCCTTAGGAGAAGGCCGGGAATCAGCCAGAGTGATCGAGAAGGTCTCCTCGAATGCTACAATGATCCGGCTTTTGAACAACGCGGCATCCAGCGCCGGCATCATATCTCTTAATCCCCCCGGGATTGGATAACCACTATGGCGGTTTGAAGCCGGAACGAATTTCCCGAACACCCCGCGTAATCTTTCATGATCTACAGTTAAGGGGATCGAGCCCTGCTGTAAAAAACCATCTCTCCAGCGTTTCTGAGCAGACCCTATAATCTTCATGCCGCTGCTGGTAATCTCGCCCAGTGAAGACGATGCAAAGCATAAAGGGTTCCTGGCAAGCTTTTTGTCTCTTTCCGGCTCGTTCTTCATAGCGCATGCCAGGCCTGCGAGCTCAAAACAGCGGCTGAAGGCCGCGCCGAGTCTCCGATATGATCCCATGAGGCCCTCCGAGAAGATGCCCTCGTTCCTTGCGGAAAAACTATAGGTGAGTTCGTCGCCGTGCAGGATGGCGCGGCCGCCTGTAGGCCGCCTCACAACGGGGATATTGCTTTTGACGCAGTATTCGAGGTCGATATCGACGGTTTTCTGAAAAGCCCCGAGGCTTACAGCTGCAGCCTCCCATGTGTAAAGGCGCAATACGGCAGGGGAATCACCCATTCTGACCGAAATGCAAAGGGCCTCATCGAGGGCCATATTGAAAACCGCCTCGCAGGCTCCCGAATCAATGAGCCTCCATGATGGTGTCAATCTCTATGTTGTCTCTTCGAGAAGTATCTTGTGCCTGAGGAGGGAAATCTCCCGTACCCGGCCGACAAAGGTTTTTTGTTCGCCAAAAAGGTTTCTCATGAATATCTTATCTCCTTCCGGAACGAGCATGTCGACGCTTTCAAGATAAATCTCTTCGTTCCCGTCCCTGTAAACGTATGCATTAGCCTCACACATCGGACTCCTCCTTTATTTTCGAAACCATGATTTCGATAAGATGCGGCAGCGGTTCTTTCGCGGCGCCAATTACTTCGACCTGTTCCTGGCACAGAGACAGCAGGAACTTTTTGGCCGGCGATGAGGAAATAGCCTCTGCCATCCGCGGCGTTAATTCCCCCAGCATTCCGTTGCAGAGAATAATGCTCAATGGGCCCGCTATCATATCAACCTTTGGGGTATTCCACACGATGGCATTTTCGCCGGTCGCGCCTTTGTTCGCACGAGCCTTCAGCATCGCGGTGGTAGCAGTGGAATTGGTGCCAAGGGCGATTATCTCTATACTCTCACCCATGCGCTCTCTAAGGGCTTTGATAATGAGGCCGCCGATGCCGCCGCCCTGCCCGTCGATGACCGCTATGCGTTTCATGAATCTAAGTATAGAGACAGGCTGATTAAGGTGTCAATAAGGAAATGCGGGTGCATGCACTAGATTATCCGCCTGTGCGTTTGGGCCGGTATCCAAGGCCTTCGAGTACTGAAATGACTCCATCACGGTGATCACCTTGTATCTCGATGACTGCATCTTTCACCGCCCCTCCAGCTCCGAATCGCGTTTTGAGCTGCTTGAGAAGCGTCTCCCTTTCTTTCGAGGTCATCTGCGAGCTCGCTATCAAGGTAACGGACTTTCCTGCACGCCCCTTTTTGTCGAGCCTGACGCAGACGCGCTGCTGCGTTGCGGCCACACTCGGCTGCAATACCTCCCGGTCGGAAGCGCCGTGCAGAGGGTCCTTACGGGGGACATCGCTTTCGGTTGAATAAACTGTGCGGTTTTTATCGCCGGACATTGATAATATTAGCATAGAATAAGCCGAGGTAGCGCGAAGCATCATCTCTGCTCGGGCTGGGATGCTGGTATAATGAAAGATACTATGCCAATGGATGCGACTGACTTTGAGCCCGGTTCACATGGAGTGATTCTAAAAAACCGGCTGGGCATCATTACCAAAGATTGTATTGAAGAAGCCGAGACAGCCGCGTTGAAAATCGCCGCGGATGAATTGCTGGGTATCTACGATACCGGACACAGATTTACAGATGCGGACATACGATTCATGCACAGAGCATGGCTTGGCGGCATCTATGCCTGGGCGGGTGAATACCGGCAAGTCGATTTGGACAAGGAAACAGTATCTTTCGCACCGGCACAACAGGTCCCACGTCTTATGAAAACTTTTGAAGCTGGCCCGCTACATCGTAATACGCCGTGCACATTCAGGTCGGCTGACAGAATAACAAAGGCGCTTGCGGAAGTTTATATGGAATTTTTTCTCATACACCCTTTTCGCCGGGGGAATGCAAGAACCGGACGGTTGCTCGTGACACTCATGGCAGCTCAAGCCGGGTTGCCGCTGCTGGATTTTAAAGATGTCGGGGCCGACAAGACAGCCCGCTATAAACGCGCACTCGACGACGGCTTGCACGGGGACCTCAGTCCCATGGAAGAACTATTCGGATTGATCCTGCAGAGGTCGCTGAAGCG
>PMYY01000054.1 GCA_003170655.1 Nitrospiraceae bacterium
AGCAGCAGGTGATCGACTTTGTCGCTGAGCGAGATGGATGTCCTCATTGTGGTCGAAATCTCACGCTAAAAGGCAAACACGAAATGGTCTTTCGAACAGCGTTCGGCAAGCTGAAGCTGGAAAGTCCACGGTTTTATAATTGTCGTTGCCAGGCAGTGCCCGGGAAAAGTTTCAGTCCGCTGGCAGAGTTGTTACAGGAACGCACTTCGCCTGAGCTGCTGTACCTTGAGACATAGGTTTATCGAGGTGCAACACAATATTCGCAAAGCGACGCTCTCCGTGGAGGTGAGAGTAGAGGCAAGCAAGCTTCCTGAAATGGAAAACCTCAGCAGTAACCAAAGCCTTTGACGATGGCTGGTGATTGTCTTTATGAAATCACCTCTTTCGATNNCTTAGACCAACAGTTAAGATGTTGTTGGATAGGAGGGAGCAGAAACCTCCAGCTTCATAACTTTACTGGTCTGGCAAAGTAGCTGCCGGCCGCTTTCACTTCTGCAATGCTATCGACGGGGTTCCTCTTACCCATGGCAAGTAATTGCTAATACCGTCGTTAAATAAAAAGGGATAGTACAGAGGAAAGGGAGTCACCGAATCTCGGGTTAAGAATTAAGGCCCGTTGGTTGGACGATGTTTGTCTAGCCACTCCCAAACATGGCATGCATATTCTTATGCTTCACAGGGGCAGGGACCTGTGGCATGCTCTTCACCTAATAGACGGGTGATGTACTTCTAAATGGAAATCTTCAGAAGGAATTCGGACAAAGCTATCGACTGGTCTCATTCGCAACAGCAGTCGTTAAACAGGAAAGGCTTGGACATCAGTCAAGGTGTTTAAAGCGTATCCCCCAGAAAGGTACTCTGTGTCTGGTAGCGTTAGAGTTGTTTGTGGTGCTTATGCACCGATGCCTTTATTAATGAAGCGATCGTCCTATATCTTATATGATAGATTTATATCAAATACGATATACCTCGACGCCGACCGGAAGATCTCCACACTGTCCAACCCAGAGTATCGGGGAGTACAGCCCCGGTCGTTAAACTGCTCTTAGAATTTGTCCTCTAAGAACAGGCCATATACTAATCCCCTGGTGAGTCCTTAATGGATCACCCCAGTCAGACGCCCTTCTCCCATCGAACTATCATCTTTCACTCTTAAGGAGTTGCAGTTTAACTCTTTAAAAGCGGATGGTCTCTTTGGGACGGGTCTTGACCGGATGCACTGGAGCAGGGGAGAGGTTTTGGTATTAGCAGTCTTTGAGAATCTCTCAAAGGCTAACACGTGGAAGATCAACAGGGGAATGTGAGACCCCAGGACGTTTGCACAGCCAGCAGGTATTTGACGGTACCTGAAAATCACAGCACCTTCAAGGAATGTCCTTATCCAAATTGGACACCTCTGACGGACTCTCTCCCTATTCATTATATATAGGGGGAGTTCTCTTACCAGAGTACCTATTAGCAGTTCGGGTGGAGACCGAGTGACCTCGTGCTCTATAGATGTTGTCTGGATACTTTTATCCGGCCAGCACAAAACCAAGCGCAACGATTAGCTTGGCCGCCACCCCGTGCCACTGTCTTCTTTTCTTTCGAAGTATTCTTTGAAAGACCGAAGGCGAGTGACAGTAGGTTAAAGAGTAAGACGCCCACTTCCCGTCTAGGGCGATTGCACCAAACACGACGGTAGTAAGTCCATGGCTTCGCGTTGCCATGAGACCCACTTGTTATTCAGTTCTCTCTTCCTTAATAAAAAAGGGAGCAGGGTTCTGCATTAATGAGCTTTCGACGCCAAGGCCAGGGGCCGGTAATCCCCCAGCCGTCTTTAAAATCGGGGTTCCCCGAAAAACGCATAAGGCTATAGCTAAATGCGAATAATCCATCCTTTATATCCGGACTCCTCAAATCATCGAGCGGGTCCTGGTCGGGGCGAGGGTTTCGGTGACACCGAAGTAAAAAGAGAATCCTTATAGAATCCGAATGGATGCTAAATCGATTCTCTTTGCCTCACCGTCTGCGGCTCCCCATGGAAGGTACCCATGGATCGGACGGAAGTTTCTTAGCCAGGCCGACCGCCGCTCAGCGGGAGATACTTCTGGCATGTGGGGAACAATGGAGTCCTTATATATGAATCCATATAAAAGGAACCCAGTCCTTAGTCGGGTCGGACTTTGACTACTCAACCCGTCTCTGAGCAAATATCAAAAGTCTTAAACCCACGCTCCGCGTCTCAGGGGAGTGCGGTGTATGACAAGAGGAAGCGGCATTCATTATATAATGCAGCCTCCCGATCGTTCGCCGGGTGATCGCTAAAGAACCGGCACTGAGATGATTTAAATAGAAAAGGTTTTTCATAACAGGGCACCCGGAGGCTTCCTTCTGGTGCCCTTTCCTTTCTACAAACTGCGGCTCACAAAATACTCAAATAGATACTCACATAGATACTCACGCGGGTACTCACGAGCATGTCTGCGGATTGGCTCTGCTCAGTGGATTGCGGCGGAGTCATACCCCAAACACCATCTTAAAACTTGCCCCCCTTCCTACACTCATCATTTCAACTACTAAAAACCTACTAATAATTACTAATTTAGTACTTCCCGATTCAATAGACCCCCCTCACTCTCACTTAATATTTCCCCGGAAGAGACCTGAATAGAATCGACTCTTGTAATCCAAAACCCACACCTCTGGATCACAGCCGATTACATTAAGAACTTTTCTCAGCTTCGCAGATTTAAAGATAGCCGTATGGCTCTCTACCCAACTTCTTCACTCAGGAGGCCTCACCATGTCTATGTCTAAACTAGCCATCATCGTTACCATCTGTGTTGTCACCATCGCTATCACCATAGCAGCAGTTAGCGCCGGTAACTCGATTAAGACTCAGATCGCTTCCTACCAGTCTGCTGAGGCCGCAGCTATCGAAGCGGCTATCAGGATTAAGCATTAGGGCTGTTTGTCTCTTGCCTTACCCGCTCCCCGAAAGGGGATGGCGTTTACCCCTTCTAGGGTGGGATGCTTGGACAAGTCTTTGCCCCTTCGAGGGCACAATAGTCCGCCAACAAGGGGGCACTATTACCGGCCCCTGGCTGGAAGGGAATCTTTCGCTGCACAGAGATAACAAGAGGGGGGTCGCTTACCCCGAGGTAGAGACGCTCTACAATTGGCACAAGCCAACAGAGATCCTCTGCGTAAGTAGTAACCCATGTGGGACCGCTGGCTTGACGCGGGAAAGTTCATACACCAACAGGGTAGACCTGATTGAGTTGTACCTTCCGAGCTTCAATCTGCGGGTCTCTCTTCAGGAACGTAACCCCATCCTCTTCAGCATCGAAGAGAGATGGTGGCATTACGGAGAGGGACTAAGCCGGTCTCTCTGGAAGTTGCGATGTTGGTGTCGCCGGCAGGTGGCTACCCAGCAGTAGATGCGAGGGCAGGGGATGAGTAAACTTCTCTGCCCTTTTTTCTTTTGCCTTCCTATCTTCAACGCTAAGTCTTTAGTAGAAGTGAGCGCTCTTTAACCAAGGGGTCTCTTCCATTAAGAGCTTTGCTCTCTTCACAGAATTAAAGACTACCGTATGGTGGTCTAACTAAAGCTTCGGAGGTTCACCATATCTATGTCCAAACTCGCTATCATCATCACCATCTCTGTTGTCTCTATCGCTATCGCCATTGCTGCTGTTTCCGCCGGCTCTCTGTGTCAATATAACTGAGACACCTCCCTTGTCAGAAATTAGAGTAGAGGGCGGGGAGGAGCACAAGTGAACAAACGCGGATCGCGCCCGGGTGCGGCAGCAGCGCCGCCGAATCCTGAGGTACCGTCAAAGGCCGCGCGAAGACGTTTCACAGCTGAGTACAAGCTGCGCATCCTGAAGCAGGCCGATGCCTGCACCGAATTGGGAGAGCTCGGTGAACTTCTTCGTCGGGAGGGTCTGTATGCATCGAACCTAACGACGTGGCGCGTCAAAGAGACGAAGGCGTCCTGTCTGCTCTTAAGCCCAAGAAGAGGGGCCGGAAGGAGGCAGTCCGCAACCCGCTAATTGAAGAGAATGAAAAGCTGCGCCGGGACAACGAGCGGNNCGACTGATGGAAGCCGCCTTCACAGTTGCCACTGAGGTCGGTATCAAGCCTGCTTGCGCGTCTCTGGATATCCCTCGTTGCCGGTTCTATCGGGTGCAGGCACGCAAGAGCGCGCCCGCCACGGAGCCGAAGAAGCGCCCGAGCCATCCTCGTGCATTGTCTTTCAAGGAGCGCAATGGGATGCTCGACATCCTCCATTCCGACCGCTTTGTAGACAAAGCGCCAAATGAAGTCTATGCGACACTTTTGGATGAAGGTGAATATCACTGTTCTATACGTACCATGTACCGCATACTTCGACGACAACCAGGAAGTCAGGGAGCGAAGGAACCAGCTGAGTCACCCCGCGTATCAGAAGCCTGAGCTTCTGGCCACAGCACCTAACCAGGTTTGGTCGTGGGACATCAGTGCGCCATGAAGGCATGGCGTTTATTTATAAACATGCCTGCTGGTTTTTGATCGGCAACTGCAATGTTGCCCCGTTCGGTGGAGGAGGCCGAACGGAAGGGGATCGCAAAGCTCTGCCGGGTTCCTACGGCGGGGTGTCATAAGCAGAACGATCTTAACTGTACCGGATGCAAACCATCAATTGCAGGTCGGGCTACCACAGAGTCTATGGTAAGACAACGAATCATGCGACAGAAGCCTCTGTATTTATTGGACGACCTCCCAAAGGCTGGATGGAGCGGGGAGGATTGCGGACTGAACCGGTTGGACTTGACGTTTCCTTCTGGTAGATGCGAATCGAAACGCATCTGGGGACAGATTACTCCTCTTCATCTGACTTCCGGAGCCGCCAGGGGTAGAGCATGGTACCTAAGGGCTCAAGATTGAAAACCGGAACATGGGAACCGCAAGCATTCGCCTGTAACGGAAACAGGCTATCCGAGGAGACCGGGGAAGGATNNCACATGGCGAAGGAGGACAGGTGAGCGATAGAGTTTCAAAGCCGGAGGAACAATCCGTGGACTCGGATTATCAGGTCGATAAGGTCTGGCTTCTCAGCGTGCAGAGGAAACTATATCAGTGGAGTCTGGAAAATCCTGAAGGTCAATACCGCGAGTTGTGGAATTGGGTAACCGATCTGCACAACCTGCGGCATGCTTGGCGAAAGGTTGCCACAAACAAGGGCAAACGGACGCCGGGCATCGACGGGAAAACGGTACGGGGTATCCAGCAAGAATTGGGAGAAGCTAAGTTTCTGGAAGGAATACGGCAAGAGCTGCGTTGTGGCAGCTACACTCCTAGTCCCTCAAGGCGCAAGCTGATTCCAAAACCTGGGAGACCGGGGGAGTTCCGACCCTTGGGAATACCAACCGTAAAAGATCGCGTAGTGCAATGCGCGATCAAGCAGATCATGGAGCCATTGTTTGAAGCTCGCTTTTGGCACGTGTCATACGGATTCAGACCCGGCAGAGGATGTCATGGGGCTCTGGAGCATATCCGCATGGCGATGCGGCCAAGAGTAAAGGCAGAAGATGGCAAGCGGCATGCGATGCCATACCAATGGGTTATCGAAGGTGATATCAAAGGATGCTTCGACAACATCAACCATCATCATCTGATGGATCGTGTTAGAAAGCGTGTCGGAGACCGGAAGCTGAACCATGCAATCGTGCAATTTCTGAAGGCAGGAGTGTTGTCGGAGGAACAGTTTCTGCGCACAGAATCCGGCACTCCTCAAGGGGGTATCATTTCACCATTGCTCGCCAATATCGCGCTCAGCGTGATTGAGGAAAGATACGAACGATGGGTGAATCATCAGAAAAAACTGCGTACTCATCGTTCATGCGATGGGATAACGGCGGCTATGAATATCCGAATGTCTGACAGAAAAGCTGGTCGCCCGGTGTTCTTCCCTATCCGTTATGCTGACGACTTCATTGTTTTAACATCTGGAACCTTTGAAGAGGCCTGCAAGGAAAAGCAGGCACTGGAAGAGTTTCTGAAAAACAATGCGAGGCTAACGCTATCACCTGAGAAAACTCATATTACTTCGGTAAAGGATGGATTCAACTTCCTTGGGCATCGTATCCGCATGCGATGGGATGATCGATACGGCTTTACACCGCGCATTGAAATTCCCAAAGTAAAGGCCATTGATGTTCGGTACCGCATCAAGCAGATCACATCAAGAAGAAATGTTCTTCTGTCGCCTTCGGCAATACTCCATATGATCAATCCTATTCTGCGAGGATGGGGCAACTTCTATCGCTTCTGTACTGGAGCCAAGCGCGTACTGTGCAGTATTGACTGGTATGTACGTGATCGACTCTGGCGATGGATGCAGAAGAAGCACCCCAAGGCAGGGGCAAGTGACTTAGCGAAGCTCTGCATACTAAGAGATACCCATCTGTTTCATATGGGACAGTTGTGTGTTGAAAGATTCCAACGAGGATGGATGCACACACCAGATTACGCAGTCATCACCGGAGAGCCGGAGGCATAACGAAAGGTGCATATCCGGTTCGGAGAGAGGTCAGGGAAAACCGACGACGACCCAAAATCGCACGGCGTCCCTGACCTACTTCTACCAAAGCTGTTAGGTCCGGTCAAATGGACCCATTTCTACCTCTATGTGATCTTGGATATCTTCAGCCGCTATGTCGTGGGCTGGATGATTGTCCCGGCAGAGTCGGCAGCATTGGCCGAGAAGCTTATCAAAAGAAACATGCGCAAAACAGGACATCGAAAAAGGCCAGCTTACGCTCCACGCTGACCGTTGCTCATCGATGAAGTTAAAGCCAGTAGCATTACTGCTGTCCGATCTGGGAGTCACCAAGACCCACAGCAGGCCATACACAAGTGACGACAACCCTTATTCAGAGGCCAGTTCAAAACCGTGAAATATCGACCTGACTTTCCGGAACGCTTCGGCAGCATTGAGGACAGTCGAAGCTTCTGCCGGGATTTCTTTCCATGGGATAACAAAGGAGCATCGGCACTCAGGTATTGGACTGCTAACTCCGGAAGCTGTCCACCATGGTCTTACTGATGAGATATGTAAGGCGAGAAGTGAGGTGCTCCAGGCTGCTTACGATGCACACCCAGAGCGGTTCGTAAAAAAGATTCCTGTGCCGCCGACTGTGCCAGAGGCTGCACGGATCAACAAACCGAAACCAACTGCTGAGA
>PMYY01000123.1:0-8492 GCA_003170655.1 Nitrospiraceae bacterium
CTTATAAACTGGCTGTACTTCTGATCGCATGGGACATCTTCCCAGACCAGAGATAAGGATTTGCTCTTGAACTTCCGGAAATAGCGGTCCTCCGAGACCTTGGAGTTGAAGATAAACCGCTGACACCCGATCCATTTAGACAGGGGTGTTGTCTGCTCCTTAGTCGGATATATCCGGAATTTTATGCCTTCGTCCATGGAATATTATACCACCCAAAATACAAGAAGGTATTCGCTAGACCCACCTCCTGGCCTTCGGCCTAGCAGGGAGAATGCGCTCACATTTGTTCAATCCCGTGTCTCGCCCCCGTAAACGCCGCCAGGTCTCTGACGATGCGCTTTCCTTCTTCCCAAAACGATCATTTCCACGTGCTTGCGATACTCAATGTGCCTGGCTCCGTGCCGTTTTACGAACCTATCGTTTCAGGCCCCATCATCCATTGCAGCACCCATGTCCCGCTATTCTCTCTATTGAGGCATACTATCGTCGCATTATTGAATCTTACTATGTGTTCATCGATAAAGCCGCATAACAGGAGTGAAAAAAACTTTTCCATATAGGGAAGGTGTCCGACAAGCATGATATGCTTGTTAAGGTCCTTGAGGCGGTGTGCCCATTCAGCAGGATCGTCGAGGGGGCCAAGATGGTCTGTTTCAACAACACCCTCGCCGGGCTTGAGGAAATCGGCCAGGACAGCAGCCGTCTGTTTTGCACGCAGTTTCGGACTGTGGAATATGAGGTCGACCGGCATCTTAAGCCCGGCGAGATGAGCTGCCACTTTCTGGACATTGCGAAGCCCTAACGGCGACAGTGCCTGAGACGGATCGGCAAGTTCATTCATTGCCTCGCCGTGACGGACAAGATAAAGAAGCATCGAGGCCTCCTAGGTTTTCAGAAGTGCTCTACTTTAAATCCTGGCCGGTGTCGTGTCAAGAGTCTTCAAGTCTTCGACCTTGATGATTGTACCGTTTTTGGTGAGGTAGATAACTTCTTTGACCTGCGCGTTTTTGATCATTCTGGCGCAAAGAAGGCATGGTTTACCGTCGGCAACGGAGCCGTCCTCTTCGGACCCCGCTATGTAGATGCTCGCGTCCTTCATCCTCTCGGGCGAGCCGTTGATTATAGCGTTTTGCTCAGCGTGCACTGCTTCGCAGAGTTCGTAACGTTCGCCCGACGGTATGTTCAGCTCCTTGCGCTTGCACTTGTTGACGTCGACGCAATTGAGAGAGCCTCTTGGAGCGCCATTATACCCGGTGCTGACAATCACCTTATCTTTAACGATTACGGCTCCGTAACGCCTGCGCAAGCACGTAGATCGTGACGCCACGACCCTGGCGATCTCGATAAAGTATTCGTCCCACGACGGCCTCCTGAAGGTTTTAGGACCATTGCCTTTCACTTGCACTTCCTCGTGCTCAAATTAACATTTTGTGAAACCGCAGTTGTGGCATTTGGCGCAGCCTTCTTCGTGTTGAATAGTGCCGCCGCATTCAGGACAGGCGCCCATGGTAATGATATCGTTGAATTTAACCTTCCGGCTGCCGTTGCCATTTTCGGTCTTGGCAATATGTCCTGTCGGTATATAGCCTTCGAGTGCCTTTGCGATGGCGTCGGAGCATGAGAGCACCCGTCCCTCTTCACCCCACGAAGTTTCGTGACAAGAGATGCCCTTGAGCTGCTTGACGATCTCGTCAGTCTCGATGTTCGACCTAAGCGAAAGAGAGATGAGTCTCCCGATCGCCTCTGCCTGGCTCGATGCACATCCGCCGGCCTTGCCCATGTTGGTGAAGACCTCAAACGGCCTGCCGTTTTCGTCTTCATTGATTGTGACATAGAGCTTCCCGCATCCGGTCTTCATGAGGCGCGTGCCGCCGCGGATCATCGACGGTCTTTTTTTCGGCATCACCTTGCCCGCTTCGGCTTGCAGCTGCGGCTTTTCTTCGGTCTTCCCGGTGCTGAGGACCTGTTCTTCTCTCGACCCATCGCGATACACGGTGACACCCTTGCAGCCTGTCTTATACGCGAGGATGAAAGCTTCTTCGACATCCTCTGCCGTGGCTGAATTGGGAAAATTGACCGTCTTTGAGACCGCATTGTCAGTATACTTCTGGAATGCGGCCTGCATTTTTATGTGATCGACAGGCGTGATATCGTGGGCCGTGATAAAGACCCGCCTTATCGACTCGGGGATTTCCTCGCATTGAGCTATTGTGCCGTGTTCGGCGATCTTTTCCATGAGTTCGCGCGTCCATATGCCGGCCTTTATCGCCTCGCGCTCAAACATGGGATTGGTCTCGATGAGCTTGGTCCCTTCCATGACCGTTCTCACATAAGAGACGGCAAATAGCGGTTCGATGCCCGATGAACAGGCCCCGATGATTGAGAGTGTGCCGGTTGGGGCGATGGTCGTAACCGTAGCATTCCTGACTGTCATCTCGCCGTTGAAGATGCTCTTGGAGTAGTTGGGAAATACTCCGCGCTCCTCGGCAAGGGAGCTGGAAGCAAGACGGCCTTCTGTCTGCATGAAGCCCATCACTTCTTCGGCAAGTTTTATGGCCTGGTCGGAACTGTAAGGGATTCCGAGCCGTATAAGCATGTCGGCCCATCCCATGACACCAAGTCCGATCTTGCGGTTGGCCTTGGTGTTCTTATCGATCTCTGCGAGAGGATATTTGTTGACGTCGATTACGTTATCAAGAAAGTGGACGGCCTTCCATGTCGTATACTTAAGTTTAGGCCAATCAACCTCTATCCCTTTGTCTGTGATCTTCACCATATTTGCAAGATTGATGGAGCCGAGATTGCATGATTCGAACGGCAACAGCGGCTGTTCCCCGCATGGATTTGTCGACTCGATCTCGCCCAGTTCTGGCGTAGGATTGCCGGCGTTCATCCTGTCGAGGAAGACGATACCAGGCTCCCCGTTCTTCCATGCCTGTTTCACAATCTTATTGAAGACCTCCTTGGCCTTCAATGTGCCCATCACTTTTTTTGTCCGGGGATTGAGGAGATCATAGTCCTCGCCTTTTTCGACGGCCTTCATGAATTCCTCGGTAATGCCTACGGATATATTGAAGTTGTTGAGCTTGTGGTTATTGTCCTTGCATGTGATGAACTCGAGGATATCGGGGTGGTCGACCCTGAGCAGCCCCATGTTGGCGCCCCTCCTAGTACCACCCTGCTTGACCGCTTCGGTTGCCGTATCGAAAACCGTCATGAACGATACGGGTCCTGATGATATGCCCTTGGTGGAGCCGACGACATCTCCCTTGGGCCTGAGCCGCGAGAACGAAAAGCCAGTGCCCCCTCCTGATTTGTGAATGATGGCTGCATTTTTTACTCCGTCGAAGATGGACTCCATTGAATCGTCTACAGGCAGGACAAAACATGCTGACAGCTGTCCTAGTCTGCGTCCGGCGTTCATAAGAGTCGGGCTGTTGGGGAGGAAATTAAGAGAGGTGATGAGTTCGTGGAACTCGTCCTTGACCTGTTTGACTTCCAGGTCGGATTTTCCGTAAGCGGCATCAGCTGACGCTATGAAGCCTGCAACCCGGCTGAAGAGCTCCTCTGCGGTCTCGGTGACCCTGCCCTCCTCGTCCTTTTTCAGATATCTCTTCTCAAGGACTTTTCGTGCATTGGAAGACAGATTTAGAGTGCTCATTTTGCTCATGCGTTTCCTCCGTATAATTAAAAAGATAAAGGTTAGTTCGGCACTCTTTAAAAATGTTTATTTTCAAAGAGTTTCCCAAAGTTAATATGGCTCTATTTAGTATTGCCGGTCTGACCGGGCCACAACATGTTGTATTATGTCTCAAAAATAATATCAAAGATTGGACATTCTGTCAAGGCAATTCTTTCATTAAAGTTCAGATAAAAGAAAACAGGCGATGCCATTATCTTTTCAGTCCTTCGCCCGGTACACATATTGCTAAACAAGATTGATATTTGCCTATAATTCCATGTTTTTATATGATAAGCCTTTTGTGATCTTCGCTTTTCCCTGCGGGCGAGTCTGCTATAATAAACGCTATGCAAATTGAACTCAAGAAAAGTGACGGATCGGCCCGCACAGGCCGGTTCGTAACTTCCCGGGGAACTATACAGACCCCGGCATTCATGCCGGTAGGTACCCAGGGGACGGTGAAAGCCATGTCTCCCGACGAATTGCGCGAGATCGGCTCCGAGATCATCCTGTGCAATACTTATCATCTCTATCTGCGCCCCGGCCATGAAATCATCGACCAGGTGGGCGGACTTCATAAATTCATCAACTGGAGCGGTCCCATCCTCACCGATAGCGGCGGATTTCAGGTCTTCAGTCTCGCGGCGCTGCGAAAGATAAGAGAAGACGGCGTCGAATTCAGGTCCCACATAGACGGATCGCTCCATTTCCTCGGGCCCGAAAAGGCGATGGAGGTGCAATGCACGCTTGGCTCAGATATCGCCATGACCTTCGACGAATGCACGCCTTACCCCGCCGAATACGATTACGCGGTCAAGTCTCTGGAGCTCACCACCAGATGGGCAAAGCAATGCAAAGAATACATCGAGCGGAAGCGCGGACGTGCGGAAGTGCAGAAGGAACTGCCCAATCTTTTCGGCATTCTCCAGGGAGGGATGTATAAAGACCTGCGCAAGCGGAGTCTCGAGGAACTCGTCGAGATAGGCTTTGACGGTTACGCTGCAGGAGGCCTGAGCGTAGGCGAGTCCAAGGGCGAGATGTACGATATCATCGGGACTATTGGTGAACTGATGCCCGCCGAACATCCGCGCTACCTGATGGGCGTTGGAGATCTTCGCGATGTACTCGTTGCCGTCGACAACGGCTTCGACATGTTTGATTGCGTCATGCCGACGAGGAATGCCCGCAACGGCACACTTTTTACGAGCAGAGGAAGGATCAGCATAAAACGCACGGAATACAAGGCCGACCCATCGCCGCTAGATCCAGACTGCGGCTGCTATACCTGCCGGAATTATTCGAAGGCATTCCTCAGGCACCTCTTCTTGTCGAGAGAGATACTTTCGATGCGGCTCAACACTATCCATAACCTGTTTTTCTATTTATCCTTTTTTAAGAAGATGCGCGAGGCCATTGCAGGGCAGCGTTTCATCTCTTTCAAAAAGGAGTGGGGAAGCGTCTTTGAAGCGGATATCTGAAGTAAGCAAAGTCTTGCTCTTGACACTGCTGCTCAACATTATCGTGTCGGGTGCCAAGATCGCATACGGCTATTTGACCTACTCGGTAGCTATCTCGTCGGACGGCTTCCATTCACTGTTTGATGGGGTATCGAATGTCGTCGGCTTGGTCGGCGTCTACCTGGCCTCTAATCCTCCTGATGATCGCCACCCTTACGGGCACAGGAAATTTGAGACCGTCTTTACCATCTTCATCGGCGTCCTCATGCTCCTCACCTGTTATGAAATATTCAAGGGTGTATATGAATCTGTCGGACACCAGCATCAGCCTGTGGTCGGCATACCAAGCTTCATCCTAATGATTTCTACAACTGCAATAAATATCTTTGTGACAACCTACGAGAGCAAGAAGGGCAGGAGACTGAAGAGTGAATATCTGATTGCGGATGCTCGCCATACAAGAAGCGATATATATGTTTCCGTCGGCGTCATCGCAAGCCTTGTCTTTATCGAGTTGGGATTCGGGTATGCCGATGCGGTTACGGGCGCCGTAGTAGGCTTATTTGTTGCCAAGGCAGGGTTAGACATCATAAGGGAGTCGGCCGAAACCCTGATAGACAAATCCCAGGTCGACGCATCTGAAATTCTTCAGATCGCCGAATGCGTAACTGGCGTGGTCGAGTGCCACAATATCCGTACAAGGGGCACGAAGGATTCAATTTTTGTTGACATGCACTGCTTGGTGAATCCTGAACTGTCAGTTGAAAAGGCGCATGGAATCGCCCATGCAGTCGAACAGAAAATAAGACAGAAATACCCTGAAATCGTCGACGTTGTTGTGCATGTCGAACCGGCTAAAAACAAGGAAAACGTGTGAGGTGCAATTATGGAAAGCCAATATGTTTACAGCAATAAGTTCATGTATTTCATATTCCGCAGGGACGAATCAAACCCCGTGACATGGCTTTATTGCTCCGGTGTTTCTATGCCTCAATTCCTTCCCATCACTAGAGGACGCCACGGGTTGGCATCAAACCCCGCAATGCGTGGGCTTCAGATCACCGATCTAAATCTCCGAAGAGAGCTGCTTGATCGAGGGGCAAGCACCGCAAGCGTCAAAGGTAATCCATGCGGTCCGCATGTAGCGCAAAAGGGCGACTGGTACCGGCAATTATTATTTATCAACGATGCAGATGAGCAGGTGGTGAAAGAACTGGTGGGTCACTGCCCGCTGAGGCTTGTGGGCAGCATATTTCAGGCATGCATGGTTACCGATGTTGTCATTCCTGCCGTTGCGCCGTCCGCGGCAGAGTTCGAGAGTTTCCTTGCTGCTGTGTGCGAGAAATATAGCAAACAGTCCGGGTGGGCTACAACAGCATCTGCGAAGGGATTCAGAAAATAATTCATTAGGGAGAAATACAGCCGGAATTTGTACTCTTTGCGAACTATCATTCGTATAAATAAGACAATGCCGAGGTTTGTCAACCCCTCTGGGCAAAAAAAACTTACGGCTTGTCCGGGTAGATGATTGCCTGCTGTTTGGCTGGAATTATTTGCCGATACAAAACTCTGCAAATATCTTATTGAGTATATCGTCGGTCGTCACGACGCCTATGATCTCTCCGAGGCTATTGAGTGCTTCACGCAAAAAGAGCGCCGTCACTTCAAGCGGCTCGCCCTTTTCAAATGTTCCCCTCGCTTGCCAGAGCGATGCGAAGGCGCCATCCACCAGCTGTTTGTGGCGGACATTAGTAATGAGAATATCGGCAGCACTGTCCTGCCCCGGCATGGCCTTATTCGAAAGCAGCGCGGCTACTATCGTGTCTTTGAGGACATCGATACCTTCACCTCGCAGGGCTGAAATCTTCACAGTGGGATAGATGTTCAGGCCGTTATCTTCAGCATCGAAGTCCCCATTGCTGATATCCCATTTATTTATGACAGAAATGGTTTTTTTATTATTCACCTTTCCGATGATCTGCCGATCGGCCCGATCCAGGACACGAGATGCGTCATATACTGCCAGGATTATATCTGCGCCTTCTATGGCGGCAAGACTCCTTCTAATCCCTTCGGCTTCCACCAGATCATGGGCCTCCCTTATGCCGGCGGTATCCATGATTCGCACCGGGATACCATCGATATTCAGGCCTTCCTCAATGATATCCCTTGTGGTCCCAGGCAGATCGGTGACAATAGCACGGTCCTTCTTAAGAAGCGTATTAAGAAGGGATGACTTACCGACATTCGGCTTTCCGACTATCGCCATTGCAGCGCCTTCGCGGAACAACCTTCCTTCTTCGAAACTGCGACTGAGCGCTGAGAGGCGGTCTAGGATGTCTTGCATCGAAGAGATAAAACTGGCACTGTCCGGAAGCTCGACCTCTTCCTCGGGGAAATCTATGTATGTCTCGACAAGCGCGCATGACTCGGTTACGCAGTCTCTTAAGGCCGTTATCTCGGCCGATAGCCTCCCTTCAAGCTGCTGTATTGCCATCCTCTCTGCCTGCTCGGTCCTGGCTTTTATAACGTCAATGACTGCCTCTGCCTGGGACAGGTCGACCCGTCCGTTAAGAAAGGCTCGCCTGGTAAATTCGCCCGGTTCGGCCGGTCTTGAACCCTGGCTGATCACCGAACCAAGAATGCGTCGAAGAGGGAGCATGCCGCCGTGACAATTGATCTCGACAACGTCTTCACGCGTATACGTCCTAGGCGCTCTCATGACCGTGACGATAACTTCATCGATCTTTTCGGACGTATCAGGGTCTTTGATGAAGCCGTAAATGACGGAGTGGGAGCGCACTCCGGAAGGAAGTTTGCCTGCGGGCGAAACGAAAATTCGGTCTACTATAGAAATGGCTTCTTTACCACTTAGACGAACAATGCCGATACCTCCCTCCCCGGGAGGCGTCGACACAGCTGCTATGGTATCATCTGGAAAGTTCATTAGACGTAGCCGACAGATTTAACTGCCCCTAATTTCCTCATCACTCCCTTGGAAGGGAGGCATTAAGAGTGCCGAGGGTATATTCGAATTAATCCGACTTCTTGTTGATATAGAACTGCTGCGCGATGCTCAGTATATTGTTGACAAGCCAGTACAGCACGAGCCCCGACGAGAAATTGAGGAATATGAAGGTAAACATGATCGGCATGAGCATCATTATCTTCTGCTGTTTCGGATCTGCCGTCGAAGGCGTCATCTTCTGCTGAACGAATGAGGTGGCCCCCATCAACAGCGGCAGCGGCCCGAGGGCAAAACCGCCCAAAAAGGGGATCGCATGCGGTATGTGGCCGAAGAGCGTATCAGGCTGCGCAAGGTCCTTGATCCAAAGCATGAATGGCGCCTGTCT
>PMYY01000123.1:8631-13541 GCA_003170655.1 Nitrospiraceae bacterium
GCGAGTTTCTTCATGGACTTCTGCCCTTTGCTGATCAGCGGGAAGAAGGGGATCCTCGTAATGATCGTCAGCAGTATGATAGCAACCCCATAATTGTGGGACAAGCCGTACAGCCACTTCAGAAACCAGAAAAGCGGTCTGGCGATAATCGAGAAAAAGCCAAAGTCGATTACATGCTCCATGCCAGAGTTGTATTTTTCAAGTATGTCATATTCCTTGGGACCGGCATAGATAAGATAGGAGTTCTCTCCGCCCTTCATCCTGAGGTCAACCATAGCGTCGTTGTCCCTGGCCCACGCATGAGCCTCTTCAATCCCGGTTTTAGGTACTATGAAGGCGGTGAAATATTTGTCTTCCTGGGCGATCCACTTGACCCCATCCTTATACACCACCACTTGTGAGAGATCCTTGATCTTCGGTTCTATCCTGTCGGCATCCTTGAGGATGACTGGCCCTTCATGCTTAGCTCCCGCTTTTTCGATGATGCCGAAATCCTTACCGAGGGTAACTACATAGGAATCGATCCCCCTGACTTCATCCTTCAGTGCAATGGCATAATCGCCCTGGTTGAAGGTGAATGTCCTTCGGATGAGAGTTCCACCTGCATTGTATTCGAAAACAAGGTTTGCCGATTTAGCTGCCGAATCGAGCTTTATGTCCGATCCGACTACCGAAAAATCGGTCCCGGCATACTGGAAGCCTTCGTCGAGTCCGATTGCTAAGGGCGCGAGTGCTTCATTGGTTTTGAATATAATCGGGGCTCCGTTATCGTCTCTATATTGCTTTAGCTGGAGCTGTTTTATCGTTGCCCCGCGGGAACTCAATACTATCTTGTAGAAATCGTTCTCGACAGTAATTGTCTTTTCAGGTGCATTTGTCGCAGGCTTAGCTGCAGGTGCTGCTGTGGGCGCGGATTTGGATTGCCAGCTCTCAGGCGCCTTTTGGTCTGCCTTGGCGGTTTCCTGCTGCTGCGGTGCTGGAGGAGGCGGAATGGTCTCTCTTATGAAGAATTGAAATCCTATTAGAACAATAATCGATAAGACTATGGCGATCAGCGTATTTTTTTCCATGGCAGGTCCCCTATCCCTCTCCTTATCGTACCGGGTCGTATCCGCCGGGATGGAAAGGATGACATTTCAAGATTCTTTTTACCGAGAGCAGACCGCCCCTGACTAACCCATATTTGTTCACTGCTTCGAGGGAATATTCGGAACATGTCGGAACAAACCTGCAGCTCGCGGGCAGCAATGGTGATATCAGATATCTGTAAAGCCTGATAAGCCCTATCAGAAAGACCTTCACTGCTGCGATTAACCCGCCAGACGGGTCCTTCCTTTGGCCCTTCTGTTTTTCAATATCCTTCTTCCGCCTCTGGTGCTCATCCTAGCACGGAAACCGTGTGTCTTTTTCCGTCTCGAGCAGTGCGGATTATAGGTGGTGTAAGTACCCATTATTACCTCCGAATCAATAATTTGCAGAAACGAAATTATACTTGCTTCGACCCTGCAAAGTCAAATGCAGATACGGGTCCAAATCCGCTCCCACCTGTCTCAACCTGTTATTTCCAGAACTCCTGAAACTTGCCCGCACTGGTAATCCAAACGATATAAGGCGCTTCGGTCACATCTCCATGCTCATCGAACTTGATCTTGCCTAAAGCGGTCATGAACTCCTTCGACCTGATTTGATCAATAACAATCTTGCCGTCGGCCGATCCAGCCGCCCTTGCTGCCTCCAGGAGGATGTTGACAGCCACATAGGCATAAATCGAGTAGGGTCCAAGGTCACCATATTTCTTCTTGTATTTGTCAATGAAATCCTTGGCAGACGGGATATGAGCGGGATCGGGGCTGAAGGTAAGATAGGTGCCCTCGGCTGCTTTATCTCCCGCAATCTCGACAAACTTCTGATCGATTGTGCCGTCTCCGCTCATAAAAGGCGCATTTATTCCTATTTCTCTGGCCTGCTTAACCAGCAATCCCGCGTCTGCATATATTCCACCAAAATAGACCAGTTCAGGACTTTTCTGTTTGATCGAGGTCAGGACAGTCTTGAAGTCCTTGTCACCCCTCGTAACGCCACCGTAATACACTACGTCTATGCCTTTGCCGAGGTCATTCTTGAAGATATCTGCAAGCCCCTGTCCGTAAGTTGTCTTGTCGTGTAGAACTGCAACCCTGCTGAGTTTGAGTTTTTCCCGCACAAACCGGGCCGCTGCCTTGCCCTGCTGATTGTCTGTCCCGCAGACCCTGAATATGCCTTTATATCCCCTGTCGGTGAGCAGAGGGTTAGTCGATGCAGGAGTTATCATGGGCTTACTGGCCTGCTCGTAAACATCAGACGCCGGAATTGAACAACTCGAATTAAAGTGGCCAACGATACCGATGACCCCTTCATTAACGAGCTTGTTTGCGATAGCCCTGGCTTGCCGGGGATCGGACTGATCGTCTTCAATGTCAGACTCAATCTTGCTGCCCAGGACCCCGCCGGAGGTATTCCACTCTTCAATTGCGATGGAAGCGCCGTTTCTAAAATCGGTTCCCATCTTGGCATCCGGTCCGGTCATCGGGCCCGCAATGCCAACCCTGACCACCTTTTCCTTTTTTTGGCATCCGCCTGTCAAAACGACAAATGCAATGAGAATTACAGCAAATAACCTGGCTGCTTTCAAAACGAACATTTCTTCCTCCAGCAATTACTAGATTATATCGCCGATAGCTACATTTGGGAAACATGTATATTTTCACCGGCCGGCCGAGAGTTGTCAAGATATTTCCAATTGCGCCGATATATATAATACTACTTAAGTTTGACAATATAGGGAGATTAGGTTACTGTAAGCTATGGGAATTGTCGGGGCATCTTCATTAGGCGACCTCCTGCTGCAATCGAAATTAATCACGGAAGAGCAACTTCTCGAAGCGCTAGGGGTCCAGAAAAAAGAACGACAGAAGCTTAGCACCGTCCTTTTGAAGCTTAAATTCATCAGCGAAGAAAGCCTCACAATGATACTGAGCAAACAGTACGGCGTTCCTCCCGTCAACCTTGTAGCCACCACGATAGACAAAACCGCTTTGAAGCTTGTTCCTTACGATACGGCAAAAAAATGCCAGCTCATTCCGCTTTCTTACTCGGCGGGCGAACTGAAGATCGCCATTGCAGACCCATCGAACAACTTCGCCATAGACCATATCCGCTTTCTTACCGGGATGAAGCTGCGTCTTTATGTCGCTTCAGAATCGGCCGTCATGAACACTATAGAGGCCCAATATACTTCAAAAGAAAAATCCGAAAACAGCAAACGCATACCTGCGCCGCGCCACGCGCCGGGACAGACTGTCGGCCAGTCCGCTGTACAGACACCACCCTCCGTTGAGGAAAAGAACAGCTTCACAGAAGACCGCGCATTCATCCAGGAAATGAATTATGTCACCGACGATAGGCAAGCAGAAGATAAGGACCTAGTCGAAGAAAAGGCGTTCATAGAAGATGATCTGTCCAAAGTTATCGGCAGCGCGCTCGATGAAATCACGGTAGTCGAGGATGAAGAAGATACGTTAGGGAAAATAGACGTCGACGCCCCTATCATAAAGCTGGTCAATAACGTCATGTTCAACGCCCTGAGGTCTAGGGCAAGCGATATCCATATAGAGCCGTCTGAGGAAATGCTTAGGGTGCGGTATCGTGTTGACGGAGTGCTTCATTCCGGCCTGAGACTGCCTACAAAGATCAAGAACGCCATAATCTCCAGGGTAAAGATCATGGCGCACCTCGACATCTCCGAAAGAAGGCTGCCGCAGGACGGAAGGATCAAGCTCAAATTTGGGAATAAAAAAGAGGTCGATTTCCGCGTTTCGACGCTGCCCACACTCTATGGCGAAAAAGTCGTCCTCAGGATACTGGACAAATCGAGTCTGCAGCTCGACATGACCAAGCTCGGTTTTGATCAGAAGCCGCTGGAGGATTTTCTAGATGCGATCGAGAAGCCTTATGGAATGATCCTCGTTACCGGGCCTACAGGAAGCGGCAAAACAACCACCTTGTATTCAGCTCTTCAAAGGATCAACAAACCGGGGGTCAATATCATGACCGCTGAAGACCCTGTCGAATACAATTTCTTCGGCATCAACCAAGTGCAGATGAAAGAGGAGATAGGGCTTACCTTTGCTGCAGCCCTCAGGTCCTTTTTGAGACAGGACCCCGATATAATCATGGTCGGTGAAATCAGGGACTTCGAGACCGCCGAGATAGCAGTCAAGGCCGCACTTACGGGCCACTTGGTCCTCAGCACGGTCCATACCAACGACGCGCCTAGCACTATAACGAGGCTTGTCAACATGGGCATTGAACCCTTCCTGGTGTCGTCATCGATAGTCCTTATTGTGGCCCAGAGGCTCGCAAGAAAGATTTGTCCCAAGTGCAAAGAGGAGCACAAGGCTTCTGACGCCGCACTTCTTAAGATCGGCTTCCCTCCGGATCAAATCGGCAAATTCACATGCTATCGCGGTGCTGGATGCCCTAATTGCAACAACACCGGGTATCGTGGAAGGATCGCCCTATATGAGGTCATGCCGGTCAAAGAGGCGCTTAAGGAATTGATCCTTCAGGGCGCATCATCGCTTGACATCAAGAGGGAGGCAATAAGTCTCGGGATGGTTACCCTTCGCCAGAGCGGCATCAGAAAAGTGATGGATGGCATGACCACGATCGAAGAGATCCTCAGGGTATCCTTCGAAGATTGATAATCCTACATTTCACCCGTTTCCTACATTGACAAACAGGCTGGATTAGTGTATTATTTGACATTGCGTTTCGGATTGCCGATTCATTCTCGTAAATTTATAAATGCACGGGAGAAGGTATGGAGAAACAGAGCCTTAGCAAGAGATATTTAACTATTTTTCGATTTA
>PMYY01000123.1:13552-30786 GCA_003170655.1 Nitrospiraceae bacterium
CCTTCGCATACAATACCGTTATTAGGAGCGGAACAAAAAACTACTATTACTTGACATAATCGACGAAAGTTATTGCTAAAATCCAGGCAGAAACATAATAAAATTATAAAGATCTGCCTCCAAGAGAGGAGTCATTATGGCATCATTAGGATTCAAGGATTGGAAAATCTCTACAAAGATTAACGTCATTTCATTCATTACCGTACTGATCTTGGTTCTAGGCGTGCTGCTTTATTTGCTTCCACTGATGGGGGCTAACATGATCGAGGAGAAGAGGGCGGCCACAAAAAGCGTAATTGATATCGCCTATACTCTTGTTGCAGAATATGAGGCGCGAGCCCAGCAGGGAGAATTCAGCGTTCAGGAAGCCCAGAACAGGGCGCTCTTAAGGATCAAAGGCCTTCGTTACAAGGACAACAATTATCTCTGGGTCAATGACATGCAGCCCAAGATGCTAATGCATCCCTTCCAANNATGGTAAATGCCTGTAAAGACAAGGGTGAAGGCTTTGTCGACTACAACTGGCCGAAACCGGGTACGGGACAATCCGTTCCAAAGATATCTTTTGTAAAGCTTTTCAAACCTTGGGGATGGGTTATCGGCAGTGGAATTTATATAGATGATGTTTCAGCCGAAATGGCAAAAGTGAGAAACAGAGTTCTTATTTTTCTTGTCCTCGCCCTAGCTCTAGTTTCCCTTGTTAACTTCCTATTGATCCGAAAAAGTATCGCACAACCTCTCTCCGCTATGGAGACCGTCATAAACAAAGTAAAACAGGGTAGTTATAACGAAAGAATCAAGATTGAATCCCGCGATGAGCTCTACAACATTGCCGAGACCTTTAACGGGACTATGGACAAACTCGTTGCCCTAATCCAGACCGAGGACGAGAAAAAAACGATGCAACAGGACATTATTCGATTCCTTAATATACTCAGTGCCGCCTCTGATGGTGACCTGAGCCAGAAGGCAGAGGTGACTCCCGATATCTTCGGTTCCCTCGCCGACGCTTTCAACCTAATGGTCGAGGGTCTTTCCAACCTCATTACGGAAGTCAAGCAGTCAGCCGAAGAAACCGGCAGCCGAAGCCATGCTCTTGCCGAGATTATAGCTAAGCTCGAGGCCGGCGCCGACATGCAGAAAGGAGAGGTTAAGATCGCGTCAGTTGCTGTTACAACTTCAGCAAACTCAGCCTTGCAGATAGCCGAAAAAACAAAGGTAGCCCAGCAGGTTTCCGAAGACGCCTTCATAGCGATCAACAGGGGCGGTAAGATAGTCGCCGACTCCATCAACGGTATGCAATTGATTCGTGTAACTGTGCAGGCCATTAACAAAAGAATGAAACTGCTTTCAGAAAAGCTGATGGAAATCGGTATCATTTCTCAGTTAATCTCTGAAATCTCCAGCCGCACCAACCTGCTGGCCCTCAACGCTTCCATCGAAGCAGCCCGTGCAGGAGAGCAGGGAAAGGGATTCGTCATCATCGCCGATGAAATCAGGGGACTCGCAGAGAGATCGGCCAAATCGACGAAGCAAATCGGCGATATTATCGGAACTATCCAATCTGAGGCCTCCACCGTTACGAAGCACCTCGAAGAAGAAACGAATTATGTTGAAATGGAAACCAACATGGCTAGCGATACCGGGACGATCTTCGGCCAAATCGAAACCATCATCAAGAAAATAGGTTCCATAACATCTGAAATCGACTCATCTGCATCCGAACAGCAAGGCATTACGTCCAAGGTCGCGCTCTCAATGGAAGAGGTTCAGCGCATATCTCAGGAAGTTCTGAATATTGTTCATGACCTTAACGAAATTTCGACTGCGCTGTCGGATTCTTCTGGCTTACTGATCACATCAACGGAACGGTTCAAGTTCTAAAGTAACATCTGGGACGAGAAACGGGGCATGTCGCAAATGAAGACATGCCCCGTTTTTATTGTAGCACGGAAGACAGATTGTTATCAGGCAGGCAGCATTGAAAACTTCTTCAGGCTTTCCATAAGGCCCGCCTCGTCGAATGGCTTGATGATATAATCGTCGGCGCCCAATTCGAGGGCTTTCTCTTTGTGTTTTCCGGTGCTACGGGAGGTCAGCACTATGATAGGAATTCCCTTCCATTGACTGGATGCTCGTATCCTGCTTACAAGCTCATAGCCGTGCATGATCGGCATCTCCAGATCGGTTATAATCAGGTCCACTTCGTTCTCTTCGAGCATCTTCAGCGCTTCGCCGCCGTTTGACGCCGAGTAGACCTTCAGATTCCTGGTTGTTAGAAATGCGCTCAAGTACTTCCGCACGCTCAGGGAATCGTCTACAATGAGAACCCTCCTGCCTTCTAAGCTTTCAACTTCAGGCGGCGCAATCATGAAGGTCCTTGTCTCCCCTTCGAAGACCTTGAGTGGGTTCAGCACAAGACGGACCTTGCCTTCACCTGATATCGTAATGCCTGAGTAAATGGACAGTCCTTCGAGAAACCTGTTAACCGGTTTGATGATGGCCTCTTCCTGAATCAGGACGTTGTCGACAATAAGTCCTATCTTCTTGTTGGAAATGCTACAGACAATCACGAAGTTGTCTTTCTTGTCAGCGTGGCCGTTTCCGTTTATATAAAACACATCCGACAGCTTTTTTGCTTGGATTGCAGTCCCGCGGTAATTAACCATAGTCATGGCATCTCCACGATCGCCTGATTTATTTTCGGCGGGCTCATACTGCACCACTTCCTCAATTAGGCTTGTCGGCATTACAAACTCCATCTCTCCGTAATTGAACACTATTACGTTCGTAATAGCCAGAGACGAGGGGACCCTTATGAGGAAAGCCGTCCCTTTGCCGACCTCAGTGCTGATTTCGAGCATACCGTTGATATTGGATATCTGACTGCGAACGGCATTCATGCCCACGCCCCTGCCCGACGTCATGTCTGTAGAATCGGCGGTCGAAAAACCGGGGAGGAATATCAGAGCGAGGATCTCTTCCCTCGAAAGCTTTTCTTCCGGTTTAATGAGGCCCTGATTCACCGCCGCGTTAAAAACCTTCTTCGTATCTATGCCGGCACCGTCGTCCCTAATTTCGATAATGATGTTGATACCCTCGCGACGGGCAGATAGCGAAATCACTCCCTCTTTGCGCTTACCGCGTCTGATACGCTCATCGCCCTTTTCAATACCATGGCTCACGCAGTTCCTGATCATATGCATAAGGGGATCGAATAGATTTTCAAAGATGACACGGTCGATCTTCGTGCTTTGTCCGGCGATCTGAAAATCGACCCGCCGATCGTACTCACGGGCTAGGTCCTTGATCGGCCTGACAAAACGCTGGAACAGCCTGCCGATATCTATCATTCTGGAATCGGACAGATCGGACCTCAGGAAGCGGACAATTTTATCGAGGGACTTAATGTCTTCCTGAAAGCTACCGTAAAAAGACATCAGTTCCTTCAGTGCTTCAGTGATATCTTCGGTCATCTCCTGGAGCTTCCTGGAGAAGAGGTTCTGTTCATCGTAGCGGTCAAACTCTAGTTCACCGAAATCGGAAAAAAGAGGGTCGATGTATTTTACGTTATCAGTGATCGTGTAGGCATGGCGCTCGGCAAACGTGTTCACCTCTTCGAGCAGCTTCTTGCCCGCAAAGAGCACAGCCTCCGAAACCTCGCCAGCCTCCTTCGTCTTCTTCAGCATGGAGTTCTTCATGATCGTAACTTCGCTGATGAGGTTGAACATCTCTTCGATCTTCTTAAGATCGATCCTTACGAAGTTGCCGAAAAAGTACTCGATATCGTCTTTTCTCCTGCCGGTCTGTTCTTCGGGCTTGTCTTGGGACTCAACAGGAACTGCTGTATCCTTATGCTCAGGTATACGAGTTTGCGGCTTAACAGTCTCTGTCAGTGCTGCGGGTTGCTCAGACGGCACTTCAATCTCTGCAGCAATAGCAGGCAATGCTTCTGCCGTTTTGTAATCATCTTCAAGCCCGAATTCGGATTCTGTTCCAAACACATTTGCCCGGGCCAGCACTTCTGCAACCCGCTCTGTGAATTGCTTTTCGACCCCTTCTCTCTCCTCCTTGCCCGCGGAAATATCCCTTACAATGTGAGCAATGGCATCGAGCATCGTGAGCAGCAGGTCGACTACGTCTTTTTCTACCTCAAGCTGCCCATTTTTGAAAGTTTCAAGGATGTCCTCCATCGAATGGGCAATTTGGCTCGTTACAGTCAGCCTTACGATAGAAGCAGCGCCCTTGAGTGTATGCGCCGCCCTGAAAAGCTCTTCCAGAAGAGTATTCCTGTCGGTTGTAACAGCTAGTTCTGGGATACCGTGGCTCAGGACATTAAGATAGTCTTCCGCTTCGGCGAGAAAGTACTCAAGCAGCTCTGAACGGTCAATTTTTCCCATAACCCATGGTCTTGATTCGGTAAGTATCGAAGAAACTCTTGATGTCGATAAGATCGTCGACCACGATATCATCGTCGAAGGTCACGAAAAAAGGAGAGGTCTCGGAAAGAAATCCTATGTTTTCATTCTCGACATCGATGATCAGAAGCTTGGGACTTGCATAAGACGGCTTTTCTATCGGGTATATTTTTGAAAGGTCAACAGCCGGGATGATCTTCCCTCTGAGCGGCAATGCCCCGTAAACGTAATCAGGCGCTCCGGGTATCGGGAAAATCCTTGCGATGTCCACAACCTCCCTGACATCTTCTGCAGGCAGCAGAAACTCCCGTTCTCCTACGCCAAAAACACAGTACGTTTTTTCGCCCTTAATTCCGTCGTGCATGTCTTCTTTTTTCATCGGTTCAGAAATTTGTTGACTGCAAAGAGCAGTTCAGTGGGTTCATAAGGCTTCGTGAGGTAGAAATCGGCGCCTTGTTGCTTGCCCCAGAGCTTGTCCGCCTCCTGGTTCTTTGACGTTACCATTATGACCGGCGTCGCCTTAAGCTTCTCGTCCCTCTTTATCATGCGGCAGAGTTGAAAACCGTTTTTTTTCGGCATCACAACGTCAAGGATAATGATATCGAATGCCTGGCTCTTTATTATCTTCTCTGCTTCTTCTCCGTCTTTGGCGACGCTAAGTTGATGGCCTTTTTCCGTAAGTATCGATTCTATGAACTTCAAGTCGGTAGTACTGTCCTCCGCAATAAGAATCTTCGCCATTAAAACCCTCCTTGATTTCCAGCCTCGCCCTCTCTCTTTCTCATACACTCCAAGAGAAGGGCAGTAAGATCCTCTCCGTGAGAGATATCGCCAAGAGCGGACGGCAATGCCATCTTCTCGAAGAAGAAGCTTCCTTCCTTGAGGTCGGCGATCGCCGAAAGCGCCTCCAATATGCCTTCGTGGAGGTCTGTTACCGTCAATGAGGAGAGGCCTGAAGCCGACACTACTCCCTTGGCCTTGCCTCGTTTGCTTGTCAGGGCATAGACAACCAGGCCCATATCGAAATATACCTCGGCGCTACCGCTCATCGAAAAGACAAACAATTTACCGGTCAGCCGTTGGTCCGAGACAAGTTTCAGGATCGCCGTGACGCCTATATCTTCAAGAGTGCCTGTCACTAGTATTGTCGAAGTCTTGATTACGCCGTATTGTTTAAGCATGTTCTCCATGCTCTTTTCTATCAGCATGGGCAGTTCGTCGGTAAAATACCTTCTCATGATCCCGTCGATCGCTCCTTCAGTACCGGTAACACCGGTGAACGCGGCATAATCAGCAGTTGCAACACGTCCGGGCGTAGGTGCAATGATCTCTTCCTCATCTGCGGTCTCCTGCAATTGCTGTATATCCTGGAAATCATACACCTCCGGCATAATCGGCATTTCAGGAGCGACAGACTTTGGTTCATCCTCCATCTCGATATCCTGGACCGTCAGCCCCTCGAGATTGAAATCAAATGAGGGAGAACCTAAGTCCAACTCCTCAGCAGGCGGCTGCAGAGATTTTTGCGGCTCTTCCTGAATATCTATAGCCTCGAAAGAGAATTCCGGTATTTCTTCGATTGTCTCGGAGATGGCTTCCGCTTCAACAGGGGCCTCTTCCATCTCGAATGACAGAGCGGGCGTCTCCGGTAGTTCAGGTATCCCAGAAAGTTTTACTCCGAGTTCCTCGTCGACAGCAGACTCTTCGAATGCAAATGCAGGCGTTTCTGCCTGAAGCTCCGCAGTCTCTCCTGCCGTTGCAACTATCTCAGACCCTTCTCCCATAAACTCTCTTTGCGCGTTCACTATCGAGTTGACTTTCTCGACAAGCATTTCCGATTTGAAAGGCTTGATAAAATAATCTACGACACCGAACTTTTCGGCAAACTTCTTGCCGACATCTTCACCCTTTCCGGTGATGAGAATTATCGGGATGTCCTTGAGCAGTTCGTTCTCACGGGCCGATTTGCAGAATTGATATCCGCTTATACGAGGCATAATGAAGTCGACAAGTATTACTGAAGGTCGTACCTCCTCGGAAATCCGCAGCCCCTCTTCTCCGTCTTCTGCCGTGTATACCTTATAGCCCTCTTCTTCGAGTGCCAGTTCGGCGAGTTTTCTGACAATTGGGCTGTCATCGATGACGACAATCTTCTCTTTTGCCATCTTGCCTCTCCTCGTACTGGGGATTTTTTGCAGTCTGCAACCATCAAGAAACAAAAGCGGTATGGCAGCGACAAACAACCAACCACCTATTCTTCTTGTAACAAGAATATATCATTGATTACAAGCGATTGTCAATTTTCACGACCTCCCGGGAGGTCCTTAGCTCTTTACCCCTTATTGGCGATATTATACAGGAAATTAACAACGTTTGCTGTGATTTCACCCTTGAATATTCCCGAAGAAACCGCCACACCGTCACAGCCTTCTTTAAGAACCCTAACCACATTGCCCGGCGTAATTCCCCCTATGCCAAAAACAGGCATCGATACGGTCTGCTTTATCGCAGCGATCGCTTGCGGGCCTTTCGGTGCCCCGGCGTCTTTCGTGTCAGTATGGAAGATTGGTCCGAAGCCTATATAGTCGGCCCCTCCTCTGTATGCCTCCAGTGCTTGAGAAATATTGTGCGTAGAAAGGCCGATTATTTTTTCGCCCATTATCTTGCGCGCTTCCTTGAGAGGGAGGTCATCCTGCCCTATGTGGACACCGTCAGCACAGACTGCGAGAGCTATATCAACATAGTCATTAACAATGAACAGTGCAGCGAATTGAGCGGTAAGTTCGCGAAGTTTCTTTGCATTATCATAAAGTTGCCTTCGCGTACCACTTTTTCTCCTGTACTGGACCCAACGGATGCCTGCCTCCAGGGCCGTTCGTACTGTCGCTTCGACCTTTCCCGCATCTTCCGCATCGGGAGTTATGAAGCATATTGGGCTAAGATTTTTCGACATCTCCATTAACTGACGCGGAGTGACCGTTACATGCTTTCCCGATAGAGATTTTCTCGAGAAAATCGGTGTTAAAGTTGCCTTTGATAAAGTCTGGATGGTCGAATATCTTTTTGTGGAACGGTATCGTCGTCTTGATGCCCTCGATCCTGAATTCATCAAGCGCCCTCTTCATTCTGGCAATGGCCTCTTCTCTCGTCTTGCCGTGTACGATAAGTTTGGCTATCATTGAATCGTAGTGCGGCGGAACCAGCCAGCCGGCATATGCCGCACTGTCGACCCTGACCCCAGGACCTCCAGGAGGAAGGTAAAAGGTGATCCTTCCGGGCGATGGAATGAACTTGTCCGGATCCTCGGCATTTATCCGACATTCTATAGCATGACCTACTGCCTTGATCTGGCTTTGCTTATACGATAGAGGCATCCCGGCGGCAATTCTGATCTGTTCTTTTATAATATCGACATCCGTCAGTTCTTCGGTGACCGGATGCTCTACCTGTACTCTGGTGTTGACTTCCATGAAATAGATGTTCTGTTCCTGGTCGACTATGAACTCGATGGTGCCTACGTTCCTGTACTTCATGGCCTTTGCAGCCCTGATGGCAAGCTCTCCGATTCTTTTTCGGAATTTTTCGGTCGATATTGGGGAGGGTGACTCTTCGATAAGCTTCTGGTGTCTTCTCTGTATCGAGCAGTCCCTTTCACCGAGATGTATCACGTCTCCCTTAGCGTCTGCGATGATCTGCACCTCGATGTGACGAATGGAAGGCAGGTATTTTTCTACATATAGCTCCCCATTCCCGAACGCTGCGAGGGCTTCCCTCTGGGCCATATGAAAAGCCTGCTCGAGTTCCTGTTCTTCGCGCACTACCCGCATGCCTCGTCCGCCGCCACCGGCGGATGCCTTGAAGAGCACCGGGAACCCTATTTTTTTGGCCGTCTTGAACGCAGCCTCTTCTGAAAGGAGCGGCCCGTCGCTGCCCGGGACTACGGGGATGCCCCTTCTCTTCATGACTTGGCGCGCCTTCGCTTTGTCTCCCCCGATCCTGATATTCTCGGCTGTAGGGCCGATGAAGGTAATTCCGGAAGTGGCGCAGGCCTCGGTAAAATGGGGATTTTCGGAAAGAAAACCGTACCCGGGGTGGATAGCCTCAGAATCCGTAACATCCGCCGCGCTCAGGATCGCCGGGATGTTCATGTAGCTCTGGGCTGAATTTGCCGGTCCTATGCAGATGGCCTCATCGGCATACCGCACATGGAGCGCCTCTCTTTCAATGTCGGAGAAAACTGCAACTGCCTTTATCCCGAGTTCCTTGCAGGCCCTAATAATCCTGACGGCGATTTCGCCCCTGTTTGCAATGAGTATCTTTTTGAAAAGCGCCATGGGCTACTCCGCAGGATCGATAAGGAAGAGTGGTTCGCCATACTCGACGGGATGGCTATTGTCTACGAGTATCCTCGCTATCACACCGTCCATATCACTCTCGATCTCGTTCATAAGTTTCATGGCCTCGATGACGCAGAGCACCTGGCCTTTCTTTACGTTTGCACCGACTTCCACAAAGGGCGCGGCATCAGGGGCCGGAGCCCTGTAAAAAGTGCCTACTATCGGTGAGGCAACTGTAAAGAGTCTACCTTCCGCCTCGGAAATAATAATTTCTTCCTTGGATGCTTTTCTTTCAACCATGATCGGCTGCGCAACTTCAAGATGTCCGAAGAACTTCTCCCTTTTGATCTTTATTTTGACACCTTCTTTTTCGACCTGGAGCTCGGTGATATCGGTGTCCTTCAGCAGACCTATCAATTCTTTCAAATCTTCATGTTCCATTAGTCCCTCCGCTTCGATTGCCCGTTATCAACCGTGTCGCTGCTAAAAACCGGGCCAAGACACGAACAGTTATTACTTCACTTTCTCTATATATTCACAGGTCCTCGTATCGATCTTAAGAACATCGCCTTCCACAATATGAAAGGGCACCTTGACCATCGCGCCCGTTTCAAGTTTTGCAGGCTTGTTGCTTCCAGAGGCCGTGTCGCCCCTGAAAGCAGGATCGGTCTCCATCACCTTCAGTTCGACAAACATGGGCGGCTCCACACTCATAGGCTGGTCCTTGTAGTAAAGGACGGA
This sequence comes from Nitrospiraceae bacterium, assembly GCA_003170655.1. Taxonomy (GTDB): domain Bacteria; phylum Nitrospirota; class Thermodesulfovibrionia; order Thermodesulfovibrionales; family Dissulfurispiraceae; genus Fen-1308. Next base: position 23,049 of record PMYY01000123.1, read on the forward strand.
TACGACCATATTTTCCTTGATGAATTTCTTTGTATCGCCGAGCTGTGCGACCGATAAGGGAATCTGCTCGAAAGTCTCAGTGTCCATGAAGTAATGAAGATCGTCCTGCTCGTAAAGATATTGCATATGCTTTTCTTCGAGTTGGGGGGAATCGAATTTCTCACCCGACCTGAAAGTGTCTTCAAGGACATTGCCGGTCCTGAGGCTCTTTAGCTTAGTCCTGATAACGGCCCCGCCCCGCCCCATTTTCACGTGCTGGAAATCCACGATCTCGCAGGGCTCCCCTTTATACTCTATTTTTGCTCCCTTTCTAAAATCCGCTGTACTGATCAATTCGTCCTCCCGATTTGGATGTCACCCATTTATTATTTCAAGTTTCCTGTTTAGCGTAGTCAACGTCCTGCCCGTATCGCCTTCAACAAGCACCAGGTCCTCTATTCGCACACCGCCAAAATCCGGTACATAAATTCCAGGTTCGATGCTGAAGATCATGCCGCTCGAAAGAGGCTCTCGGCTCATCCATGAGATACGGGGTCCTTCATGCACATCGAGCCCTATGCCATGGCCAGTGCCGTGACCGAAATAGTCGCCGTAGCCGGCATCATTGATAAAATTTCTGGCGGCAGCATCGATATCAGAAGACTTTATGCCCTCCCTGACTTCGCTAATCGCTTTTTCACGGGCCCGATTGACAATATCATAAATCTTTTTCTTCGGGCCCATATCGGGACCTGCAAGCAGTAGAGTCCTCGTCATATCTGAATAATAACCGCCGGCCTCACCGCCCCAATCAATTATAACAAAATCTCCTTTTTCGAGCTTTTTATCGGTCTGCCCGGCATGAGGCATCGAGGAATGCCTTCCTGAAGCGACTATTATATCAAACGGTATGCGCCTGCATCCCCTTTTCTTAAGTTCCTCTTCAAGTCGAAGTGCAACGGCACTCTCGGTGATGCCGGGCCTAATTCGAGGCTTTGTTGCCATGAACGCTTCTTCAGCCCTTTTGATCGCCTCTTTAATGCTTTGCAGTTCCTCGGAATCCTTCACGAGTCGCAACTGTTCAACAAGCCCGTTCAGGGGGGTCAGAGTTACCTGTAATTGCCTTAAGACATCGTAGAAATCGAAGGGCACGCTTGACTCGAAGCCCAGAACTTTGATCCCCAGTTTTTTCATCAGGTTTTTGATAAGAAATATTCTCTTCCCTTTTTCAAGCCCCCGTTCGGAATATCTAACCTCGTTTTCGGCCTGCTCCTTATATCGGAAATCGGTGAAAAAAAAGGACCTGTCGCGGGTGATAAAAGCAAAGGCCGAAGAGCCTGTGAAGCCGGTCAAATACCTTATGTTCTTGATATTGAGAACAAGGAAAGCATCAACCCTCTTCACCCTCATGGCACGCTGCAGGCTTTTTATTCTGGTCTCGATGTTGCTCAACGATACCCCCTGCTGATGATCAGCGGTCTCCAGCCGAGTTATTGTTGAGGGGATTCGGGTTGAATCTATGGTGTATGGCTTCCCGAAATTGGTTCAGGCGATCTATGGTCCTGAGCTTGGCATCGCTCTTCCCTGCAGAAAGCTTGGTTTCGATCTCGCTGAGATAGCTAAGGGCAAATTTGTCTCCTGGAGATACTTCAACAACAGCCGAGAACTCCTTTCTAGCATCATCCAACTTATTGTCCTTAAGATACCAGCGGCCGAGAGTAAGCCTGGCAGAGAGGAAAGCAGGATTTTTCTCAATGCCGTCCCTGAGCACCATAAAGGCTTCTTCATATTCGCCCCTTTTCTTCAGCTCTTCGGCAAGGGTAAGGAAGAGCCTCGATCCGGGTGACTCCCGGACCCTATCCCTCAATTTTTCTATGAAAAAGTCAGCATTCATATTTTCTTGAGTTCGACAACCCGGTCAAATATCTCAGCAGCGACATCGTCTTTCGACATCCGCGGGAGCGTTTTTTCACCCTTCCTGTCTAAGATGGTCACTTCATTGGCGTCGGAGTCAAAACCCGCATCCTTTTTCAATATGTCGTTGAAAACTATCATATCGGCATGCTTCGACTCCATCTTCTGTCGGGCACGGTCAATACGATTGCCTGATTCAGCCGAAAAGCCGACAGTAAAGGGTTTTTTTTGGAGCTTCGCCACTGCAGAAAGGATATCAGGGTTCTTCCTGAGATTCAAAGTCATGCTCTCAGTTTTTTCGATCTTATGCGTTTCGACCTTTTCGGGCGCAAAGTCGGAGACCGCGGCGCACATAACTAAAATGGACGATGTGCTGGCCTTCTCCAGAACGGCTTCGTGCATCTCGGATGCGGTTTCTACACGGACCATCTCAACACCATACGGCGCGTCCAGTGATACCGGCCCACTTATAAGTGTAACATCGGCTCCACGCACCTTTGCGTTCCTTGCAAGGGCATATCCCATTTTGCCCGAAGAACGGTTAGAAATAAACCTCACCGGATCGAGATGCTCCCTTGTGGGTCCTGCCGTAATAAGAACACGTTCACTGTTCAAGTCCTGCGGCGTCATAACAGTATAAACCGATTCCATGATCGCGCCTGTATCAGCCATACGGCCTATGCCCTCTTCCCCGCAGGCAAGGCTGCCCTTTTCAGGACCGACGGTCTTTATGCCCAGAGAGATGAGGTAATCGAGCTGTTTACGGAGAATCGGGTTTTCATACATTCGCCAGTTCATGGCCGGGGCGAGGATTACAGTACCGGAATACGCGAGCAGCGTGGTGCTTAGCATATCATCGGCGATGGCATTTGCATATTTGCCTATAATATTAGCTGATGCAGGAGAAATAATAAAAAGATCGGCAGCGGCAGGCAGACTTACGTGCGAAAGAGGATGTTCGAACATGTCGTTGTAGATCGTGCCTTGAGAGGCTATCTGCATCGAAAGTGGAGTAATGAAACGCTGTGCAGACGCAGTCATGATGACGCTGACCGAGGCACCCTCGTTCCTGAGCCTCTTGACAAGATCTAGGGTCTTATACGCAGCCACGCTGCCGGTTATGCCGACAATTATCGACTTGCCTTGTAACACCGTTCCTTATCCCGTTACGACCCGCAAGCGTTCAGATAGAACAGATTAAAGCCTTCTGCCTTGCTACGATTCGTAGTGCTCGTCGTTTTCGCTGAAGAGTTCTTCGAGTACCCTTTCGGTAGTCTCCCTCTCATGGAGATATGTCTTAAGGTCTTTTTCAAGTTCCGAGATATCGGTGATAGACTTTCTCTTGTCTTCGATTAGCTTCCTGAAATCGATCTTTTCGGCCCTTTCCCGGGCTTCTGCAGCCTCTTCGCCGATCAAGAATTTAATCTCGCCGCTGATAGTCTCCAGAAGGGAGAGGGTACTGATCATCTTCGACTTTTTGGGAATCCGCGGCTCCGCCCCAAAGGCCAGTTCTCTGGCCCTCTGAGATGCGATCACTGCAAGACGATATTTGCTTTCTATCTTCTTTTTGTCATATTCGATGGGCAGCGTTATAATGTCCAAATTTATTCCTCCGTAAGAAAATGTTCCTTTATCCATTCGTGATCGACTTTTTCGATCCTGTTCCGTTCGGCCGTAATTATCGAAGCAAAAACACCAAAAGCCTCTTCAAAGAGGTCATTTACTATAACATAATCGTAGTATTTATACTCGCTTATCTCTTCGCGCGCCTTCCTGAGTCTTCTTTCGATGACCTCCGGGGAATCGCTCATCCTGTTGAAGAGACGCTTTTCGAGGACAGGCATGGATGGCGGCAGTATGAATATCAAAGTACTTGCGGAGTATTGTTCCCTGATCCGGCGCGCACCCTGAACATCAATATCAAGTATAACATCATTTCCTGCATTGACAATTTCCTCTATGCGTCCTTTCGATGTGCCGTAAAAATTGCCGTGGACTTCTGCCCACTCGACAAACTCCCCTTTAGCGATCATGGCACGGAATTCATCCTGACCGATAAAGGTATAGTGCACATCCTGCACCTCTCCCGTCCTTGGTGCTCTGGTTGTAAACGAGACGGAATGCAGTAACCCTTCAAGGTCCTCGCCGGCCTTGCGGCAAAGGGTGGTTTTTCCAGCGCCTGATGGCGCAGATACCACAAAAAGGCTACCCTTCCTTTTCAACATTTCCACTATCTCCTGTACTCCCCATCGGGTTCGACACACGCTGCGATATCGTTTCTACCTGAAGTGCTGAAAGAACGACGTGGTCGCTGTCGGTGACGATAATGGACCGAGTCTTTCTGCCTTCGGTTGCATCGACAAGCTTTCCCCTCGACTTAGCCTCTTCCCTCATCTTTTTTATGGGCAATGAGCCGGGGCTAACAACAGCCACAACACGGTGTGCCGAGACGACATTCCCGAATCCGATATTGACAAGCATCTTTTAGTCGCCTCCGTTTCTTCCTCTATAACAGCTATTGAATATTCTGAACCTGCTCTCTGAGCTTTTCGAGCTCCGCTTTAATATCCAGAGTCAAGTTGATAATATCGACATCATCGACCTTTGCGGCGATTGTGTTAGCCTCGCGGTTCAGCTCCTGGCAGAGAAAATCGAGCCTCCTGCCGACTGAATCATTCGATGAAAGAAAAGTCCCGAATTGGCGGATATGGCTGCCAAGCCGCGCAAGCTCTTCGGAGATATCCCCCTTCTGAGCGATAAATGCTATCTCCTGCGCCATCCTCGTTTCGTCTAGCGGCGCGTTCTGGATAACTTCCGCTATCCTTCTTGAAAGTTTCTCCTTGTACGCAAATATCATATTTTTCGATGACGCCTCGATGCTGTCACGTCTTTCTCTTACGATACTGAGGCGCTGCAGGAGTTCCTTTTCGAGAGCCGAGCCTTCGATCTTCCTCATTTCCTCTACCTTTGATATGGCCTCTTTCAGTGCTTCGAAGAGAGCATCAGCGTTGTTTTCAGACTCTTCGGTCAACAATAGTTCCCTATAGCCTGAAAAAAAGCCTATGTCCAGTGAACCGGGCAAATCCAGTTCCTGCTGAATTAATGCGAACGCGTTGTACATTTCCATCGCTAGGGCAGTGTTGACCTTCACCTTCTTCTGCCTTTTATCTGTAAGAGAGACAGCCACATCGATCTTGCCCCGCTCAAAAGCTTCCTTGATCAACTTCCTTATTGTCGTCTCATGCTCCATCAGGAAAGAAGGCATCCTGACGGAGACATCGTTATACTTGTGGTTAAGGGAGCGCACCTCTACCTTGAAACCCTCTTTTTCAGCAGAGCCGTAGCCCGTCATGCTTCGGATCAAAGTACCACCCCTTTTAGTTTTACGAGTTTATGGCGCGACGATTCGCCCTTCATGATGATGACATCGCTCTTCCTGATGTCAAATCTTTCCGCAAGCAGCTTGATAAGCTGTTCGTTAGCCGCGCCTTCCACGGGAGGGGCCGTCAGCTTGATTCTGACGGTCTTATCGACAACCCCGACGATCTCGTTCCTGGATGAGCGCGGGTCGACCTTCACCTCGATAATGATGCCGTCCTTTGCCTTGCTATACGGAAGATCCATTATCCTGTCTCATCCAGAACTTATAATATACCTCACCGACGGCGAATGTGACAACGGTGAGGACCATGCCTCCCATGACATCTACAACATAATGATATCTGCAATAGACCGTCGCAAAAATAAGCAGGGCAACCGGCACAAGAAGAACGCGAAATATATTCCTTGCATATTTATATGAAAGAATGAGGACGGTAAGGGCGATAGCTGTATGGCCACTGGGGAAAGCGTCGCGCTTTACCCCTTCCAGAAGATTGAGAATATCCTGTATCGGTTTCGAAACCAGGAATCCGTCTACAGCTTCGGACTGAAGATGGTCCATGGCATATCGCGGCCCGAGCGCGGGGAAAAGTATATACCCCACATACGACAGATAAAAGCATAAAAGGATAAGGAAGAGTGATTTTTCGAAGGCGCCGTTATCGCCGCGAAGCCTTAAGGCGATTCCGAGGGTGATGGGAATAAAGTAATATGTCGAGTAGGCGACCTGGAGAATGTCGGTAAACGGAGGATAGATTATCCTTTCGAGATAAACTGTCGGATACCCCCCGAAGATCAGGTAATCAGCCCGTATGAGCAGATAGTCGATGTCCTGGGGGTTTATCCGGTGAACAATCAGTCCGAGGCTGTCGAAAATGATCATCACGCTGACGACAGGAAAGATAAGATCGCGCGTCAGTGCGAGAAACGAATTCATCCTGCCGATCCTGCTCAGAATGACCTGGAAGAAAATGAGCGAGCCATATATTAGCATAAGATATTCGGCCTGCGGAATTACGGCGTGGTAAACAGCAGTAATAATCAAAAGAAAAAAGCTGAAAAATATATTGAGAGTATCTGCCGGCTTTAACATAACACGCTGGCGAACTTTTTTGTACGTCGAGGAGCAAAAGGCGAAGCCAACGAAGTCAGCGTTTGAATGCGGCTACGTATCACAATTTACTTAGGACTCTTCTTAGAGCCTTCTCCTTTTTCGAGAACTGGTGAGGGTTTCCACGCCGCGCATGGCGTTCCTCGTCGTCTTCTTCATCAGCAAGCGGTTCATCTATATCTTTCAGCCGATGCCGGGTTATGATATCAACGAATTTTTCGGGTGCAACCGGCACTGATCTCGCTGCCCAGGCGTGATCCGCAATGTCCCGGTCTGCGGTGACCACGATCCACTCCCTCCGTTCATTCGAGACGATCTTTTTGATAACATCATCAGCACGTTCTCCAAGCCGGGTATAGATCACCTTCACATGCCCATTGAACGAGACCTGCTCGGTTGCCATGCCGTTTTTGTAACCGTCAAAGACGATGGTGATGTCATGGTCGAAAGTCTTCCTATACCCGACGATCAGATCGACGAGACCGCCACGTGCCTTCTCCATATCCTTGTGATGAATCCCTATAACGTTATACCCGTCAATGATTATGTGAGAAATGACGATACCTCCGCGATACAGTTATGCCCTGTTTGAAGGTCTCCGGCTGATCTGCTCCCACATATCGTCCGTTATCTCTTCGATATACTCCGAAATCGCATACGTTCTGCTGCACTCCGTGCAGCACAGATATACCAGCTTTCAGCTGAACATCAGTCGAATAGTTCCGTTACATTTCCTACAGGTCAATCCTATTGTCCCTTGCTTTCATTGGAAAAACAGCGTCTCTCTAATATACCATAAAGGGTATGGCCCTCCGACACCAACTGCTGAACGACGACCTTATCTGGCATGACCGCAAGAGATGGTATGAGGCATTGTCATTGATTACTAATCTGTTCGAGCGTCATAAAGGCGAGCTGGCAGAGGTCGAAAGGATAGCGCTTGCATTAAGAAATAAAATTGGCGGTGTCGACCGTTTTATTCAGGAAAACACTGCTCAGGTCTGTCCTGACTGCCGGAAGGTATGCTGCATTAACAAGCATGGATATTACGACCATCAGGATCTTATTTACATCACAGCACTCGCTCTGACCCCGCCGCAATACGGAGCAGGGATCGAGGATGCCGCCCCATGTCAATTCCTTTCCGAAACCGGCTGTGGAATCGAGCGTTCACTCAGGCCTTTCAGGTGCAACTGGCACTTCTGCAGCGAGTTGATAGCCTTCATGAACTCAGGTCCACCTAAACCACTGCGTGAATTCAACAACAAGTTTCGGGAACTGCAATCGCTGCGGCAGGAGATGGCAGATCGGTTTTTCCTTATCCTGACTATGAACCGTTCCTAAAAATATATG
>PMYY01000195.1 GCA_003170655.1 Nitrospiraceae bacterium
AGGCAGGGATTCGAACCCTGGGTGGGGTGTTACCCCCACAACCGCTTAGCAGGCGGCTGCCTTCGACCGGCTCGGCCACCTCTCCAAGTGCGAAGTATATATTATCAACTCGGAAGAATAATTGTAAAGGCACAGTGCCTGTGATAAAATGTCCGAATGAAGAAACACATTATAGATCTAGTTAAAGATAGCATTGCAAAACACTCCATGATTTCAGCGGGAGACCGAATACTGGCAGGGCTTTCCGGGGGTGCCGATTCTGTCTGTTTGCTGAGTATTTTGGACCATCTGAAGAATGCTTTGGGCGTAGAACTATCAGCCGCGTATATCGATCACGGTTTCAGGCCGGATGAAACGACTGCCGAAATAGAATTTTGTTCAAAACTCTGCAGTGAAAGAAATATCGCGTTCAGCACCACGAAAATCAATGCCAAAGTATATGCCGAGAGTGAAGGGCTGAATAAGCAGGAAGCAGCGCGTGATCTCAGGTATAAGGCACTTGAAGAGATAGCAGCTCAAAACGGAGCGAATAAAATCGCTCTGGCGCATAATGCAAATGACCAGGCGGAGACTCTCCTTATGCATCTGGTCAGGGGGTCCGGCCCGCTGGGCTTGTCTGGGATACCGCCTATCCGGGGCTTGATCATACGTCCCCTCATTGAAACTCAACGTAGCGAGATCGAGGAATACCTTTCCAAGGAAGGACTCCATTACGTTACCGATTCCTCCAATCTAAAGAATGACTATCTCAGAAACAGGATTAGGCATTTCATTATGCCTTCTCTTATTAACATAAACAAGGATTTCATTCAGGCTGCACTCAGGACAACAAACATCATACGGGATGAAGAGCGTTATTTCGCGGTCCTCGTAACAAAGACCTTGATGAAGATGATCAGCAGAAAGTCTGACACGGCGATCGAACTTTTTCTTGGTCCAATGGAATACATGGATACGGCCTTGCTGAGAAGGGTGCTGAGGCGCGCTCTCTCGGAGACTAGAAGTCTCAGGGGTCTCGGTCTCGATCACATTGAAGACCTGATTAAACTGATCAAATACGGTCAATCGGGCGGCCGTATTTACTTGCCTCATTCCATTCGAGCCATAAAGGGCTATGCCACATTGGCCCTAACTTCAGAAGCGCCTGTGAGCCTCCGCGAGTATGTCATCAATTCACCCGGAGAGGTTGTGCTGAAGGAAGCAGCGACCGTATTGCGCTTGTCAATTGTGGAGGGCAAAGAAATATACGATATGGGTGACGGAAAGAAGAGTGCTTGTTTCGATGCTGACAAGCTGCCCTTCCCCCTCTCAATCAGGTCTAGGAGGGCCGGAGATTTCTTCTATCCCGGCGGGTTCGGAAAAAAGAAGAAAATCCAGGATTATTTCGTCGATGAGAAAATACCACGCGATGAGAGGGACTCGGTCCCTCTCCTTATGACCAATAAAAATATAGCATGGATAGTAGGGCACCGGATTGACGAGCGCTATAAAGTTGACGATAATACAGACAGGGTCCTGCTCCTGGAGATCAGACCCATGAAGTTCTGAGGAAGGAGTATCAAATGAACCATTCAAAGTCACAGATTACCAAGATTCTTTTCAACATATTGGCCTTCATACTTTTGTGCGGGCTTGCAGTGCCCCAGATTGTTCTCTCCGCTGTTTCCGAATCGGATCCGTCATCCAATATTCTCACACAACTCGGCAATGCCATGGCCGACATAGCCGAAAAAGTGAAACCCGCAATCGTAAATATCTCGACCTCGAAAACTGTGAAGACGCCGCGTCTGACCTTTGATGATCCCATGTTCAAAAGATTTTTTGGTGAAGGGCAGCCCCAGAAAAGCAGGGTATTCAGCCTCGGTTCCGGCGTCGTTGTCTCTGCCGACGGATATATCGTGACATGCAACCATGTAATCCAGGGCGCTGAAGATATAGTCGTGAAGCTTAATGACAGCCGGGAATTCAAGGGCAAGGTCATCGGACTGGACTCCCGTACCGATATCGCCATCATTAAGATTATGGCTGAAAATCTGCCAACCATTACCTGGGGAGACTCGGACAGGTTGAGAACCGGGGAAGTGGTCATTGCGATAGGCAATCCATACGGCTTGAGCCAGACAGTTACGATGGGTATCGTCAGCGCCACAGGCCGTGCCGGTATGGGGCTCGTGGATTACGAGGACTTCATCCAGACTGATGCTTCTATTAATCCGGGGAATTCAGGAGGCGCTCTCGTCAATTCGAACGGCGTGCTGATTGGTATCAATGATGCGATATTCAGCACTACCGGTGGCAATCAGGGCATAGGGTTTGCTATTCCTTCCAATATGGCCAGGGGTGTCATGGACAGTATTATCAGCCAGGGCAAGGTCGTCAGGGGATATCTTGGCGTTCAGGTTCAGCCCCTTAACTCTGATCTTGCGAAGCAGTTCGGCCTCAAGGACGAAAAGGGCATCCTGGTCGTAGATGTAACCGAAGGAAGCCCTGCTGATAAGGGAGCCCTGAAAAGAGGTGACGTCATAATCGGATTCGATGGAAAAACCGTTGAAAATCCCTTCCATCTCAAAAACCAGGTCGCAGCCACAAAACCTGGGAAGATCGCTGAGATCAGAATCATAAGGGACGCTAAGCCATTGAGTCTGTCTGTCACTATAACTGAACTGCCTTCGGAACCTGCTGAACCTGAGCCACAGGAAATTGATAATGCGCTTAAAGGCATTACCGTTCAGGACCTGAATGCTGACATTCTGAAGCAACTTGGTATCACGCGAGAAATTCAGGGCGTCGTCGTGACCGGGGTAGATGAGGACAGCCGGGCACTAAGCGTATTAAAAAGGGGTGACATTATCATGGAGATCAACAGGAGAGCCATACATAATACAGCCGAGTATATGGGCACAGCTTCGAAGATAGCTAAGAAGGACGATATACTGCTACTCGTCATGCGCGGAGGATTCGCTCAATACGTAACATTAAGCGGACAATAACCGAATTGCAAATAATAAGCCCCTTCCGGGTTAGCTTGATATGACCGCCGGATAGATCCAGGAGGCCCTGATGGGCGAGATCGTCAAGAGCCTCCTTCAAATGTTCCGTTATGTTGGCCGGAATGAGTTCAATGTCAAATCCGTCCGTTTTTCTCAAACCGAGAAACAGCGTTTCCTCGATCTCCTCTCTGCGGGTAAGCAAAGTCTCTTCGGCAATCGGCGATGTCCCCAGCTCCACATCGTGTATGTATTGTCTCACATCGCATATGTTGGAGATTCTACGACCATTCAGAAATGAATGCGCCCCAGCCCCTATTCCAAGATATTCGCCCCTGTCCCAGTAATTTAAATTATGCCTGCACTGGAGGTTCGGCAAAGCAAAATTGGAAATCTCATAGTGCTTATAGCCTGCCTCAGTCAGTATATCGATTGCTGTGTAGTACATCTCTGCAACTTCATCTTCATCCGGCAGATGCAATCGGCCTTTTTCAAGCTGCTCATAGAGGACGGTATTTTTTTCAGGCGTCAGTTCATATGCAGATATATGTTCAGAATGGAGAGAAACGATTTTTTCGAGAGTTCTTTTCCAGCTGACAAGGTCTTGACCCGGAATCCCGTAAATCAAGTCGAGCGAAATATTCCCGAATCCGCTTTTTCTAGCAGTAGTAACGGCGGCTATCGCCTCAGCCGCGTCATGCATCCTCCCGAGCAGCGACAGTTCCTTATCTCTGAGAGACTGAACTCCTATGCTGATTCTGTTGATTCCGGCATTCAGCATACCTTTGATGCCGCTTTCGGTCAATGTGCCGGGATTTGCTTCTGATGTGATTTCAGCTGCAGCACTGATATGGCAAGTGCTGCGAATCTTATCCATGATTGTTGCAATATCTTTTTCCTTCAGTATCGAGGGCGTACCGCCGCCTATATATATCCCGCAGAGTTTTCCGATATACTCTTTTCTCATTTCCAGCTCTTTGCAGAGAGCAGTCATATAGGCGCCAATAATAAACTTGCTATCTGACACTGAATAGAAATCGCAGTATATGCACTTCTTCAGACAGAAAGGGATATGGATATAGAGATAACCGGCCATGGGAACGATATTCTACGAAAAAACAGTGGAGAATGTAAACGAGTTTAGGACATACGGCGGGAATCCTCGGGGTCTGTGACCCCGGGATGAACCAACAGTGGGCACTTTAAGCGAGCCATGCCTTTGTTTTGAGTTGTTCCCAGCAGGTGAACGAGAGTTCACTGTGGNNTTAAGCGAGCCGTGCCTTTGTTTTGATTTGTTTTCATAGGGTGAACGCTCGTTCACTGTGGGTAATATTCATATGGAGAGCGACCCTTGTATCTAACGCATCTGTTGCGGATTCAACCGTCAAAAGCTGCTATAGCAACACTATGGCAGACTTCTTACATCCGTAAGGATGTCTGGAACATCCTGAACGATGAGAAGCAACGAAATGGTCTGGGTTATTATGACCTCAAAAAGATGCTGCCCGAACTTTTCAGAATTCCCTTCAAAATCTCCGAGACTCTGAATTGAACTCTCCAGCCACTAAACTGTTAGCTCAGTTCTAGTGAAGGATTGCCTGTTTCAAAAAACGAGAACTGCATATCGGCTTAGAGGCTGATACAGCACTTATCGGTTGGCAGTTTAGATGATCCCTTTTTTCCTGGCTTTCAGCAGGGCGTCCTGCCGGTCATGGGCGTGCAGCTTGTCGTAGATCTTTTTGATATGCGTATGAATCGTCTGGGGACTGATATTCAGCTTATTTGCTACTTCCTTATAACTCATGCCCTTCTCGATCTCCTTTAGGACCTCCTTTTCGCGCTGACTCAGCAGATATTGCTCATCGGAACCCTTGTCCTGTAATTCCTGGATGACCATGCGGGCTATCTTGGGGCTCATGGGAGCGCCGCCTTCGTGAAGCTTGTTCAATGCGTCGATAAGCTCAACCGGTCTGCTGCCTTTGAGGATATAGGCCGATGCACCCGCCTTTATCGCTGAAAAAACGCTTTCACGATTCTCAAAGACTGTATGTGCCATTATTTCCAGTTCCGGATATTTCGCCTTTACTTTTTCGATCAGCTCGCTTCCTGACATGCCCGGAAGACCAAGGTCCACAAGCAGGACGTCCGCATTCGAGAAATCGACAGACTTGAGCGCCCCTTCGGCCGATGAACCGGTACCTATAATTTCTATATTCGGCTCACCCGTGAGAAGCACTTTGAGGTTTTCGAGCAGTATCTGATTATCTTCGACTATAGCAATTCGCATGTCATCATTTTATCATCCATATCTTCTTAATAACCATTACCACTCACGGGTATTTTATGGGTATCTGGAATTCAAGATGAACACTGGTCCCCTTATTGCATGTCACAGCCAGGTTGCCGCCTATCTCCTGGGCACGCGATTTCATATTTCGAATACCCCTACCATCACCCTGACTTTTTGTAAACCCGACACCATCGTCATGAACAGAAAGAACGAACCTTTTCGCCTTTACACTGATTGTCACGTCGACTACATTGGCACTGGCATGCTTTATTACATTTGTAAGAGCCTCCTTGTAAACCCTGAAAATGTTGAGACAAAGAAGACTGTCGGGAGGTACGGCGTCGGCCTTCACGGATGTCTTTACCTTGAAGGACAGGCCGTTGCCCTCTATCATGGAACTCCCGAAATTCCTAAGATCCGCTACAAAGGCATGCCAATCCAACCGGCGGTCATCGATTATGTTCATGAAGTTGCGGAGTTCCGAAATGGCCTCGCGGGACAGTTCAGACATCGTCCGCAGGGCATTCTTGACATAGTCAGCTGATGTTGAATTGTATGCCATCTCAGAGAGCAGTCCGACATTTGTGACTATTCCGCCTATGCCGTCATGCAAGTCCTTGAGTATCTTGTCCTTTTCGAGAAGCCGCTTCATCTCTTCCTCATGCCGTATCCTGCGCTCCTCATCCAGCCTTACGAGCGCCGCGGCCCTCTTTTGAGCGGTAATATCACGGTTGCTTCCCCTGATTCCTAGATAAACTCCCTCTGCATCATAAACTGGCTGACATACATGACCGATCCACTTTATGTTCCCATCCCGGTGTAAGATCCGGTACTCCAGCTCTCCAATCTTTTCTAAAGGCTTGGCCTGCATAGTGCAATGCGTCGCACACTTGGTCAGATCGTCGGTATGTACTATCCTAAGAAAGAGTTTCGAGTCGGCTTCGAATTCAGCTGCCGTATAACCAGTTACGTCCTGACAAGAAGGAGAGGTGTAAACAAACTGACCTTCAGGACTCAACCAAAACTCCCAATCGTAAGTGTTTTCTGCCACTATTCGATACTTCATCTCGGAGATCTTCAGTGCCTCTTCGAAACGCTTTCGCTCCGTGATATCACGCATAATGGCGAGAATTTCACATTCGCCGCATACAACAATCCTCGATTCGAAAAAGTACTCAACCCCTGCACCGGTTAACACGTACTCAAAAATCTGAGTTTCCCTGGTTTCAAAGGCCTTCTTCATTGACAAGATCACCCTTTGAGCTAGAATACCAGGGAAGACATCAGACACTTTTTTCCCAGCCACTTCATCCGGTGCAACGAGCATTGCAAAGTCCGCTGCTCCCCTAAATTCAAGGAATATTCCCTCGCTGTCTATATGAAACATGACATCTGGAACAGCATTAAGAAGAGCACGATTCTTCATTTCGCTTCTGTGAAGATCGATGATGGCCCTACTCGCCCGTAGCAAGTACAATATTCTCTGCCGCAATATCATCCATTTTATCGGCTTGGCAATAAAATCGGTCGCACCGGCCTCATACGCCTTTGTTATCGACTCGAGGTCGTCCAGCCCGGTGGTCATCAGAACGGGAACGAGCTCCCCGCCCGGGATCTTCCTCAGTTCGGCACAAGTTTCGAAACCGTCCATCCCCGGCATTAGAACATCCAGAACGACAATGTCTGGTCTAATGTCGCGGACGCGAGACAAAGCACTCTTACCGTCTTGTGCTGACTCAACAGTGAATCCGGACTGCTCAAGAAATTCGACCGCGATCTTAAGCTGAATTTCATCATCATCCACGACAAGAACCACGTTTTTCCCAAGTGAACGATTACTGCATTCCATTATCTGCTCCATCGCTGCGGATTCCCTGTGGAAAATAAAGGTTACCAAACGCTTATTTTGTTGTAATTTTGCTTCATTTTGAGGATTCAGCATATCCTGCAAGGACCTTTCCGGCCTGCAGCAGGGTACTCATACATTCAAAAGTCACTAATATACTGTACCCGACTATAAAAAGTATTATCAAGGTCACATATTTGAAAAATGAACACAGACGCGCCCACTTTCAAAATATTTGTGGAATCCCTGGTAAAAACCTGATATGCTGAATATAATGTTCGTTCAATTAGTCCTGTAACATTTCATGTGATGGACGAAGTAAAAATAAAACGGGGTATTAATGCCATCCAAAGATTCACGTGAGCCTTCTGTATTAATTGTAGATGACGAAGAATCTGTCCGCAAAGTCGCTCGTCTCACTCTCGAACTTGCCGAATTTTCCGTATTTGAGGCGGAGGATGGCTTGAAAGCCGTCGAGTTGCTGAGGGAACTCAAACCTGATCTTATACTTCTGGATGTTATGCTTCCGGGGCTGGATGGCATCGGAGTCTGCCGGGAATTGCGAAAAATGCCCGGAAGGGAAGGCATTCCCGTCCTGATGATTACAGGCCTGGACGATATTGAATCGATAACAAAGGCGTACGCGGCCGGTGCGACTGATTTTATTACAAAGCCGCTAAACTGGGTGATACTCGGCCACCGACTTATGTACATGCTCAGGGCGAGTGAGACCTTCAGTGAACTGATGATGAGTGAAACAAAAAACAGGGCACTCTTAAATGCTCTGCCTGATGGCATGTTCCAGATCGACAGGTCGGGCATCTTGCTCGATTTCAAGGCCGCCCCGGACCTAGACCTTATAGCACAGACCGGCGAAGTTCTGGGCAAACAGCTACAGGACGTGCTTCCGGAAGAACTCGCAGGTAGGATTAGAGAAGCGCTGGAAGACGCTTTTAACACCCGAGAAACCCAGATATTTGAATATGTAGTTACAAGGCTGGGGGCCGATCATTATTTCGAACTGCGTGTAGTTGTATGCGGGGAAGATGCCGTGCTGGCCCTGATTCGGGATATTACTGAACGGAAGCATGCAGAACACGATATCCGCTATATGGCGTACCATGATTCGCTTACGCAGCTTCCGAACATACAATCGTTCAAGGATCATCTCGGACTTGCACTGTCATCTGCGGAACATTCGGGCAAATACTTTGCCGTTTTTTTTATCGATCTAGATCGATTCAAGCAGATCAACGATACTTACGGTCATAAGGTTGGAGACCTCCTGCTGAAGGCCTCGGCCGATCGTATCATAAACGGCATGCGGCGAAGCGATATTGTGGCCCATGTCAATAATGAAAATGTCCATGATATGGTGGCCCGCATGGGCGGGGATGAATTTACGATTTTACTCCCAAATATAAGGAAACCCGAAGATATCGCAAAAGTATCCCAGAGAATACTCGAGGAGCTCTCCGAGCCTTTCCTCATTTCTTCTCACGAGCTGAACATTACAGGAAGCTTAGGCATTGCAATGTATCCTAACGACGGCGCCGACATCGACTCCCTCCTGCAGAACGCTGATACGGCCATGTACCACGCAAAGGTCAAAGGAAGAAACAACTTCCAGTTCTTCGATGAATCGATGAACCTGCATATCAAAGAGCGCCTATCTGTAGAAAACCGGATCAGAAAGGCACTTGAGGATAAAGAATTCAGGCTTAAATATCTGCCAAGATATGAGATGAAGTCAGGCCGAATCCTGGGCGTGGAAGCGTTGCTACGCTGGAATCCACATGATATTTTCAACGTGCCTGTCGAGCAAGTGATAGCTATCGCCGGTGACATGGGTGTCATCGCCTCCCTCGGTCATTGGATATTGCAAACCGCATGCAGTCAGGCTGCGGAATGGCAAAAAGATGACCTGTGCCAGTACATCTCCGTGAACATTTCGATTCATGAGTTCAGAAATAACGATCTGGCGGCCAAAATAAGAAAATTGACGAACGATACCGGACTCAAACCATGTTGCCTTGAGCTGGAGATTACCGAAAGCATAATAATGCAGGATGTCGGGACAACAACATCAATACTGAAAAGCCTCAAAGAGCTCGGTGTCAGAATATCGATCGACGATTTCGGCACTGGAAATTCTTCATTGAGTCTTCTCAGAAGTTTACCGATAGATTTCTTGAAGATCGCACAGGTCCTTACACGAAACCTTACGACTGATTCCGACAGCGCGGCAGTCGTTAAGGCGATAATTGCCATCGCACATTCGTTGGACCTCAAGGCCGTAGGCGAGGGCGTGGAGACTGAAGAGCAATATCGTTTTCTTAGCGATCATGGGTGCGATGAATTCCAAGGATTCCGTTACAGCCAGGCAGTTACAGCTGATGAGATGACGACGCTTTTGATGAAGCAGAAGCATACTGGTCCGGAATGCTTTCCAGGCGGAAAGGATGGCAGCAAAGACTTGAAAGTTCTGAAATGAGAAAGCACTTTACAAAAAACAGTTGCTCACACCATCGCCTTTAGTCGAGGAGCCAAGGATGGTCGGTGCCGACAGTCTGAAACTCTCTTGGTGGAACTTGATGCGAGTCCCAAAGTCAGGGATATTGCCTGTCTCCCTCTTCCTAAGGGTTTGCGGAACAATATT
>PMYY01000223.1:0-12486 GCA_003170655.1 Nitrospiraceae bacterium
CTATCAAGCACACTCTCGAATTTTTGCCGGTCTATGTTCATCACAATAGTTCCGAACATAGTAATGAAACGCCGATAGGCGTCATAAGCAAATCGTTCATTATTGGTTCTTTTTATGATCCCCACCAGAGTATCCGGATTGATTCCCAGGTTCAGGACGGTGTCCATCATTCCCGGCATCGAGAATTTAGCTCCTGATCGGACAGAAACTAGCAGGGGATTGGAAGGATCTCCGAACTTCATCCCCATCGATTTCTCCATACGCTTCATATGCGTTAGAACCTGATCCCAAAGGCCGGCCGGATACTTCATACTGTTCTTAAAATACTCATTGCACCCTGTGGTAGTTATGGTAAATCCTGCCGGGACCGGCACCCCGAGGTTTGTCATTTCTGCAAGACCAGCACCCTTCCCGCCCAGCAAGTCCTTCATCTCGGCGCTGCCCTCGGCCTTGCCGAGCCCGAAGAAGTAGACGTACTTGGCGGCCTTAACGGACTTGAGCGGTTTCTTTGGTGCCGCGGTACGTCTTTCCCCTTTAACGGTCTTTGCCATGATATCCTCCTACTTATGTCTATAGTCTGAATTATAGTGCGGTCTTCAATTTTATCCTACATTCCCGAAAATATCAAGAAAGGACATAGAGACTATACTGACGATGACCGGAATTGAATTCCCTTGTTATTCAGACTCTTTTAAAAAGGAGCGCCATGCTAGACTTATTTGGAGCTGCGCTGACCCGATTATCACTAAGTTGTTAATGCTAGCAGGGATTCTCATTGGATTTAGGCCGCATAGCCTTTACAAACGGGGCATGGCTAAGTAAAATCAATGAGTAAAGCGATCCTCCCGGCAATAAATTGCCGGGTATCTGCGCCCAAGAGGTTTAATGAAGAAAGTTCGGTTGGCACTCTGCCAGATTAACCCCACGGTCGGCGATCTGTCGGGTAATGTAAAAAAGATAATAGAACGGATAAATAAACTCGGAGAATATCTGCCGGACATCATCGTATTTCCCGAACTCGCCGTTACGGGCTATCCTCCCGAAGATCTGTTATTGAAGCCGCATTTTATCGATGACAATATCGAAGCTCTTCAGGAAATACAGAAGAGTGTAGGCGACTTTATTGCGATAGTGGGGTTCGTCGACAAAAGCGAAGACATTTATAATGCGGCCGCTGTAATACATCAGGGGAAATTGCTCGACGTGTATCACAAGATACATCTGCCCAACTACGGCGTGTTTGACGAATTTCGTTACTTCAAGCCTGGCAAACGGTATCCCGTCTACAAGATGGGCGCAATAAAATTCGGAATTAATATATGCGAGGATATCTGGTATCCGGACGGACCCGCTTCGGTACAGGCCTCGCATGGCGCGGAGTTCATAATTAACATCAATGCATCTCCGTATCATATGGGAAAAGCCGGAACGCGGTTTAAGATGCTCTCGACCCGCGCCTCTGACAACAGCCTGGTCATTGCTTATCTCAATACGGTAGGCGGCCAGGACGAGCTTGTTTTCGATGGCCACAGTCTTGTAATCAATGAACATGCGGGGCTTATTGCAGAAGGGAAATGTTTTGCAGAAGATGATATCGTTATAGATATCTGCCTCGAAGAGGCTTTCATGAAGAGGCTCCATGCGCCTCACGATCGCGAGGTCGCCGGGCCTGCGGATAATTATCAAATAGATGAAATCGTAATCGATCATGGACCCCTGAAAAATGAAGATGTTCTTGTGCCGGCCGCTATGCGCGGTACCGTCAGGTCTGTTTGCGATGCCGGCCCGGCAACAAATGGTGAGATCTATAATGCGCTCGTTCTTGGAACACGGGACTATGTAGTCAAGAATGGCTTCGGAAAAGTCTGTATCGGCCTAAGCGGAGGTATCGATTCGTCCCTTGTAGCCGCAATTGCTGTGGATGCAATAGGAAATGACAATGTTACAGGTATTTTCATGCCAACACACTTCACTTCAGCAGAAAGCAGGGAAGATGCTTATGCTCTGGCAGAACATTTAGGGATAATGATACTTGAGATCCCAATAAGGCCTGTATTAGATGCTTATCTCTCCTCTCTGAAGCCTCACTTCAGGGAACTTCCGCCCGGCATTGCAGAGGAGAATCTGCAGGCGAGAATCAGGGGAAATATTCTGATGGGCATGTCGAACAAGTTCGGATGGCTCGTGCTCACTACCGGCAACAAGTCTGAAATGAGCGTCGGTTATGCCACATTGTATGGAGACATGGCCGGCGGGTTTGCGCCCATTAAGGATGTTCCCAAAACCCTCGTTTTCAAACTCAGCGAATGGAAAAACATCGATTCAGGCAAGTCCGTTATTCCTGAACGAGTTTTGACGAAGGCGCCTACAGCCGAATTGAGGTTTGACCAGAAAGACACCGACAGTCTCCCCCCCTACGAAATCCTTGACCCAATTCTCAAGGCATACATCGAAGACGATAGAAGTTACGAAGAGATACTCAATCTTGGCTTCGACAGCGATTGCATCAAAAAGGTTATTGCGCTTGTCGACCTGAGCGAATACAAAAGGAGGCAGTCTCCTCCGGGCATCAAGATAACACCAAGGGCCTTCGGCAGGGACAGAAGGTTCCCGATAACGAATCGCTACAGGAACTACTGATTGTAAACATCCCGGCATTAAAAAAGGGACTATAGTCTGTAAGAACACCACAACTTTACAAACTGTAAGATTTTTGCTTGACAAACTTCGTTAGAAGGGAGGATTTATGGAAAAGTACTCTATTGGTGAAATAATCGAACAGGCCATTCAGACTGAACAGTTGGGTTATCAGTTTTATTCCTCAATGTCGGAACGTTTCAAGGATAATCTTGAACTTAAGAAACTGTTCGATACACTTTCGGAAAAAGAACTGCACCACAAGGCCGTCTTTGAGGGGCTGAAAGGGGCGGTTTCGAAGCCGGAGGGAGAACCGGAATGCTGGGAAGATGTCTCACTTTATATGCGCGCTATTGTTGAGTCGGAGTTCTTTCTCGGTAATCATAAATCCCTACCATCAATGGAAAAGATTAAAACTATAGCCGACGCAGTGCAATTCGCCATCGGGTTCGAAAAGGAGACACTGCTCTATTTTCTGGGTGTCCGTGATGTCGTAGTTCAGAAAGCGCTTATCAATGAAATAATAGATGAAGAGCGCAGCCATATAAGATGGCTCAGTGCATTCAAGAGTACCCTGCGCCGATAGCCCTATGGCAGCCGGGAAATTGTATATCGTCGCTACACCCGTCGGCAATCTTGAAGACATCACCCTCCGGGCACTTAGGATATTGCGCGAGGTCGATGTCATTGCCGCCGAGGACACCCGGCATTCGCTCAAGCTACTCAATAATTACGGCATTGCGAAACCGCTTATTAGTTACTGGTCGGAGAAGGAGAAGGTAAAGGCGGAAGCGATACTGGACAGATTGAAGACAGGCCTCTCGGTAGCCCTGATCTCAGATGCGGGAACGCCGGGCATTTCTGATCCCGGATCGGTATTGATCAGACGGGCCATCGAAGAGAAGATCGATATCATTCCAATACCCGGACCATCGGCCCATACTGCCGCCCTTTGCGTCTCAGGCCTCCCGACCGAGGAATTCACCTTTCTCGGGTTTCTGCCTTCAAAAAGCGGTCAAAGGCAGAGGCGCCTGTATGAGTTGAAACATGAGTTACGGACCCTCATTTTTTACGAAGCGCCCCACCGGCTTTTGCAGACACTTTCTGACATAAATGAAATCCTGGGAGATCGGAGAGTTGCCCTTTCAAAAGAGATCTCGAAGATCCATGAAGAAATTCTTAGGGGCACTCTTGCCGAAGTGCGCGCAGCACTCCAAACCCGAATGATTGCGGGAGAATATGTGATTATTGTCGAGGGATTCCATAAACAGGAGGTCGGTCTTGATGAGGCACTATTCGAAGTGCTGGCACTCATTAAGAAAGGACTTGGACGAAAAGAGGCGGTCAGGACAGTAGCAGAAATGTACGGTGTCAGCAAGAAGGAACTCTACGACAAGAGCCTCTCCCGTTAATACCACATGAGCTTCTCGAAATCGGCCGATGGCACTGTCAGCATGACATGTCCCCTCAACGGGCAGCGTTCGAAGCTCTTTTCGACAATAGTCACCCTTTCCCCAGCCGGAATCAAGCTTCCGTTACTCTTTATAACCTCGAGGGCGAAATGCACCTCTTCGTTTTCTTTCGCTTTAATAAGCGAAAAAGGTATACCGATTTCGAAAATGTCCAAAGACGCAGCCTCCACATGAGTTTCAACCCGCACCCAATCTTCGTTCCTCTTTTCATAAGCGGCTGCAATATTTGCCGAAGGCTCGAAAACGATCTTATAGACAAAGGGATGGTAAATATCTATTAGGAGAGAAACCTTCTCATCGAGCCTGTCGAAAGGAACTACCGGGTCAACGCGGATATACAGGCTGTCCTTGTTGAACCCATAATAAAGGTCCTTGATGCAGCTCTCGGCCTTATGCATGCTACCGCCACCCTTTTTAACGTCGATATGTCCGCTGTTGTACCATTCATAATAGCTCGTTACCATGCCGTCGATCTTCGGCGAAATGAATCCCATTACCCCGGTCCCGGGGACTACCTTTCGGTCTTCCAGCAGTATAGGCACATAGAGATTCGGCGGAACCTCTTTGCCGATGACTTTATATACCTTCACCAGATAGTTTCGGAAGAGTTCATCGAATTGGTCCTGGCTTTCGGTGGTATGCTCGTCTCCGTACCACCAATTCCAGTCGCTCCCCTCTGCAGCATATAGCGCCCTCCATGCCTCGGAAAGATCGGTCGCCGGATGCTCCGCGGCATGCGCTTCCAGATCATCCCGTGTCTGTGAAAGATAGTCCCAGGCGAGGTTGTCCTCCTCGTGTCCAATCCAAACATGAAAATCGGCATTTATCCAGGACCCTGCATGAAGCCTTTCCAATCGTTCACCAGGCCCGAATTCATCGAGATATTCCGACATGGTAACCGTCTTAAATCTCTTGTCGTAGGTCAGAGTGCGGTAAAGTAAGTTCAGAAAATCATGGCCGTCGTTCTGATAATACTCCCATGCATTTTCTCCATCGAGTATAACGGGCACAACATGAGGCTGATCGTTCGGCAGGGAATCCCTTATTTGAACAAGCCTCCCGATGAAGTCGGAGACCGACCTTTCGGGGCTCCAGCCGGAATAGACAAAACCTATCTGATCCGATAGTTTAAGGTCCCTGAAGAAGATCGACAGCCCGGCATGGAGGTAAGGCTTATACAGTGCAGCAGGATCGCTCGGATTTCCCTCATTGTTCCTCAGAGGACGCTTAAGTGAACGGGCAAGAACTTCCTCGTCTGTTGCGACCCATCGAAAACCTTCTGAGCGTATAGCCGATGCGACCTCTTCGCTCACCGATCCCTCAGACGGCCACATTCCCACGGGCCGGTAACCGAAGCTTTTTTTGAAGAATTCAACCCCCATTTTTATCTGTTTGATTGCATCTTCCGGATGCGAAAACCGTTTTTTAGGGAGCTTTACGTTAGGCATCGCTATCCGCGCCGAATCAGTATCCCATAACAACGGAAGAATAGGATGGTAAAACGGGCTCACCGAGATCTCTATCTGGCCCGACGCGGAAAGCTTCTGGTATTCAGGGATAATCTGTTTCAGGATATCGAATTGCTTGGTTATCACCAATATCTTCTCTTCCTCACTGAAATCCCTATGTTTCTCTACAAGCCCTCTCAGGAAAGGATCACTTTCCCTGAACATAGGATCGATCCAAGTGAGGTTGAAGAGCAGCTGGAGGTCTCTGATGTCCTGATCGTTGAAATAACGCACCGTTCTGCCTATGTCGCCCTTTGAATACCTCAAACCCCTCTTGACGAGAAGTTCATAGTACCTTGGATATGGTTTGACCATCGTATCCCAGTTAGCTAGGAAAAAATTCTCGACAACGAAAAGCCTCTCTTCCGCAGTCAGATGTCCGGGTGCTTTCATGGTCAGTTCCAGGTGACGGTCAGTCGCGTTATTATCTACATAGTCATTAAGCTGCTCCATGAGAGAAGGCACAACGTTGAAGGTCTGTCTCAGGTCCGGAAATGCTTCGAGTATCTTAAGAGTATCGAGGTAATCCTTGACGCCATGAAGCCTCACCCAAGGGAGGGTGTAGATTCCGCTCAACGGGTCCTTGTAGCAAGGCTGGTGCATGTGCCAAAGGAAAGCGATGTGCAGGGGCTTGTCGTTCATTATTCAGGATTATACAACAGGTCTACTTGTCATTTTTCTTGTATTGAAAAATGAATTCGTCGGGTTTTGCCATGCCGTATTCTTCACGGGCATACTTTTCGATAAAATATGGGTCCTTTTTTAGTGAGTTAACCTGTTCGCCAAGTGCCTTGTTCTCCTTGCCGACCTGGGATATTTCGCTCTCGAGACGCCCTCTATTTTTCTTGAGTTCAAGGTATTTAATCAGGCCCATATCTCCGAATACGAGGTTGTAAGACAGATAGGCCATTGCAACAGCTACGCATGCAAAGAAAATATATGTCCGCTTCCTCTGCTCACCCGAGATCTGCTGGCGCAGACCCCGCGTTTTTGTGCGATATTTTGCGACTCTCGCCATTAGATATTATAGAATGCGCTGCGCCCCTTGTAAACAGCTGTTATTCCCAGTTCCTCCTCGATTCTCAGTAGTCTGTTGTACTTCGCGATGCGCTCGCTTCTTGAGAGCGAGCCTGTCTTGATAAATCCGGTGTTGCAAGCCACTGCAAGATCGGCAATCGTCGTGTCCTCGGTCTCGCCCGAACGGTGAGAGATGACCGCTGTATAGCGTGCCTTCTTCGCCATTTCTATAGCGTCGAGGGTTTCTGTAACGGTGCCGATCTGGTTCAGTTTGATCAGTATGGAATTTGCAATATTCTTCCGTATTCCTTCACTCAGGATCTTTGTGTTGGTAACAAAAAGATCGTCGCCCACTAGCTGGACCTTATTGCCCAGCCTTTCGGTGAGGAGCTTCCATCCGTTCCAGTCATTTTCGGCCAGGCCGTCCTCGATTGAGAGTATCGGATATTTTCCGAGGAGTGCTTCGTAGTAATCGACCATCTCCGCAGCAGAGAGCTTGCGGCCTTCAAACTGATATTTTCCTTTATCGAAAAATTCAGACGAAGCCACGTCGAGTGCAAGCAGCACATCCTTCCCGGGCTTGTAACCGCTCTCGGTAATGGCCTGCATAATGATAGTGAGCGCCTCTTCGTTGGAACCGAGGTTCGGAGCGAACCCGCCTTCGTCGCCGACTGCGGTGTTGAGACCTTTCTTTTTGAGTATTGTCTTGAGAGTCTGGAAGATCTCAGCGCCGGCGCGCAAGGCCGATGCGAAGTTATTCACGCCGGCCGGCATTATCATGAATTCCTGGATATCGAGATTGTTATCGGCGTGGGCCCCGCCGTTCATGATATTCATCATCGGGACGGGTAGTTCTTTGGCATTGCAGCCGCCTATGTAACGATATAGAGGAACATTCAGCTCGTTAGCAGAGGCATGGCAAACCGCCATTGAAACACCCAGAATGGCATTTGCGCCGAGCTTGCTCTTATTTTCAGTACCGTCCAACTCGATCATTGTCTTGTCGACTAGCGCCTGGTCGAAGGAGTCCATCCCTCTAATTCGCGATGCAATTTCACCGACTATATTGCCGACAGCTTTCTGAACGCCCTTGCCGTGAAACTTCTTTTTATCGCCGTCTCTGAGTTCCAGCGCTTCCCTCTTTCCGGTAGAGGCGCCGGACGGCACAATAGCGGAGCCCGCTAGCCCGCTATCCAGTATGACTTCGACCTCCACGGTCGGATTGCCTCGCGAATCGAGGACCTCACGCGCTATGATGTCAATAATTTCACCCATGTCAATTTCCCCTTTTCGATTTATTGAAAATAATTTATTTTGCTATATGAATTGCTTCTCCGTGTAAGTCTTCAGCCGCTTCCATAATGCCCTCGGACAACGTCGGATGGGCATGAATCATCTCGCCCACTTCTCTCGCCGTCATTCTAGCCTTTATTGCCAGCGCACCCTCATGCACAAGGTCCGCCGCATGAGGACCGATTATATGCATGCCGAGGACCTGGTCCGTTTCAGCATCAGCAATTATTTTAATTATACCTGCAATCTCTCCCATTGCATGGGCCTTGCCGAGAGACCTGAACTGGAAACGTCCGCTCTTTACACTAATTCCTTTCCCCGATACCTGAGGTTCTCGCAATCCGACAGATCCGATTTCCGGCGAAGTGAAAATAGCTGCAGGCACAACAGAATAGTCCATCTTCATATCTGTTCCGCACGCATTGGAAGCAGCGACCATGCCTTCCTTCGATGCCACATGGGCGAGAAGCATACCTCCCACCACATCTCCGATGGCATAAATGCCTTTGACATTCGTCTCCATTCGATCATCAACGCTTATTTCGCCACGCTCCCCTTTCTTTATGCCCAATGCTTCCAGTCCGATATCTTCGGTGTTATACTGCCTGCCTATAGAAACGAGAAGTTTCTCAGCTGCGAATTCCTTGCCCCCGGATACAAAGACATGCACGCCATCAAGCTGTTTTTCAACCCTTTCAACCCTTATCCCGGTCAAAAGTTTGATCTTCTTCTTTTTCAGTTCGCGCTCTAGAACTTCGGAGATTTCACGGTCTTCGGTCGATACAGCCCTGTCCATGAGTTCCAACATAGTGATCTCGACTCCGAATTGAGCGAATATGCAGGCGAACTCGCACCCGATAACACCGGCGCCGATAATAATGAGGCTTTGGGGGAGCTGCTTCAGATTTACTGCATCGTTGCTCGATAGTATTGCTTCGCCGTCGAAGGGGAATGTGCTTATAAGCGCAGGCCTTGATCCAGTGGCGATAATGATCCGGTCGGCTTCGAGAAGCTCTTTCGATCCATCCCGCTTTTCCACTTCAATGCTTCCGGGAGATTGAAGCCTCCCGCGGCCCTCTACAAT
Organism: Nitrospiraceae bacterium; assembly: GCA_003170655.1. Taxonomy (GTDB): domain Bacteria; phylum Nitrospirota; class Thermodesulfovibrionia; order Thermodesulfovibrionales; family Dissulfurispiraceae; genus Fen-1308. The sequence goes on from PMYY01000223.1 coordinate 9,012, forward strand.
ATTGATATTCCGGTACTTGAAAAGAGAGCGTATCCCTTTCACTTGAGTAGCAACAACCTTGTCCTTGCGCTCCATGATCTTTGAGATATTAGGCCTTGCTTCGCCCGGCATATCGATTCCGTATTCCGCGAGCCTCCCGGCCTTGTGAAGCGCCTCGGCTGATGCGCTCAATGTTTTTGTCGGAATGCAGCCCCAGTTAAGACATGTGCCTCCGACCTCTTCCCTTTCAATGACCGTCACTTCCGCACCGAGTTGAGCAGCCTTGATGGCCGCAACATATCCGCCCGGGCCAGAGCCGATGATCGCAAGTTTCACTTGCTCTCCTCATCAATATAGCCCTCATACTCATCGGCATCCATGAGATCATCCACTTCGGATGGATTGTCCATTTCGATTATCGCAATCCAGCCCTTTCCGTAAGGGTCTTCGTTTATAATCTCCGGCGAATCAGCAAGCTTGTCATTTATCTCTATGATCGTCCCGCTTAACGGTGAGATTACCGCAGAGGTAGCCTTTGTAGATTCGATCTCGGTGATCTCGGTATTCGCATCTACCTCTATATCGGGATCGGGTAGATCGATANNATCTATCTCTATATCAGTATCGGGCAGGTCGATATAAACTATATCTCCGAGCGATTCCTGCGCATAGTCAGTAATCCCAATCGTAGCCTTTTTGCCCTTAACCTTCGCCCAGGTGTGTTCCTTGTGATACTTGATATCCTCGGGGTTCATGAAACCTCCAATGCGCGAATACTCGGCTTTTCAAAGCCGACAGGCGCCTGTCTTTTTTTTATTAACAGAGTTTTAGCTCTCTCCAGGAGAGAACAATCTTTAGCCTTCGCCGAAGCATAGACTTTAGTGCCGTCCAGCATAAGGAGATCGAAGTATCCCGTCGTTCTTTTCACATTCTCTCTCCTGACTTCTGCATAATTACTTATGCCTCCTTGTCGACCTACACGCCGTTGATCCTGCATGCTCGCGGTTTTAACCCTGTGTCGCTGTCTGATTCCTCCTATATTCTATCATTAGAGTTGCTCGAATTTCATAACATAGTTTTCAGCCTTTAATCAAGATGAAATGGACGGATACCTATGGTTCCTTCTTACAATATACTAAAGAGAAGCCATAAATAAAATCCTGGCCTGCTTGTTATATCGGCGTTGGCAACTGCCTGCCGCAGCTGTGGTATCATACATGACCATGAACCCCCTTTTTGAAAAGACAGTTCTCTATTTGAGAATGATCAAGATCTCGCATTCAGTCTTCGCCCTTCCCTTCGCCTTTGTTGGAGCGTTACTGGCAGCAAAGGGAATACCCTCTTTCCATGAGATCGTCTGGATAGCTGTTGCCATGGTTGGCGCACGATCAGGGGCGATGGGGCTAAACAGGATTATCGACAGGAAGATCGATGCACATAATCCGAGAACCAACAATCGCGAAATCCCAGCAGGCAAGATCAATGTCCGCGACGCAATGTTTTTTACCGCTGTTTCACTGGGCGTAATGGTATTTGCTGCATATAAACTAAACCCTCTGTGTTTCATGCTTTGCCCAATTGCAATAGGCATAATTGTCTTGTACTCCTACACAAAAAGATTCACATGGGCTTCACACTTCGTTTTAGGCATTGCCATAGCCGGCGCTCCTCTCGGCGCATGGATTGCGGTGCGTGGAACTTTTGACGCAGAGATAGTTCCTTTGGCTGTGGCAATCATTTTGTGGCTTGCAGGTTTTGACATACTCTACGCCCTCCAGGACATCGATTTCGACACGCAGCACGGACTCTTCTCAGTGCCGCGAAGGTTCGGCATTGCAAAATCACTTATTATCTCCAGGATACTTCACAGCATTACATTCGGACTTTTTATCGCTACAGGGATGATTTTTCATTTGAACGCATGGTATTTCGTCGGTCTGGGCATAGTGGGAATATTGTTGGCTTACGAGCATTCGCTGGTAAAACCGAATGATCTGAGCAAGCTCAATATGGCCTTCTTTAACATGAACGGCTATATCAGCCTCACCATATTGATTTTTACATTTTTATCGTTGATGATATAGGCTTGCCCTTCAGCGCTAATACATGCATCCCGATCTAATCCCATCAGTCTTTCATCATAAGCCTTTTAAGCTCTTCCTGTGCGCACGTGCAGCGACCTTTATGGCCTTTCAGATGTTGGCGGTTGCCGTTGGGTGGCAGATTTACGCACTCACCGGCAGCGCTATGTATCTTGGTCTTGTTGGGCTTGCCCAGTTCATGCCAATGTTTCTTTTAACTCTCGTTGTAGGCCATGTCGCCGACCGTTACGACCGCCGCAGTATTGCTCGCATATGCCAGGCCGTTGAGGGGCTGGCAGCCGGGGTGTTGGCGCTTGGCAGTTTCAGTGGATGGCAGAGTAAATGGAGCATTTTAATTATAATTTTTATTGTAGGTGGTGGTCGCGCTTTCGAGGGGCCTTCACTGCAGGCATTGCTGCCTGGACTGGTCCCGATAAAACTTTTTCCGCGCGCTGCTGCCTGGTCGACTTCTGCAATGCAGACGGCCACAATCGTTGGGCCTGCACTCGGCGGTTTTCTTTATGTTGCAGGACCAGCTGTTGTCTATGCTGCAGCCGGAGTGTTGTTCCTCGCCGCAAGTGTCTTTATTGCCCTGATCAGAATCGAACGCATGCCATCGAAACATGAACCTGTCAGCATCCGGTCGTTGTTTGCAGGCATCTCCTTTATTCGAAGCCGCAAGGAGATACTGGGTGCTATATCACTTGATCTTTTCGCCGTGCTGCTTGGTGGCGCAACGGCACTGCTGCCGATTTATGCAAGAGACATTCTTGTGACCGGTCCATGGGGACTGGGCCTGTTGCGGTCGGCTCCAGCGGTAGGTGCGCTGACAATGTCAGTATTTCTGGCACGACGTCCTCTCAGGCACCATGTTGGACGGAGCATGTTCATCGCTGTCGCAGTTTTTGGTACGGCAACTATTATATTTGCTTTGTCGACCTCATTCATTCTTTCGCTTATATCTCTGGTCGTATTAGGCGCATCGGATGTTATTAGTGTCGTCATAAGGCACTCTCTAGTCCAGATCGAGACTCCTGATGAGATGAGGGGACGTGTGAGTGCCGTAAACTCGATGTTTATCGGAACATCGAACCAACTCGGCGAATTCGAGTCCGGAATAACGGCCTCGTTGTTCGGGGTGGTCCCTGCCGTATTGATAGGTGGTATCAGCACTATAATAATCGTCATAATGTGGATGCGTTTTTTCCCACAACTGGCGAGGATCGACTCTCTTGACAGATGAATTGAACGGACTGTGAGCGCATTCCCCCTGCTAGGCGTAAGCCAAGAGGGGTCTAGCGAATGCTTTTATTACACCGAGGTAACACAATATAACCATGAACGAAGGCAAGAAGTTCAGGGTTTATCCGACCGAGGAGGCAGAGGTTTATCTATAACTCCAAGGTAGGGGAAGA
>PMYY01000223.1:12513-12709 GCA_003170655.1 Nitrospiraceae bacterium
GCAATTTTTCTGTTTGCGATGTTTAGCCATTCACCATAATAAAAGCCAAGTGAAAAGGCATCGATATTAGTGTTGCTGTTCTTTTGAAGGTCCATAACCTTAGATGCGCATAACTTGAAAACAAGAAGATTGCCCTGTCTCGGAGCGCAATGACTATTGAGCGCACTGAACCCCCTCTCAATCTCTGAGCCAATCG
>PMYY01000223.1:12738-12917 GCA_003170655.1 Nitrospiraceae bacterium
AATATCTTTGGCATAATACCTCCCACGGTTAAAACCCGTTTCCAAATGATAGCACCCTGCGTCACAAATCAACAAGTAAAAGACCTCGAGTCTCCCCGGGCGAGCCTTTACGCATACTTCTTTGTCATATTATTGGGATTCGCCCTTGAAGAGCCACCGAATGCTTCCTCTGCCGATTA
>PMYY01000223.1:12987-14862 GCA_003170655.1 Nitrospiraceae bacterium
GGTTTCGGTCTCCATTTGGTTTTAGCTATCCATCCCTCAGTTGCACCCTCAATACAATCAAACCGTGATACATATGGCTTAATATCCAACAGCGGGGTCTTGTTCAGCACATCGATCCCTTCTACCACCAGGATATTGCCGTCTCTCTCTTTCAGCCGTACAATCGACATCCCGATACTGTTCGGCCTGCATGGGTGCCTCGATGCGAATACTCCATGAGGTTCATCGTCCAGGAATGTAGATCGCACTAATTCAATTTCACCTGCCCTATCGAGATGATAAAGCAGATATATATGAGAAAAACCTTCGATGTCCTTCAATCCGCCCGCGTACGCCGCAAACACCTCCACGCGACCTATTGTGGCTGCCGCGTAAATAGGTTGGATTGGACATTCGTTTTTAGTCTCATATGGAGTATGAATGATTCCGATTGGTTCTATTTTCACAGCCGCATTCCCCCTCTGACCTGTGCAGCCCAAGTGATTGTGAAGCCGCAAGTGATAGAGACTATTTCTGTCTCAGTTTTGCGGATTCGAGCCCTCCGCCATGCCCCAGTGGTGAGACTGGTGGTGCGCACCAACCGCCATAACTCCTATATATCCAAGTCCGCACAACCGACTTACTTCGGCCGGGTTGGAGCTCGTCACTCTTACTGTGAACAAATCTCCCGTCTTTGAGACATTCATCTCCCATCCGGTTTCCTTCTTGATACTGTTTCTCCCAGCGAATGCGGACACGACAATATTTATTTATGCCCGACTCATGAACAATAAAACGAATTCCTCAAATATTTCCTTATGGAAATGATCCAGCATTTCCTCCTTCATAATTTTCAATGCTTCAAAGGCAGTCAGCTTTGCCTTGTATGAACGTTCAGCAGTCAATGCATCGAACACATCGGCGATACAGCAGATACGGCCATAGATGTGAATCTCATCATGCTTCAGTCCTTTCGGATATCCCTTACCATCCTCCCGTTCATGGTGTTCCAGAGCGATTATACTGCATTCATTTGATAGCTGGTTCGCCTCTTTCAACATCAGATAACTTTGGTATGGATGTATCCTCACCTTCTTCATTTCTTCCTCGTTAAGGCTTCCCGGCTTGTTTATGATAGCCGGATCAACTCTCACCTTTCCAAGGTCGTGCAGGAAGAAGCCAGCCCCCAATTCGTGCATGTCATGCGAATAAGAATCTTTGAAAAGTTGCTTTGACAACAATATTGCAAGAATCCCCACGTTGACCGAATGAACATATGTATAAAAATCATGGGAGGTTATCCGCAACAGATACTGCGATGTGTCATACTGTGTAAGAATCATATCAACAATCCCGGCTATTGCATGTTTAGCTACCCTAATATTTTCAGTCTTTGGATCCTCCAGCAGTCTTTCCATTAGTTCAACAGAAGACTGATAGACCACTTGTGCTTTTTTTTCAGGAGAAAGATTTCTATCATGGATCGCATCTCTCAGTTCAGGAGGGACTAGTTTTTCAGGCTCCCATACCATTGGAGGATTCATACGTTCATCACCATGGCTAATTTTTTCGAAATCAGTGACAGGCATCCCTTTAGAGGTATCTATCCCGACTTCATCGAACCCGCGATCCATAATCTTACGAATCTGGTCGCCAGATTTGATGTTGAACTGATTCTTCGCAAAAGGATGATTTATCCACGATGCGGGGATAATTACATGCATCCCCACCCGAAGGTCTTTTGTTTTGATCTTTCTAATCATATCAGGATCTATTCTATTTTAATGTCATGCGTTCATTCAATTGCCGAGTTGAACAGATAGCTGCGCATTCCCCCTACTAGGCGATAGCCAGGAGGCGGGTCAAGCAGTGTAGTGGGGGTGACTTTTCCCGAGC
>PMYY01000071.1:0-23052 GCA_003170655.1 Nitrospiraceae bacterium
TTTTATGCAACAGCAGGGTTAACCCAGCCTGACCCAGAAAATGGGGTCTGACCTTGATAGGATCCCGGCCACTTGTATTGCAGTATAAATTTAAAAACCGGGAGGGCTATATGCGCCACCTGACAATCCTTTGTGTGATCACGGCCTGTCTTTTTTTATCCGGATGCATCCGGAACGATACGGTCATACATGTTAAACCGGACGGCAGCGGCACTATCGAGGAAACCATATCGCTCTCTAATGCATTGATTCATTCATACTCCGCAGCTTNNCGACGTGCCGACCGAGTTTATTGTATTGCAGAAAATGGCAAAGGGGTTGTCTGGAGGTGACGCCGATGTCAATGCTAATACTGATGCTAAAGCTAATACTGATAGCAAAGACAAGTCAGAAGTTCATGATCCTTTTCAGGCGATGATGAAGGATGCTCGGTCGAGGGAGACGCAATATGGACCGGGCGTGAAGTTTGTTTCCGCGACTCCTGTGAAGACGGAAACAATGATCGGTTACAAGGCGATATATGCCTTCAAGGACATCAATAATCTCAGAATCAATCAGAATCCGAAAAACAAGACAGGAATGCCTGATGATAGCCAGGATAAGTCTCGGAAAAAGGAAGAGATGATTCGCTTTAAATTGGTAAAAGGGCCTATCTCGACGCTTACCGTTACTATGCCCGAGAAAACAAAGGATGATAAGGCCGCCGATGACGTCAAGCAGGACAAGCAGCAGAATAAATGCGAGATGTACTCGAACTCGGCAGAGATGATGAAAATGTTCTTTAAAGACATGAGCATGAGGCTCGTCCTTGACATCGACGGCACAATTGTTGACACAAATGCCACTTATCGAGACAAGTCCCAACTCACCCTGTTCGATATGCACTTTGGCAAGATCATCGAAAACGTGGAGGTTTTTGAGAAGCTGAATGCGACGCAACCCAAGACAATCGCGGAGATGAAAGAGCTTGTGAAAGGAATGGAAGGCTTGAAAATAGAGATGAACAACCCAGTTGTAGTTTCATTTGAATAGTGCAAATGCGCATTGACAGCTATTCATTCGGAAGTATCGTCATCGACGGCAAGATCTATACAAAGGACGTGCTCATCTTTCCTGATATCGTGATTTCTCCCTGGTGGAGAAAGGAAGGACATCTCCTCAAGATAGAAGATCTTGAAGAGGTCTTAAAGGAAAAACCGGACGCTTAGTGATCGGCAAAAGGATATTCCGGCGTCATGGAGGTGCCAGATGTCATTGTTCAGGAGCTTGCTATCGAGGGGATCCGGGTTGTAGTAAAAGATACTTCAGAAGCGGTCAGCGTATTCAATATCCTGAATTACCGGAAAAAGGTGGCTGCGCTCCATCTCACTTGCTGAGGCCGGAGCAAGCACGAGCTCATTCTTTATACGATCATTATGTCTGCTCAAAGCAAAACATCCACAAGTAGCAATTCGGCATTGCCACCTGTGGAGATGCGAACATCCATTCCACTGTCGATTTGAGCCGCTCCGAGGACGGGGATTCTGTTACCGTTTGCTTCTACGGGATCTCCTTCCAGCACATAAATATATAATCCACGACCTTTTCTCAAAGAATGCTCCACGTTATGCCCTTTTTGGAGAAAGCATGAATACACCAGCGCATCGGAATGAATGGGGAGCGCATCTGCATGTTCATTAGAGACGAGCGGAAGAAGCCGGTTCGCTCTCTCTTCTTTCTCGACTGACTTTTGTTCTACGGACGGGGCCAGGTTTGGTTCAGAGGGAATGAACCACATCTGAATGAATCGCATCTGAATGTCGGGCCTGTTATTGATTTCCGAGTGCATCATGCCCTTGCCCACTGTCGTATGCTGTACCCATCCTTTCTTTAGGATGTCTCCTTTGCCGCGCTGGTCGGCGTGGCGGAATTCACCTTCTGCGCAATAGGTGACAACCTCGATGTCATGATGGGGATGGAGCGGCCAAACAGCACCGGGAGATAGGGTGTCGTCATTGAAGACACGAAGTGTTCCGAATTGCATGTGTTCGGGGTCGTAGTTTTCGCCAAAAGAGAAATGCCAGCGTCCGTGAAAGCTGCCGTTTACTATTTGGCCGCGGATCTGATAAATACTTTCCGGCTCGCGTATAAGTATCTGAGATTTTGTTCTTGATATTTTATGATCGGCCATGTCTATGCTCCTTGGTGAACGCCAAGTGTCCGATGACGTGCATACTTCCAATGTAACACTCCCGGAGATAGTGTCAAGTTTATCGTCCGCGCGGCGGTATTAAAGAAGGCACCATTAAACAACCTTGTCTGCGCTATACTAAAAGAATGGAACAGAGGGATTATTACAAGGTTTTGGGGGTGGGGGAAATCGCCGGTGCTGATGAGATTAAGAAGGCTTATCGTAACCTCGCCTTCCGTTATCATCCTGACAGAAATGCCGGCAGCGAAGAGATGATGAAGACAATCAACGAAGCCTATGCCGTTCTTTCAAACCCCGACAAGAAGAATGAATATGATTCGCTGAGACAGCAGTACGGTCCCTCTGCAAGGGACCAGTTCAGGCAACATTATACCGATCAGGACATCTTCCGAGATTCCGATATAAGCCAGGTATTTGAAGAGTTCAGCAAGATATTCGGTTTCAGCAGCCCACAGGATATATTCAGTCGTAATGGTTTTTACGGGCCGAATTACAGGACATACGAATTCAAGTCACCTGGCGGGGCCGGCAAAGGGTTCTTCTTCTATAGGCCGATGAGAGACGCCTATCAGGAAGGTCTTAAGATGCCGCCCGATCAGACGCGGCAGGTTGCGGGCATTGGACAGCGTATGACTTCAAGCATCGGACTTAAGATATTCGCCTTATTTCAAAAAATGTTGGCAAAAAGGTTGGGGATCGAGCTGCCGGAAAGAGGAAGAGATTTGCATGATGTTGTCAGAATCACGCGGGAAGAAGCCGCTGCGGGTGGCAAGATCAACTATCTTTATACAAAACAAGATAATCCCAGAAACTTACTTATTACGCTCCCACAGGGAATCAGAGACAGTCAACCAATTAAACTTAAAGCCCTTGGTGAGGCCGGGAAGAATGGTGGAGACTCAGGAGACCTATACCTAAAGGTCAAAATTAGCAGACAATTTGCTGAAATCATCAGAGAGTTTATCAGGAAATTGATAAGTTACCTCGGTATATAACTTGCTTTCACGCTGAAGAGGCCCTTGTCTCCGCACGAGTTTGTCTCTCATTTCGTTCACTCTGAATCGTCGTTTGAAAATAAGTCATGAGAAATTCCACACCTAACACGGTCATCCGGTCACAATTGTAATACACCGCTTTTTTAAGTCATCGCGAAAAAGGACCAAACTGATAGCGGACTTCAAGAAAAGCAAGGGTGTTTTTACGGAAGTCTCCAGTCCAGCGGCTCTCAAGACTTGTCCAGTCTTATCCCCCACTAAGTATTATCGAACGAGTAATCCGCTGGTCTCGCGTCTCCGGTTGTTAAGGAACGTCAAAAAAGACTGGTAAAAACAGGCAGTTGGCTGCAAAGGGGTTGTCGGGGACCGCCAATCTCAAAGAGCTTATGTCTTGATGCTCATTCGATTCAGTCAATTGCAAAAGAGAATAAGATCAAGATTGCAAAGGGTTAAACTCGGACCATGGTCGATCCGGCAAAAGTAAAAGCTCTTAGGGAATATATGGCGCGCGGCGGCAATTTCTCTTCTGCATTCCGGGGAGTTGGGGTCGGTTATGGAACCATTTTCGCTGGAGAAAATGCTTTAAGATAAAGAGAAGATACGAGGCAGGCTGGAGATAATATCATCCGGATGCACCGCAGCCTGTCGCTTTTCGAGGTCCAGGAACAAGCTGGTCAAAATTCCTTGAACACACCGATCGTCGTTCCGTACTTCTGGTAAGAATGCGAGAGCTTGAAGTAACTGAGTTCCCCGAATACCCCATAATCTTTTCCCACCCACCGGCGGTGGCCCAGTGTGGCAAGAACGGAGTTGTTGTTTACAGATTCCGGCGTCTCAATGGCTGTCGCCAAATATGCCTGCCTGCCGAATGAAAATTTTCCATTCGTCCATTGCCGGCCGTCCTCTCCGTATGAAAGGCCGAACGACTGGGAATAAGATACTTGCGAACCCGGGTCGCTGATATTCCTGAAAACCCTGTACTCCGCCACCCACTTGCCCAGATACGCGCTTAAGCCCGTAGACAATATGTAATCCCGGTGTATGTCAAAATATTGAATGTAGGTGCCGCCGACGACCCAGACAAAATTCTTCTGGGGGCCTATCCTCAAGTTGAAATCATGGTCGGCCCGGAATTGGGGGAGATATTCGGAATTCGTTCCAGCCGATAAAGCGGTATAAGTGAATAACGATTTAGTCCAATCCTTGTATGCCCCGGCTGCCGCCAGCATGCCTTCGCCTTCTTTGCGTGAATGGGCACCAAGCTGTACAAACCATGTGAGATCAGGCTTTTCCTTGCGGTAAAGTGTCGCCGTTATGTTCTTCCAGTCTCCGAAGTCGCCGTGGGGGTGAAGATACTCATATGTTCCCGATAGTTCAAGGCGGTTTTTTCGCTCAGAGGATAGAAATTGCGGCACCGTCATTGTCTTCTTCGCAGGCTGTTCCATTTCTACAGCCCCAGAGCGTTCCGCAGCCTGCATAGCCTGTATCAGGCGTGTTTGTTCAGTTTCCGCAGGCTTGTCCAGCATTGCCATGTCAGCGGATGGTTGTTCGGTTTCGACTGTGCCGGAAGCCCTTGCAGTCTCCATCGCACGCATCAAAGCCGGCATGGTTTTACCCTCTTCAGATCTTCGCACGCTTATTATCTTCAAGTCGCCATTCTCACGCATGAGCGTCATTGAAACGATGCCTTTATGAATGCCGTCAGGTCCCGAAACAGCGAGTATTCCGGTCAACTTTATGCCGTCGCTTTCCTGGAGTATCGTCACATTTGATATTGAACAACCGTAGGCCCCACTTTTGAAGAGGCCAATATAGTGTTCCCTTATCTGTGCATAGGACATCCCGTTCTCCATAGCCGACTTCGAATAGAACGAGATATACGCGTCGATATCACCTTCCTTATATGCTCGTGTCAGTTGCTCAGTAAAACCGTATGCTTCCTCTGAGAGCCTGGCATCATCCCCTGTGCCATGTGCGTTACCTGCCTGTGAAACACCGGCTGTATCGGAAGAATAGATTTCTTTATTCCCAGCCTCTGCGACAGCTAGCAAGCAACAGGCAATAAGAAGCGCAATGAAGCCCGTGAGTATCTCCTGTAGCGTCGGCAGAAAAACGGATGAAAGAGTCCTCACTCGTTACCTCTTGACTTCATGTGACTTGCTGCCATGCGGAAAAGAATTCGCTGTTCAATGGGAGCGTTCTTAAGATGCTCGCCATGGGATGAAATGAGTTTTTTCCAGATAGTAGCCTTCCTCTCGGTAAATCCGTCAAAGATAGAAATGTCGTATGCAAAGAGAAGAATGTTAGCATAAGCATCTGGATAGAAGACTTTCAGGCTCGACACAAAACGCTCTTTTCCGTTAAGCGCCCAGATATAATTACCGCGCTTGGCATCGTACATTACTTCCTGTATACCTGTCCGAACGGCGGAACGCACATCCTCATAGTACTTCTTATCGCCTTTTCCGACCGCATCGATCAGAGCAATAAACGCAGATACGCCGGCGTAAGACTCCGAATTGTCCATCAGGTACTTGACATGTTGTTTGGCCGTAACGCGCGTGAGACCGTCGGTATCCTGCAAATATGAAATCAGGTATGCGATATTTTCGATCTTGGCCCAATTTGCGGTCAGGAGCGTCTTGTCGCCGGTCTTCTCGTAATACATTTTCAACAGGTGCAGGAACGCGCCGGCGTATCCGTCAACCGAGTCATAGTCCCCGGTCGGCTCAAGACCGCCGTCTTTGGTAACCCTGAAATCGTATATAGTCCCGGTCAGGCCGTCTTTGTCTTCTTCATTGAGTGAATCTAAATACCAGGTGATGAACTGTTTCACCATGGGTATGTTTTTTCCAGCTTCGATTTCGTTCATCGATAGGATCGAAACCGTATAGGGATTTACAACTTCATGGTCCTCGATATCGCTCCAATAAAGCTTCATGACGGCGAGCGCAGGGTTGTCGGCCGCTTCGGCCGTACAGAAGCTTAAAGTGCAAACTAAAGCACTAGCGGCGAGTGCACAAAAAAGAATTTTTCGTTTCATTGCCTGTAATAGTAACATAAAAATATCTCCCATCTTCTGTGATCGCATATCCTTTTTCCGAAGGCGGGCTGTAATGAGCTTTCGGCACCGCAACGCTTATCCCCGCAAGCCCCTCGGGATTTGTGAGTGATACAACCAAACCGCTGTCGGCCTCGCTGAAGTCGTATGTCGTCTTTAGAAAACGCAAAAAGAAACGCCCAAAATCGCTCATTGAGCGGACTAAAATATCACCGTCCCGCTGCATCTTGTCGACCCTGTCCATAAACACCTTCATTGTCTGCGGATAATGTTCTATGTTGTACGGATGTGAATAGAAGAGGCGGACGGTCCGGTTGCGGGCGGAATAAGAAAGTATATCGAATAACCATTCCCTGACTTCGCTTTCCTTCTTTTTATCCAGCACAGCCATCTCGNNCTCGTATAGCGATGCCATCTTACCGAATGGCATGACAGGGAAAGCGATGACCTTGTCGCTGACCATCTTGCCTTGATAGAAGGTGCGGTTCGGCCCGCTGCCTGTGTCGCCCGTGTAGTAATAGGCGATGATTCCAAGGTCTTCCAGTATTTGCGTTGTCACAGGTTGCGGATGAACGCCATCGGGCGCAGCATATTCGGTGATCTTGTAACCGGTAATTGTTTCGAGACATTTGTTATTTCTTACGATATTCTCGCGCATCTCTTTCTCTTTGAAGACCCCGTCTTCGATGTTTCTTGCGAACCAGTTGTGTCCCCAGCCCCCGTGGGACCCTATTGTCCCGTATTCCTTCAGGATTTCAGCCAGTTGTCTACCCTTACCGCAGGCGTCAAAGCCTAGTCCGTCTCCGGGATTGTCGCGAAAATCTCCTGCGGTTATATCGAAAGATGCCTTAATGCCCTTCCTGATCAGGCCTGTTTTCAGCATAAGGGGCAGTGTCTTATGCTCTACAGACGAATCGACGTGCCAGTCGATAGCGACGCCTCCTCGTCCCGCTTCCGTATTCATTACATGGGGGATGCCGGCCACATCGAAGAGGAACGTCCGCAACACCGACCGTAAGGGCAAATCATCAGATTCTGCCTTGAGACTGCCCAAGGGCAGATTCACATAGAGCACCTTGCCCGCCTCATAATCAGTAAGTACGATTGCCGGTAACTTCTCATTATTTGCCTTTATTGCGTAAGCGTAAATGTCCTTCTCGGGCAGTTCACGGACAGGCTTGTTTTCGGCAATCGGGTATTGAAGAGCGCCGTACGCGTAACCGCTGAGGACGAGGCCGTTAAGGGTTTTGCCCATCGGAACCTGAAAGAAATCCCGTGCTGCCTCGGAAGTGAACTTAATATGCGCATGCCCAAAGGCCCCGGCTCCCGTTGTGCTGAAGGTGATATAATTCAGGCCGACGATGTCCGCGAATACTGAACGCTCAAGGAAGCGTCCATTCTGGTGCCTGGTCCCCACGTCATAAATTACCGCAACTTTTCCGCCCTTCGAGAGATACTCTTTTGTCCAGTCGACGAACTGCGTGGGAACGTGAACGAGCATGCTATCTGGCAGGATCATCACCGGCACTCTTTTCACGATGGCGGCGACACTTAGTGTGCTTAGTTGAAACACGTCGAAACTCTCGAAAGAGACACCCTCCTCCTGCAAAACGCTCTCATAGGCGGGGAGCACGGAGGATTTGCTTTTTGCATATTCGGGATTATAGACGAGAAGCACCTTTATCGCCCTTCCCCCGGACAAAGCCCTGTTCTGTTGTATCTTCGGTAACGCATAGAAAGTGAGCAAAGAGGCAATTGCCACAAACACCACAGCAATCAGGATTTTTTTCATGCCACTCTCCCTTTCCCTTCCGTTACTATATATCCGTATACACGCACCCCGCCTTCAAGGAAAATCCCTTTTTTCCCTACCATCGATTTGATCCGGTCTGGAGTTCCGATTGTAACCCCGTGCCTGACAGTTATGCTGCCCTGGGAAAACACGGTGCCCATGATCCGGCTGCCCGGACCTATTTCTATGTCCCCTTCCGCAAAGACATTTCCCATAATGGTGACGGACGCTCCTGTAACAACCTTCCCATGGGACTTAATGTGTCCGCGAATAACTGATTGTTCGCCGATAGAGAGAGGGCCTTCGGCAATGATATTGCAGTTCTTCAGGCTGTGAGGGGGCATATCTGAAATGTCCCGTTCCGTAGGGACAACCCCAAAAATGGCGCTGTCTCCGACTGCTGAGTTCGCGTCGTCTCCGTTGTGGCCGGCATCATTTGCAGTCACTACAGGGTACCCGTACAACCTTGTAAAATTGCATCTGCTTGCGATTGAAAGCTCTCTGCCGCAAGTCGTGCTGACGCCGAGTTGGCAATCCTCTTCGATTTTTACATATCCTTCTGCATCCAGCCAACGAAGGAAACGTGTTCCCTTTCGGACATGTACATCTCCGTCACATGCAAGGGCCTGCAAGCGGTTCGCTTCCCCAATGAAGACGTTTCCCCGTGCATAGACCTCTTTTATGAAAGTCACGTTATTTTCCGACTCGAGATCGTTCAATGAATAAAGTATATTCTCTGTGACCGTGCCGGCGATGTTCCGCGCGTTGTTGGAGATTTGCACCGTTTCCTGTTTCGAAAGAGTTACGGCATGAAGCCCCGGTGACATGTTCCCGATCGATTTCAGCATGAGCTTTCTGAACGACATGGCGAAGTAGCGCGGGTCCTTGCAATAGTTCATGTTTATAAATAGCGGTGTCGCATCGTCTTTCCGTCTGATTTCGCGGGCCGCTGGAATGAAGGGCAGCACAAACAGGATTGCCAGCAGCACAAAGCAAAGGACCAGTAGCATTAGCGGCCCGCCTTCGATGAAGTGGTCCTGAAGCGCTCTGTTTTTTGCCAATGGGTCTTACGGTGCGTCAGGGTATCCAAAATAGCATCGAAGAAGCCCCTGGATATGTACCACATATTGAAAAAGAAATTAAATAGCAGGAGCGGCAGCAGCAGTACGCGATGCACAGCGCCGTCGAGCAAGCAGCCGGTCCCTACCTGGTAGAAGGGAGCGAAATTGCCGAAGGTGTTGTAAGCGCCGATAAAGACAAGGAAGAAGATCCCAGCAAATATCTCCATCTCGCCCAAGAAAAAGAGGGCGAGTGAATCGATAAAGCCCATGAGAAGTATCGGAGGGACCAGATATACCAGGAGCAGAAACATTCCGTCGAACTTTTCACAAAATGAAAGATGGCGGGCCTTGATCAGCGGGAAGAAGTATCTGAACATTACATCATTATGTCCCCGTGACCATCTCCTAATCTGGCGCGCCCTGACACTCCATTCTTCAGGCGCCTCTTCGTAGCACTCCGCCCGGTTCGCATAGAGCACCTTCCAGCCATTGACCGAAAGCCTGTAGGTCAGTTCCGTATCCTCGGCAAGTACCTTGGTATCGAAACTGCCGAGTTCCATGACCTCTTTTTTCCTGAATCCCCCGACCGTGCCCCCGTATTGAGGCATGAGCTTCAGATTGTAACGGGCCTGCTGGTCCACCTGGTATCCACCGGTCCGTTCGAGATCGAGGAGGCGGGTCAGGATGTTTTTGCCGGTATTTATCGGCACTACCCGTCCCATGACAGCGCCGACTTCAGGATCATTGAAGCATACCGCTATGCTCCTGAGCAGCCCTTTTGGGGGAAGATAGTCGGCATCGAAGACTATGATGATCTCACCGGCAGCCTTTTCCATGGCTGCATTCAGGGCCGCAGGCTTGCCCCGATCACCTTCATAACGGTGAAGGGGTTTTATTATGGGATATCTCGCGGCATATCCGTCTAGGATCTCCCGGGTCCTGTCTTTCGAGAAGTCGTTAATAGGGATGATTTCGAGCTTATCCATATCGTAATCGGCTTCTACCAGGAGGTTCAGAATATTGGCAGCCACCTTCTCCTCGTTATGCATCGGGATCAGGACAGATACGGATTTGAGCTCAGAGTCGATAATGTCCTGGTAATAGATCCTCTGCTCATAAAAAAGCCTGTTCAGGGTAAAGATGAAATGCCTGATGGAATAGAGCACCATCACCGCGATTGTGAAAAGAAGATATGCCTTGAGAATTAGTACGACCACTTCCATAACGTGAAATTACCTTTTATCTTTATTGCCAGTCTTGCAGCATATATGCTGTAGATACTCACGATGTATACGAAGTCAACCAGCGGTCCGAGCATGAAAAAGAGTATTGCCATGTAGAGAAGGGATATTTTCCCGATTATGAAGAGAAATACTACATACCTGACAGTTCCGAAGACGAGCGAATAAACTAATGTTGCCAGCATGGTAATTAATTTCGACAGAAGAGACGAAGGCAGAGGCAGGACTGCGAGGCCCGTGATGATAGGTACAAAAAACCAGATGCTGATCTGCTGTTTGATATATAAGTCCGAATAGTCGGAGGCCTGATATGGAAATCGATCAGGCACGAAGATAAAAAATACTGACGATATGAAAATGATAAACGAGACCACGATGCAAAAAATGACCATAGGTTTGAAGTGCTCAATCTTAGGCAGAAGCACCAGGAGCAACAGGCTGATAATGGCATTTATCAGGGAAAAAAGGATTGAGGGAAACCTGCCGGGCAGTGTGATATAGCACGCTTCACCTATGATGTACGGGTATGAGACGATTCCCAGCGAATCATTCTGGAAGTATTGCAAAAGAATTGCCTTGGTTATCAGGCATACGGTTTTGGTAATCTCCGGGTAGAAAAAGACTACGCCGAGCGAAAGCGGAATCGCGATAAACAAGAATTGCAGGACGAACGGACGCGCAGAGGTGGATATTTTGCGATAAGAACGGTGACTGAGGATCACCGATTTTGCATCTATGCTCATAGCCCTCCATTTCCGTTGCGGTAGGTAAACTCACGATCCGGATCGAGCAAGGGGAGCAGTCCTCGCGACCAGCGTTGGAGCGCCTCAACGATTCTTGAAGAGGCCGCGCCGTCACCATAAGGATTTTTACCGCAAGTAGCGGCGGAGTAGAATTCGGCATCTCTTAATAAATGAGATGTTTCCTTGACTATGGCCTCTCGCGATGTGCCTATGACTTTGGACAGACCTTCGTTGAATGCCTCGGGACGTTCGGTGACCCGGCGCAGCACGAAGAGGGGTTTGCAAAGCGTCGGGGCCTCCTCCTGCAGTCCGCCGGAATCCGTCAGGATTAGATGAGTGCGTTTCATGAGATTAACGAACGTCAGATAGTCCAGGGGTGGAATGAGATGTACACGGTCGACATCCGAGAGGATTCTCCTTGCCGTACTCTGCACCTCGGGATTCAGGTGAACAGGATATACGACGCGGACGTCCGGGAACTCTTTGATTATATCGAGCAGGGCGAGGCATATTTCTTCCAGGTCCTTTCCGAGCGTCTCCCTGCGATGACAGGTCACGAGAATGGTGCGATAGTTGTCGAAATCGATGCCCTCCAGCGGGGTGCCCAGGCATGAAAACGGCTTACTGAGGATGTAATGGAGGGAATCTACTACGGTATTGCCGGTGACGGTAATCTTCTGCGGCGATACGCCTTCTTTTAGCAGCATAGTCCTGGCAAGCGGAGTGGGTGCGAAATTGATCTCCGTGAGGACGGTGGTAAGACGGCGCATCCCTTCCTCCGGAAACGGGTTCAACATGTCATGGCTTCTAAGGCCGGCCTCGACGTGGGCGACTGGGATTTTCCGGTAGAACGCGGCCAGTGACGTGGCAAAGACCGTCGTAGTGTCTCCCTGTACCAGGACCATATCCGGCTTGATCCTGCCGAGGGCCAAATCCATATGGTCTAAAACGCGGGAAGTGAGCAGTGACAGGCTCTGGCCCGGATACATGAGGTTCAGGTCATGATTAGGCACGATCTCAAAGAGAGAGAGTGCCTGATCGAGCATTTCGCGGTGCTGAGCAGTGGCGATAACTACTACGTCAAATAGATCGAAACATTTCTTGAGTTCGTGAATGACAGGCGCCATCTTGATGGCTTCCGGTCTGGTGCCTAGTACAACTGCAACGCGCATCGGCAAATAGCGAACTATCGTGTTTTGACCATTGCGATCTGTTTGCATATATCCCCCCCCAGAGGCTCTCAATGCAGGCTGACGCACGCATCCTAAATCCTTGATCTGATTAGCACTATATTATAGCATAGGGGGGAAGGACGATTTGACCAGTCGGATTCGAGTTGAAGGAGACGTGCATCATTCAGTTATGAAAACGGTTTGTGCTAATATAATCATATCCGCCATAAGGAAGGGGATTCCCCGTCAACCAAACTGTTTTGAATGACGGGATATTTTTTGCCTCATCCCGCTATCGCGCTTCAGTCCGGCCATGATAAAATAATATGTCCTGAAAAGAACAGGCATGGCTTCATTACAAGGGGGATAAATGACTACACTTGAGAGTATTGAAAAATTATTCGTCGACAAGCTCGACCTGAACAGAGACCTGCTTACGCCGGAATCGACGCTGGAAAGCTTCGGCATTGACTCTCTCGATAAGATCGAGTTCCTGTTTTCGCTTGAGGATGAATTCAAAATAAAGATCGCCGAGAGCGAAGTGAAAATAGACACTGTTCAGGATGTTGTCGACATGGTCGACAGGCTCGTCGCCGAACAGCACGGCAGCGCCTAAGCCAGATGAGCATTAGAAGAGTTGCCATAACCGGGCTGGGAGTACTCTCACCCTTGGGTAATACTACAACCGACGTTTTCAGCAACGCGATGTCTGCAAAGTCCGGAGTGAGGAGGCTGACCGCACCTTTCGCCGATCTGCTCACTGCGAGGATCGCCGCCGAGGTGGACTTCGATATGGCTGGGTATTTTTCGAAGAGGAAAGCCACGCTTGACAGGACGAGCCAGATGGCGGTGGCTGCTGCTGCCCAGGCGATGGCTGATTCTGGCCTGCTCCTTTCGGAAGAGGGGAAAAAGCGGGCAGGCGTTTTTATCGGTACGGGGATGGGCGGGGCCCATTCAGTGGATGAAGTGAGCATTGCGCTTTTCAGGGAGAATAAGCCGAGAGTAAGCCCGCTCTCCATTGTGAAAATAATGAATAACGCTGCGGCATCACATGTCTCTATCACCTTCGGTCTTGCGGGCCCATGTCTCACCTATTCAACGGCATGTTCATCCTCTTCAGTTTCTATTGGCGAAGCATTCCGCCAGATCAAATACGGCTTAGTCGATTTTGTCCTTGCAGGCGGCACGGAGAGCCTACTAACGTATGGTTCGTTTAAATGCTGGGAGTCGCTGGGGGTGCTGGCCAGGGAAGATTCCGAAAACCTCGCCGCTTCCTGCAGGCCTTTTTCCAAAGATAGGAGCGGCTTTGTCCTTGGAGAAGGAGCGGCCATCGTGGTCCTTGAGGAGATGGAGATGGCGAAACGACGCGGGGCAAAAATATACGGCGAAATTATCGGCTACGGTTCGACGTCGGATGCTTACCATATTACCGGTCCGTCGGTGGAAGGACAGGAGCGCGCCATGCGCATGGCCCTTGACGAAGCGGGGGTGGGAACTGAATCGGTGGATTACATTAATGCGCATGGAACTGCAACTGCTGCGAATGATCTCATCGAGACACACGCTATCAAAAAGCTCTTCGGCGAAAGGTCCTACGAGATTCCGGTCAGTTCGACTAAATCGATGCACGGACATCTTATGGGCGCGGGTGGCGCAGTCGAGTTTGTTATCTCCATGCTTGCGATCAAGAACAAGGCAATTCCGCCTACTGCAAACCTGACTATACCAGATCCGGAGTGCGATCTCGATTATGTCCCCAATGAAGGGCGGACAGGCCAAAAAGTCAGGATCATCATGTCGAATTCATTTGCCTTCGGCGGGACTAACGCCGTCCTGGTGGCACGCGAAGTCTGACTCAAATGCTTCCGCGCAACCTACAATAATATTTTCTGTTGACCGGAGTTCTGGTCCAGCTGCTTCGACGCATAATCAATCTTGATGCATGGCAAGCACTTGCGTGCCTCATACTCTGACATCCGGCAGCTGTCTTTAGATCTCTCAATAGGTGCAGCCTATGCTTATCCGTTTGCGATAGAAATAAACTATTGGATATGTCTCCCCGTCAAGCGTTATTTTTCAAAACCGGGTTTAATACCGCATTGGTGCGATAAATAACATTCATATTGTCGAAGGAGGCAGTAATGGCAAAGGACTACACCCAGATGTGGAGCAGCATCGGACTCAATCTCAAGGGGCATGATGGTCTGTTGACGGTTTTGACCGAGGCCTACAAGGGCATCTACCTATCTCAGAAGAACAGGCCCAAAGGCATGGATTATTTTGATTTCGTTATTTCTGAAGTCCACGGCCTGAGGATCGAAGAGATCTTCGAAGCAAAGAAGAGCGGTAAAAAGGTGATCGGAACCTTCTGCGTCTATGTTCCCGAGGAACTTGTACTTGCCGTCGACGGTGTATGTATCGGTCTGTGCGCGGGCGCTGATGTTGGCTCTGATGAGGCCGAGAAATATGTCCCCCGGAACACCTGCGCACTTATCAAGGCATTTCTGGGATTTAAGCTCGCAGGGCTCTGTCCGTATGTTGAACTCACCGATCTCATAGTGGGCGAGACGACCTGCGATGGCAAGAAGAAGGCCTATGAGATATTCGACGAGATCACCAATAAGGTTTATGTCATGGAACTGCCGCACAAAAAAGGCGTCGACGGCAGGACTATGTGGAGGAATGAAATAAAGCGGTTCGCAGACAAGCTCGAAGAGTTGACTGGCAATAAGATCACTCCTGAAAAACTCCTTGAATCCTCCAGGATAGTCAATGCAAAGAGGAAGGCACTTCAGCGCTTGTCCGCGCTAAGGGCAGCCGATCCTTCACCTATTTCTGGTCTCGATGCTCTACTGATTAACCAGGTTTCGTTCTATGATGATCCGATACGCTTTACAGCAAAGACGAATGAACTCTGCGACGAACTCGCAGAGCGCATCAAGGCTGGCTCCAGCGTTGCTGCAAAGGGCAGCCTGAGGGTGCTAATTTCAGGTTCGCCCATGGCGATCCCCAACTGGAAACTTCACGCCATCGTCGAAGGAAGCGGCGCAACGGTAGTGGGCGAAGAATCATGCGTGGGGGAGCGCAATTTCAGGACTCTCCTTGACGAAAACTTCTCGTCAGTGGAACAGGGCATCGACAAGCTTTCTGAGCGCTCTCTGACAGTAGACTGCGCTTGTTTCACGCCAAACACCGAGCGTTTGGACAATATCGTCGAAATGACGAAGAGGCTCAAGGCCCAGGGCGTAATACATTATGCCCTTCAGTTCTGCACCCCGTATATGATGGAGGCCTTTAAGGCCAAAAAGACAGTCGACGCTATTGGGGTCCCGTTCCTTAGAATCGAGACCGATTACAGCATGGAGGATATGGGCCAGCTCACAACCAGGGTAGGCGCATTTCTCGAAATGATGCAGACGAGGGTCAATGCTTGATAGTTGCAGGCATTGATATTGGATCGCGTTATATAAAATTTGTTCTGGCCGAAGAGGGCCACATCATAGTTGCTGAAAAGAGAGAGACCGGCCATGACCCGCTGAATACCTGCCGTGACCTGATCGATCGAACCGCTCCGGCAAGTCCGGAGCGGATTGTCGCGACAGGTTACGGCCGTTATCTTATGGAGGTCCATGGAAATATTCCGACCATTACTGAAATAAAGGCTGTGGCCCGAGGCGCAAGGGCGGTGTTCTCTTCGTGCCGCACGGTTGTCGATATAGGTGGGCAAGACACCAAAGTCATTTCGCTCGATGATAAGGGCATGGTTTCCGGATTTGAAATGAACGACCGGTGCGCGGCAGGCACCGGCAGGTTTCTTGAGATCATGGCGCGCACCCTGGGATATTCAATCGAAGAGTTTGGCGCTTCCTGCGAAAGCCGGGAAGACAAGATGAGGAATGCGATAAAGATAAACAGCATGTGCACGGTCTTCGCCGAGTCAGAGGTGGTCGGACTCATTGCGAAAGGCATCCCAAGGGACGAAGTGGCCGCGGCCATTCATGATTCTATTGTCGGGAGGGTGATGTCGCTCATCCGAAGGGTCGGAGCGGACGATGACATAATTTTCGCAGGAGGCTGTGCCAGGAACGCATGTCTGGCGTCATTGCTCTCTGAGCGCCTTCAGAAGCCGATCCATATCAGCGAGACGCCCGAGATGCTTGCTGCGCTGGGTGCCGCTCTTTACGCGGCTTCCTGAGGGGCATGCCCCTCAATTTATACTCATGATTTAATGCAGGGGTTACTATTTCGCAGAAGAAGAGCAGTTATGACTAAATTTTCCTTCCGGAAACAAGAGCACTGTCTCCTATTATCGCGTGGCTGATCTTTCTGAATCCGAGCGATGACAGCCATCCCTTCATTTCCGGCACTGAGTACGATCTTCCGCCGGGGGTATTGACCAGCATGTTTACCGAAAAGAGCGAGCCATGGACCGGCTTGGTTCGGTCCGGTTCGATATAGTGCTCCTGAATGACCAGGAGGCCATTGCTGTTTAGCGCCGCACGTGCCTTTCCAAGTATTTTAAGGTTGTTGTCAGCCGAAAAGGAATGCAGTACCTGGCTGATGAATACGAGGTCATAGCCGCCGCCTATATTATCTTCCAGGAAGTCGCCTTCGATGAACGAAATGTTATGGATCCCGGTCTTACCGACTAAATCTTTGGCAATAGCGATAGCAGAAGGGAGATCAAAGAGCGTGACTAAATTAATCTTTGGCGCCAGGTCCAGCGAATAGGTACCCGGTCCACCGCCGAGGTCGAGTGCTTTCTTTACGCCCTTCAGATCAATGACCTTGATGACCTCCACGGCCTTCATGACAGCGATGTTATGCATGCCCCTGATAAATGCGTCGGCCTCAAAAGACTTGCTGGCGGGCCGGCCCGACTTGACGATCTCATCGAGGTTAGACCAGTTTGTCCATAGATGGTCGGCGTGGCGAAGGATATCCCCTTGGTAATAAGGAGTGCCTGTAACGAGCAGGTGATTGGCAGTAGGAGAGTTGCGGTATGCGGTTTTAGATTTCTTTAAGAGGCCGAGGCCTGCTACGGCATCGAGCAGTATCTCGGTCGCCCTGGGATCTGTCTTGATAAGGTCGGCTATTTCAGCCGAGGTTTTTGGAGTTCTGAGATAGTCGAAGACCCGCAGATTATTGGCGGTAAGCAAAACCCTCGCCTGCCAGTAGCTTCCCCAAAGCTTCCGTAACTCCTTGACCTCATCCTTAATATTCATATGGTCTTCTTCTCCATACGGCTTTATCTTATATAAGCTTCCGTGACGTAGAGCCTCATCATGCGGTGAGTGTTGAAGTAATAGGCGTTCTTTCCTATGGCGTTCTCCATGATCCTGATCCATATCTTCTTGTCAGAGTAGAAAGTAGGTATAATCGTCGACTCCAATTTGTAATACAGATCGTCGGCGTCACGAGCCGGGTCTGCGGGAACATCAGGCGAAGGGCCGATTGCCCAGCCTGTATAGTTTTCAATATGCCCTTCGATCCACCATCCGTCTAGCACGCTGAAATTAGGGACGCCGTTATGCGTGGCCTTCATCCCGCTGGTTCCTGATGCCTCGTGCGGGCGCATGGGCGTATTCAGCCATACATCCACACCTGAGATTAGCTTCAAGGCTTTATCCATGTCGTAGTTCTGTATGAAAACGATCTTCACCCGGTCCTTGAGGCGCTCACCGATCTCGACGATCCTCTGTATGAGGTCTTTACCAGCCTCATCCTTGGGATGGGCCTTGCCGGCGTAAATTATCTGAATCCTTCCCTCGCCTATGCGGGCCAGCCTCTCCGGATCCGAAAGCAGCAAGTCAGCCCTCTTGTATGCCGTAGCGCGGCGGGCGAACCCGATAGTCATGGTGTCGTAATTCATCCCTGCCTGGGTCTCCCTGTTTACGAAATCGATAAGGCCCTTCTTCGCCTCCATGTGGGCCCCCCACAACTCTTCATCCGGAATGCGGCCGACCCTGACGAAGATCTCGGGCTCGTTGGCCCAGCCGGGAAGGTATTTGTCATATAGGCGTTTGAAGCTATCGCAGGTCCAGGTAAACGAGTGCACGCCATTTGTGATCGCATGGATCTCGTAGCCGGGAAACATTCCCTTGGAGACCTCGCCGTGCTTTTTTGCTACTCCGTTGATATAATTGCTCAGGTTGATGCCGAGGATGGTCATGTTAAGGGAACTCTGTCCGGAGAATTCCTTGATCACTCGCATCGGGATGACATCGGAGTCGGTAAGGGTCTTTTCAGCAAGTTCATAGGGGAACTTGTCATGGCCCGCTTCCACAGGTGTGTGAGTAGTAAAGACGCAGAGGCCGCGCACTTTGTCGACGTCCCAGACAAGGCGTTCGTCCCAGACGTCCTCGATATTCTTCTTGTATCTCTTTAGCAGTTCCAGCGTCAGCAGGCTTGAATGGCCCTCGTTCATATGGTATTTCTTGATCTCGAAACCGAGTTGCTCAAGTACCCTTGTGCCGCCGATGCCGAGCACTATCTCCTGCTTCAAACGGTACGTGGCATCCCCGCCATATAAACAGAGGGTTATCTCTCTGTCCTCGGGTGCGTTATCCGGGAGGTCGGTGTCAAGAAATATTACCGGTAGCTTTCCGCCTGTGGCGCTTTCGACTACATAGAGCCACGGCGCTATCTGTACGTCTCTGGACTCGATGCCGACCGTAATCCGATCCGCCAGGCGAACCATGAAGTTTGCCGGATTCCATTCGTCGGGAAGCTCCTTCTGCCTCCCGAATGGGTCCAACTCCTGCTTGAAGAATCCCCTTTTGGTAAGTAGTGAAACTGCTACCATCGGCAGCCTCAGATCAGCCGCTGATTTGATAGTATCGCCCGCGAGCACGCCGAGACCGCCGCTGTAGGTCTTGATCTCGTTCTTGAGGCCGATTTCCATCGAGAAATATGCTATCTTGGGTTCCTTAATAAATGGATCTATTGATGTATATGTAGACATTTGGTCTTCCTTTCTTTTTTATCCGCCGGCGCTTTTGGCCCGACCAAGCAATTCATTAAGCGAAGCAAGTCCTTCTTCTCCCATGTCGAGAGTAAATTCATTGACGTATAGTCCTATATGATTATTTATAACGATTTCCGATAGCTCCTGCGAATATTTTTTTATGAAAGGCATCGCTTCATCTCGGTGGGCCATCGAATATTCGACGCTACTCCTTATGAGCTCTTCGATAATTTCTATCCTCGGGCCGAGGGACTTCTTGGCGATGATGCCTCCCAACGGAATAGGCAGCCCGGTTTCGTTTTCCCACCATTCCCCGAGGTCGACCACACGGGACAAACCGAATTCATGATAGGTGAACCTGCTTTCATGGATTATCAACCCAGCATCGACCTTGCCGGCTTTCACTGCCGCCGGAATTTCGTGAAATAGCATAGGCACTATAATCGAAGGCTTGGTCCCGTATGTTGCGTCGAAGAAGAGCTTTAGCAATAGATAGGCCGTGGTCATTTCACCGGGAATTGCGATGGTCTTATTGTTAAGGTCCTTCTCTGTGTAAGGCAGCTTCGATACGATCAGAGGTCCGCAGCCGCGGCCAAAAGCACCGCCCGAGCTCAGAAAACGGTAATAGTCCTGAAGGTGGAGGAGAGCATGGCAGGATATCTTTGTCACATCTAGAGCCCGGGCCATCGCAAGATGGTTCAGGGTCTCGACATCCTCTATATGAAGCTCGAAATCGATGCCGCATGTGTCGATTACCCGGTTAACGAGGGCGTAGAATATAAAAGTATCATTTGGGCATGGGGAAAAACCGAGACTTATCATGATCTGAATTTTATCATTAAAAGGGGTGTGGTTTCTACAAATAACAAGTTTTCTCCGAAATATACATGACAAAGTAAAAAACAGGGAAAATAGGCAAAAATAGTTATAATAATGACTTAAACGGCGATATCAGGCTTTATTTGGCTTTAACAGTCCTTGCTTGGGAAGTCATTTTCAGGGTATGATTAGCACTCATCGATATAGAGTGCTAACAACTTTTTATCAAACAACTAAGAAAAGGAGGCAGGTTATGAAAATTAAACCGCTCAAGGACAGGGTCGTTATCAGGTCTTCCGAAGAGATGATGGAAAAGACAGCCGGTGGCATCTACGTTCCGGACGTCGCAAAAGAGAAACCCCAGAAGGGTACGGTCGAGGCAGTCGGAGTTGATGTTAAAGAGGTGAAGGCCGGCAACACCGTGCTTTTCGACAAGTACTCGGGCTCGAAGATCAAGCTCGATGACGTCGAGTACCTTATCGTCAAAGAAGAAGATCTTTTAGGCATTATCGAATAAGGAACAGGAGGATACCACAATTATGTCAGCCAAGCAGATTTTATTCAGCGATACCGCAAGACAGCAAATCCTGAAGGGCATCACCACTCTGAGTGATGCCGTGAAGGCCACACTCGGTCCCAGGGGCAGGAATGTCATCATTGACAAGAAATTCGGTGCCCCTACCATCACTAAGGATGGCGTCACCGTAGCAAAAGAGATCGAGCTCAAGGACCCCTATGAGAACATGGGCGCCCAGCTCCTGAGGGAAGTTGCTTCCAAGACCTCCGACGTTGCTGGCGACGGCACCACGACGGCAACCGTGCTCGCTTATGCCATCTACAAGGACGGCATGAAATATGTGACAGCAGGCGCCAACTCCATCGACATCAAGAGGGGCATCGACAAGGCCGTCGAAACTGTTATCGGCGAGCTGAAGAGCATGTCCAAGCCGGTTGTCGAGAAGAAGGAGATCGCCCAAGTCGGCACTATTTCCGCAAATAACGACCCTTCAATAGGCGAACTTATAGCCGAAGCGATGGACAAGGTCGGCAAAGATGGCGTAATCACCGTCGAAGAGGCAAAGAGCATGGCNNCGTCCTCATCCATGACAAAAAGATCTCGAGCATGAAGGACCTTCTTCCTATCCTCGAGCAGACCGCAAAGATGGGCAAGCCGCTCCTCATCGTTGCCGAAGATATCGAAGGCGAGGCCCTTGCAACGCTCGTTGTTAATAAGCTCCGCGGGACCATCCAGGTGTGCGCCGTTAAGGCACCCGGATTCGGCGACAGGAGAAAGGCGATGCTCGAAGACATCGCAGTGCTCACGGGCGGACAGGTCATCACCGAAGATCTCGGTCTGAAGCTTGAGAACGTAAAGCTTCCCGACCTCGGCAGGGCAAGAAAGGTCAACGTCGATAAAGAGAACACCACTATCGTCGAAGGCGCAGGAGATCCTAAAACGATCGCCGGTAGGGTAAAGCAGATCAAGGCCCAGTCCGAAGAGACCACCTCTGATTACGACAAAGAGAAGCTCCAGGAAAGGCTTGCCAAGCTCGTCGGTGGTGTCGCAGTTATAAATGTAGGCGCAGCGACCGAGGCAGAGATGAAAGAAAAGAAAGCTCGCGTCGAAGATGCNNGGCGGCGGAGTTGCACTCATCAGGTGCATCAAGGCCCTCGACAAGACGAAGCTCGAACACGACATGCAGATCGGCGTCAACATCATAAAGAAGTCTCTTGAAGAGCCGCTCAGGCAGATCGTCACTAACGCAGGCCTCGAGAGCTCGATTATCGCTGAGAAGATAAAGGCCTCCAAGGACCCCAACTACGGCTTTGATGCTTACAGCGAAGAGTTCACCGACATGATCAAGGCCGGTATCATAGACCCGACCAAGGTTACGAGAACGGCCCTTCAGAATGCAGCATCTGTAGCGGGCCTCATGCTCACGACTGAAGTCATGATCACCGATATACCTGAAGATCATAAGCCTATGATGCCTCCGATGCCAGGCGGCGGAATGGGAGATATGTACTAAAAACAAATTTTAAGGGCGTTGCATGCAACGCCCTTAAAATTAAGAAGGCAGCAGGCAGGTTTCCACTGTCCGCTGCCTTCTTAATTTTATGAAGAAAGGAACAATGCCGTCTGCTTGATCCGACCGGCTGCTCAACCATTGTTGAGTATGGTATTCTAAAGAATATGCTGAAATCTACTCGAAGCGTCCTCGTTGCAATATTTTTTATCTTCCCGATTTATATCCTGATCCAGTTATTCGTTCCTGTGTATGACAGTGACAAGCCTCTCGAAATAGAGATACCGCAAGGGGCGACTTATAAGAGTGCTATAGATATACTGGCGGAGAACAAGCTTATCCGTGACAAGTTCCTGTTTCGGGCACTCGGGAAGATTACCGGTGTGGACAGAAAGATGCGCGCGGGTTATTACAATTTCTGGAGCAGGATCTCCCCCTTCGATGTTTTCCAGCAATTGAGAAAAGGCAGAATCATCGAGTATGAGCTTACGATTGTCGAAGGCGACAGCCTGCTCGAAATCGGGCAGAAGCTTCAGGAGAAGAAGTTTATATCTGCCGATGCGTTTAACGCTCTTGCGAGGGACAGGTCCCTTTTGTCATCTCTGAACATCAGTTCTCCCAGCATCGAAGGGTATCTGTTTCCTGAAACGTACAAGATGCCCAAGGGTGCGCGACCGGCGGACATCATAAAACTAATGGTCGGCAGGCTCAGGGCTTCCTACACCGACGAGATGAAAGCTGCGATGTTGCAGAGCGGATGGAGCGAGAATGATGTGCTGACCCTAGCCTCGATCATAGAGAAAGAGGCTGAGACCGACGGGGAGAGGCCTATCATATCTGCGGTCTATCGCAACAGGCTTGAAATCGGCATGCCGCTGCAAGCGGATCCTACCTCTATTTATGGCGTCAAGAGCAGTAAAATAAAGATAATGAGTAGCGACCTCAGGAACAAAACACCATACAATACTTATATCATCAAAGGC
>PMYY01000071.1:23124-24248 GCA_003170655.1 Nitrospiraceae bacterium
AGGGAAAAGAGCGTACAGAGTCATGATCAAACGGAAAGAGACGAGGCAGATACATGTCGGCTTGGTTCCCGTAGGAGGGAACAGCGCGATATCAGTGCAGTCTATGACCAAGACCGATACTCGTGACATTGACGCTACCGTGGCTCAGATCAAATCACTCGAAACAGCCGGCTGCGAGATTATCCGTCTTGCGGTCATCAATGAAGATGCCGCCAAGTCTTTGGGCGCAATCAAACGACAGGTAACAATCCCGATGATCGCCGACATACATTTCGACTGGAAACTTGCACTGGAAGCGGTCCGGCAAGGAATAGACGGCCTGCGCCTGAACCCTGGGAATATCGGTGTGTCGTGGAAAGTTCAGGAAGTCGTTACAGCTGCAAAAGACNNCCCGAAGCGATTGTCGAAAGCGCCGAGGGGCATATCAGGATATTGGAAGATATGGATTTCCGCAATATCAAGGTCTCGCTCAAGGCTTCAAATGTCATGATGACTGTAGATGCATATCGAATCTTTTCTGAAAGATACGACTATCCGGTCCACATTGGAATCACCGAAACAGGGCCCACATTTCCGGGCGCGATAAAGAGCGCTGTAGGTTTAGGTGTATTGCTGTCGGAAGGCATCGGCGACACTATGCGGGTCTCTCTTACAGCCGAGCCCGAAGAAGAGGTCAGGGTGGCATATGAAATACTCCGTGCTCTCGGAATAAGAAAACGCGGTGCAGAGATCATTTCATGTCCGACGTGCGGCAGGTGTCAGGTCGATCTTCGGCCGATCGCGCAGGAAGTGGAACTCGCGCTCCGGTCGATCGACAAGCCGATTTCAGTTGCTGTCATGGGATGTGTTGTCAACGGCCCCGGTGAGGCGCGTGAAGCGGACTTCGGTATAGCCGGCGGCAAAGGCATGGGGCTTCTTTTCAAAAAGGGTGAGGTGGTCAGGCAGGTGAAGGAAGAAGACCTGCTTGAAGCGCTACTTTCTCTGATTAAGGAAGGGTAGAGAACAGCTTGACAAATGAGCTTATTTTCTTATGTTTTATATCATAATATCTATTGAGCTTTTGAAGAAAAGACTTATATCTCTGATTTGGGTAGGAGATGGAATTTAAACCATGCAAGCAACAG
>PMYY01000073.1:0-5520 GCA_003170655.1 Nitrospiraceae bacterium
CCTTCAAGGTAACCTGCCTTGTTTATTTTTTACGATTCTTCAGACAACTATCTGGGACGTAGCAAGTATTTTGAACGCGGTCCAATACATCAGCAATTTGGTTTTCAAATAGATGTCCCGAAAGGCACATCAAAAATGCGGGCCGAAATATTTAATACGTGGGATTACGCCGAATAGTTGATTACCTTAATTATTCGAGGGCTTAGAACATAATACCAAGCCCCTTTTACGGGCTGTGAGAATCTGACTTCACTTTCTCGGCGTCTACTTAAAAGCAATACATGGTAGCATCAAAATATTTCCGTTGAGTACTCGGTAATTGCTACTCCCAAGTAACCGATCAATAAGAACGTCGACCTCCACAACTCTTCCATGCAACCGTATAATGCGGCATAGCCAATTACTGTGGTCGAAGGGACTCCGCCACTCTGCCCTCGCTTCAGGAATTAGAGTTGCTGTAATATAATAGGATAAAGGAATGAGGGTATAGAGATGGGGAATCTGAGATTAGTGGTTCTGTCGGCATTAGCTGTGGCNNATGCTATCTGGATGCGGAGCAGGCGTTTCTGATAGAAAGGCCTATGATGATCTCTATGCTAACCCTCCGTCACAGGCGAAGTATACTTTCGACGTTCCCTACAAAGAGGCCAGCATTAAATCACTAACCTGCGACACCGGTTCTATGGCGGAAGCCTTAAAGGCAGTCTATGGCGACGACATTCGCTTTGAACGAGCCCCGGCTGCCTATACCGTAAATATAGAGAAACTTACCTTTGGCAAACATGCCACATCCGGGAACCATTACATGGCCAGGATTGACGCACATGCGGCGGTTAAGATTGAGGGTGGGATTCACAAAGTAACCGGAGAGTACGGATTCCAATCAGATATCTCCGAGAGTATCTCGGATTCCCGTAGTATATGCGATGGCGTCATGCTCGATATCGCTAGGAAAATAAAATACATCATCGACAATCACGCTGAGCCAGGGCACGATATAAAGGGGCGGGAGAACAAGCTGCATATTTATTAAGTGCTATNNCCGATGCGGCAGCCTCAACTTTTCGAATGATCATCATAGGTCACTCTCGCTTTGGCAGAGTGTGACCTAGCCCGATTATCACAGGCGAAGAATGTCACATACGGCCCGTCCATTGAGATTCCCGCTAGTCGGATGTCTTTTTCCAGCATGTTCTTGTCGTGCCCGTCAGAATTCCGCCACGCTTCGAACAGTTCTTTAGGGTTGCGATACCCGTTTGCGATGTTTTCGACGCAGGTGGTGTGCCCAGACTGCTCGAACCGCTGCTGGAAATTGCGATGGCTGAGCATCTGGCTCCGGTTCATGTCTGAACAGTGGCCTTTAGCGATTGTCGTCAGTCTCTTGTCGATAGAAAGGGGTTTTAGTCCGCTACGTGCTCTATAGTGGTTGATCTGTGATAAAAGGTTCGTGTGAAACTGTGTCGAGGATGGATGGTTTGACGGACCTGCTTCAGCTGTTCGATGAGGACTTCGATCTACTCCTGAGTGCTGCGGTTCCGTATAACTCTCATGTACTGGTTCATGGCTACAAGCACATAGTAGAAATAATATGGATGCCGCAGTCACAGCTAGAATATTCATCTCCATACACCCCCAATTCAGGATCTCCTAATTCCACTGACATAATACTACGCGTGGAGACTTCTAAACTGTGCGTTTGGTCACATCCTTTGAAGTCCCCGGGACCCTTAAAGCGTCGTATCGTCTGCGTAGTGGACGAATGGTGCGTGGGAATGCGAATATCAAACAATTAAAGACATCCGGCAGGCCTAGTTGTTAATGGCCGTTATGCGTCCCAAATTAGCTAAAATCGCTTTGTCATCGTCCACAACAGCAACGGCAACAACTACGACTTCTTTTCGCAGCTCTATGGTTTTTGGTTTACGACCCTCCATGGCACTGGGTTTACGACTCTCAGAATACACCGGCTTGCTAGAATAATAATAAGCCATAACACGTTTCACATAACTGACCGTTTTCGGATTAGTAGACTTTCCCCTATTTTTTTCAACTCTCGTTGGCCCAGCATTATATGCGGCTAGTGCAAGAGTGATACTACCGTTAAACTTCTCTATGAGGTAATGGAGGTACTTCACTCCGCCATCTATATTCTCCTCGGGATTGTAACGATTCCTGACCCCCATAGCATTGGCAGTGTTCGGCATCAGTTGCATTATTCCGACAGCCCCCTTATGAGAAACGGCACCAGGAGTCCAATTTGACTCAACCCTAATTACCGCCCTGACCAGATTCGGATCCACATCGTGTTTCTTGGCTTTCTCTTCGACTATGGAGTGTAATTTGTCGTTCTTAACAATGGTTTTGGGAGGAACAGCTCGGTGGAATGTCTTTTTTTTATTTTCATGCGATACCTTAACAACCGCCATCGGTGGAGCAACTTCTGCATGCACTGAGAATCTCTCATCGGTGAGGGCGGTCATTTGATAAATATCAGCGTATGAGCTACCTCCGAAGAGAAGGGATATGATCGTTAGCATAATCGTTTTTTTCCCTCGATGGGGAATGGATGCACATAACATTATATCTGGTTATCGTTGGACATTTAGAAAACTTGATCGTCGACAAGAATGAAACGAGGTCCTTTCGCAAAAAATACACGAGGCCGCAGTTGCCTATGTTATAACGCTCTTTGATAATAAATAGATCGATTGAGAGAGTGGGGGCGTTGGGGAGAGCCAGCGCCCTTTAGCGTCCTGTTGATCAAACCCCTGTGTTGTGAGTTTTTTCTAGCATACTAAAGTCTAACNNTAACATTACAAGGCGCTGAGCGGTAAGCTCATGGAATTAAAGAAATTATTAGAGGAGATTTAAGTGCAGGCAATGGCGAGCAACACGCTGGCAAACGCATACAAGACCGTACATACTTTGACAGTCCGTGGCAGAGATTTTGAGGCTGATGTATTGACTAAATGCGCCGTCAAACTGAATGAGTGCATCCAGAAATGGGATCTCCCAGACAATAGTAATAGATTATCTGAATCTCTCAGGTTAAACCAGCGTGTCTGGACGATTTTTCAGACTGATATCGCCGACGATTCTTGTCAGCTTCCCAATGATATGCGTGTAAGCATCCTGAGACTCATTTCCTTTATTGATAAACACACCTTTGCCATTTTGATGAATCCCGAAAAAGAGAAACTGAAAATACTTGTAGATATCAATATAAATCTCGCAGCAGGACTACAGGGACGATAATCGACAAGCATGGGGATATCGGTAAAACTACCGAAATTAACGATCATCTTATCAAGCGTGCTTCTTTATCTGCTGCGCAATGAGAGTCTTCTTAATATAGCTCTCATCGCAGTGTCGCTTATTATGGTAGGCTTATTTGACGTGCTTGTATTAGGACTAAATCATCGCAGCAGCACCGGCACGAACTAGCCTGTTGCCGTAGAATACGCCTTTTCCATTTCGGCCGTGCCTATCCTTTCTATTGTGTGAAAAAGAGTAATGTGCGGCCATCCCATACTTCTCCGTCAGTGCAAATATAATCCCATCGGTGAAATCCCAGATAGTAGCCCTGTTTCTTAAAGCATAGGACGTCTTTCTTCTTGGTTGCATTTGCTTGGAAGAGCAGAGATATAGGCGACTTGGGCATGTTTCTTTAACTCACGCGCCTTAAAGCAGAACAGGATGAAGTCTGATATATTTACTCTTTCTGTTCAGAATACTCAATCCCATGCGATCTTAAACAATGACGATAGATAATTTCATAGACATATTCATCCTTATTTGCCATTTTCTCTGCCTCAATCGAACATCTCGACCTGATCATGCTCGGCCGGTATTCATACCAGAAAAAAAAACCTCCCGCAATCAACAAGATAAAAATGAGAATTATAAGCGGCTTTTTAAAAACCTCTAATGATCTTCTCTGTTTCATTCAATTTCTCCTCAGACATGATCGCATTCTCTACATCACTCGAATGATACTCTGTCAGAGGTAGACTCTTAGCAGGTTGCAATTCGAGATCATTGTTCTATACCTCTGAAATTATTTGAAGTATAGTCAAATCATTTGCCAAAAGATAGGGTATTTAGAAACATAGCCGGTTGAATCATATCCTGCCTATCTCTCATGGACTATAACAGATATCGTTATTTCCTATATAAAAAATGAATATAATGTCTCGCGGCATGGCAAAAGGCCTTGTACTAACGGTAGCGCTCTCTATTCCGGGTAGAAACGTTGCAACAATGTAGCGATGGACTGACTGCCTATTTTAAGTAGCACACTAGAAATCAGTTTCAACAATTGTTTCGGTAATCATCGATCTGACCATACTGCGAGCACTCGCGATTATCAGTAAAAGTTTGGGCAGGCATTCTCACTTTAAATAAAAATATCGAGATTGACATGTTTGCGCACCCCGATATCCCCGTTATTTTAAAGGATTTCCTATAATTCTTATTCTGTGCTATTTATTATTAAATGCCCCGGACCGAAATCCCGGGGGATTGTCTGACCAGTTCTCCTCAAACCAAAGGTCTGCAGCGAGAACGTCGTCGAGCGTGGTTACTACAGAAGCAGCGCCAGTGCAGCCAGTAGTCACCTGATACGCTATTATGCCGTCGTCAACGACGTAGCCGTTTACGCTATAATTAACATCTTCGTCGTTCCAATTTTGGCCTTCAATATCATCAAGACAATCAATAAAACTGATCAAATAAGCTGCGAGAGCAACGCGTATGTCAGTGAAATAACGGTCGTTAGTCGAGATGACGAATGCTGTAGCGTCAGTGAGTTGCTGCCACACATCGTAGCTGATCTGCTCGTTAATCTGCTGTGCTACTTCAGTCAATAGAGCGTTGTTCTGCTTTGCTGATTCAAAAATCTCTGTGAGTTTTTCGATTGTGCCGTAGATTGCTTTTCTCTTTTTCATCTTCAGTCTCCTTGTGGATTTCCGATAATCCCATTCACTTCAACGAAGACCCTAAATTCCCTATAGTCCTTATTCTGTGCTATCTGTTATTAAAAACGCCGGGCGGTGAAGAATCAAGGACGCTTGGACTCGGCCCGGCGTGACAGTAATCATTTCTCGGCTGCAGCCCCTGTTAGATCCTCTTTCAGTGCCTCGGCGATTCCACGCTCTATCACAGGGTAAATAACAGAGTCCCAAGTATCTCCGAAATGGTTGGAGAGCACGTTCAGGGTGCTTGGATCATCTGTCTCGATCACAAAAAATACCTTAACTGGGGAACTTCCTGCAACCTCGAAACGCTTGAGCGTCTTGCACTTCTTCAGAAATACCTTGGCTCTCTTTTTCAGCCACTCCGACCGCTCGTAATAGATTTCTTTCCGGGACACATCCTCTTTCGCGTCGAGCACGACGACATACCACATATCAGACCTCCGATCATAATTAAGAGTTAATAATCTAACCCGATGGCGGAACTAGGCATGCTTTGTTATCAGTTTCCACTGAAATTTGCTGCTTGTCAAGGAAGAGTAAAGTG
>PMYY01000073.1:5560-24620 GCA_003170655.1 Nitrospiraceae bacterium
GGAACCCTCCATTAACACCGTCTCTCCACAGCCTCAGCGTGTTTCCTCCGTGCTTTTTGACGACGGCCCAATGGCCTCCCCCATAACCCGGGGCAAACAAACCTTGAAGGTTGAACCATTGCCAAACCTGGTGCGGTTTCCTTCTGTGAAGCACTTCACATCATGGTTGGGTCTGTGTCCTGGTACCAAGATATCGGGTGGAAAGAAATTGTCCGGAAAGTCCCGATCTGGGGCTAACCGTGCCGCTCAGGCGTTGCGACTAGCTGCTGCCGCATTACGCACAAGCAAGTCAGCACTTGGAGCCTNNCGTCTGATCTATACAATGCTCACCAAGGGAACAGAATATGTAGACAAGGGCCAGGCTTATTACGAGGAGCGCTATCGTGAGCGCGTTATCAGAAACCTGAACAAAAAAGCTGCGGACATGGGCTTCATTCTTACGCCGGCGCGGGAAAAGACTATGTGAATACAATCTTGTGATAGTTGCGGATAGAATTGTTTCTTGAGAGTTACACCAGTCAGAAGCATCGATATGGTTGTCGCGAGGACTTCGACATGGAATTTCGATCGTCAAATCTCTGGGAAGGATGGAGGATACTAGCGTTAGTTAGCGATATTGCCATACTCAAAACGTCAGAGGCAGTAAGTATGAGTAAGCTCGGTCGGCACGTCGCTACGTTCCGCGCCTTCCTCGGCTTCGCGCACGAGGCATTAAAACCCCATGCTTGACCAAGGGTGTCCGCTCTTCGAGCTCCGACGCCCTGGACAACTACGACGCAAGGCAAGGCGTGGGGCATACTAACGGCTTCGGTCACACCGAGGTTATAAGCGTCTTGGAACGCCTCGCCGTGTACCAATAACGTAATACGCCCGCGCGCGCTTTTTGCTTACTGGATTAGTTCGACGTTGAGGCTAACGCTTGTGCTCAGCAATCCCTGCGACGCAACAAGTTTATGACTGCCGCCGCTAAACTTCTCCATGGTAATGGTCACCGAGAAGGCCCCTTTCGCGTCGGCTTTCGGAATGGCGATTTTAGCGCCGCCTGGGGTGTCAACCGAAAGGACGACCGGTCCGGGCGAGAAGGATTGCCCCTTCACAAGTAAGCTTTGTCCGCTGACGATCCGGAGTGTCGGGCCTCCCGAGTGCCCTAACAACTCATCACCGCTGAAGATTAGCAGCGTCCCGCGCGTTGGTACCGCACAAGTTGAGTTCTTTGGGTTCACGCAAAGCTCACCCGAAGGGCAGCATGCATTGCCGCACGCCTGTTGAGAAGCGGGGCAACACAATTTGCCGTTCAGGCAGGTCCCCATACAGCACTTGCCATTACAGCATTGTTCCCCAAATCCGCAATAGGTCTTACCGCAGGGCGTGCCAACCCCGCACTTGCCGTTCTGGCAGATAGCGGGAGACTCACAGCAAGTGTCGCCGCAAAGCGCATGATCACAGCAGACGTGTTTCCCTGAGGAAGAGGTTCGGAGATTTTCAGGCGCGCAGCAGGTTGCGTTGCCGGCGGAATTAGGGTCTCCCCATATCACCTTTGGTTTCGCACAGCACTCCTGGTGTTCGGATGAACTTCCGCGGTTATAAGTTATGCACTTCCCGTTGCAGCAGGTCAATGCCTTGTCACAGTAATCCTGACCCGCGGCGCAACAGATGCCCCACTCTGCATTGGCGCAAAATTGCCCGCTGTTACAGACCCCTTCGTAGCCGCAACAGCTTTGATTCGACTGACGGCAATACATTATGATATTAAAGCCGTCGTCAGTGTATTGGCATCCGGCCGCGTCGGATCCACCAGGACAGCAATATGAATATGGGGTAGTGCCCTGGAAAATGCCGCTCACACAAACCGAGCCATTGTCACAGCATGTCGGAGGTGTTCCACCACTGCCTCCACAACAGGATTGCCCTGTGGCACAACAGGTACCGTTTCCGCAGCTAAGACTGCAGCACGGCCCTCCCGAGCTGTTGCAATTGTCTTTGCAATCGTGCCAATCTTTATAACACCCAACTAATTGGAAAGGGTCAAGAGTTGCAAATGAGGTCGCACCGCAGGCTTTGGCCTTGTCGTCGCAGTCGTTGTTGCAGTTGTCACACGCATTGCTCTCCATCGGCCGACGTACGCCTTTTTGCCCTCTTTGCAGGTTGCTGTGAGCATTTTCTGCAAGCGCCCGCATAGAGTTTGATAGTTCCGTATCCGAAAAACTATTGACGTTACGAAGCTCCCCCTTAGACAAGATGCGGCCATCTGCAATGCCCTTGATCAAGCCATTTTCGTTTTTCAAAATGATATGGCGAGGTCCGCGAATTGCGGGCCCATTGACAATCTCGATTCGCCCCATTGAAATAGCGGTAGTTGATTTATTACCTCGGCCAGACCGCTTAGATCCAGGCATTTGCTCGAA
This sequence comes from Nitrospiraceae bacterium, assembly GCA_003170655.1. Lineage (GTDB taxonomy): Bacteria > Nitrospirota > Thermodesulfovibrionia > Thermodesulfovibrionales > Dissulfurispiraceae > Fen-1308. The sequence continues at coordinate 7,966 of PMYY01000073.1, forward strand.
CGTAACTTCGCGGACCAAGACGCCACCGAGCTCGATGCGTTGATGGAACCGCATAGAGGCGGAGTGCCGACCTATCACAGTCCAGACGGCCTCTAGGGTGAGTGGCTGACCTTTATGAGTCGTGGAGGCCGACAATTTAGTCGTGCTTGATCCTCGTTGGTTGCTTTCAAAGAACGGGGCCGGCTGAACTACCTCAGGAGAAGCGTAGCTCTTCTGCTTTATATCTGTGGCGGTAGCATAGGCATAACTCATGCACAACATCATGGCGACAGCAATCCCTATCCCTAAAGCCGTGGGCCAGAGCAAATGTCTTTGTGTACCTACTATTGCTAAACATGTTTTATCCATAAGCCCTCCTGATCTCTTTCATATAAAGAAAATAACCGCTTGTCAAGTCCGAGTTTTTCTCTGAGATCTCTCAGATTATTAATTTAAGATTGCTAACTGATGGAGCTGGACGAAAGTGTAAGATTACTTCAGTAATCATCGTGTCAAAGTGAAGGAATCTTGCGGTGATTTGCAGTAGAGCCAAGCCAGCAGCAACGATCTGATTGCATCAAAGACTTCGACATGCAAGCGATAGAACTGGCAGGGTGAATTCTTGCAAAGACTATCGATGATTTCCTACTCACCAGTGTAAGAAGGATGCCCTCTGGTAATACTTTCTTCCCTGTGAGTAACTGAGTACTAGACGCAATGAGCATTAGTCCCAATTTGTTTCCGATTCCGTCAACCGTACACGGGTTACATCACTAACACTTCATTCCGATGAAGTGTTCTATTTATTCGAAAACACAGACCATGTAAGAACAAAGAGGCCGTCCTGCAACTGCAATATTAAAATCGATGTATCGATGATAATTATTGCAGCTTCAATGTTAAACATCATCAACTCTTGAAACTTGACAATGCGAGGCCGCGATAATTAAAATTAATAAACATAAGATCATATGATGAATTATAATTATGATTAAGAAACAGCAGCTGGTCGACCAGGTAATCGAATACCTGAGCAATACGATCGCCTCTGGAATATACAAGATCGGCGATAAGCTGCCTACCGAGCCGAAGCTTATGGTCGGGCTGGGGGTGGGACGTTCAACGCTTCGCGAGGCGATTCGGGCATTGGCTCATAATGAAATACTCGAGGTGCGGCAGGGAGACGGTACATATATTCGCTCTTTCCCGTCGAGCGGCGAGCCACTACGGCAGCGGCTAAGACGGGCCAAGGTCGATGAAGTTCAGGCAGTACGTCGCATCCTTGAACTGGAGATTGTACAGCTCGCTGCCAGGCAGCACAAGAAAGCCGACCAGAAGCTCATACTTGGTCATCTTAAGTCGCGCCGGGCTGCGCTTGCGCGCAATGACATACCAGCCTTGCTCGACGCAGATGTTGCATTTCACTGTGCGCTGGCCGAGGCTACCGGGAATGAAGTCCTCTCCGACTTATATCGGACTTTTGCACTTTCACTCCGAGATGCGCTTACGACACTCTGGGATACGGCTGATCATGATCAGTCCAAGATGGCGATGTTGCATGACAGCCTGTTTGAGGCAATTTCGGCCCGCGATGCTGTCCGTGCAGAAAGCATAACCCTAGCACTGCTCGACCGACACAGCGCGACTCTTAGCGAGGCAGATGCAAAGCACAACTGATTTAGACAACCATGAGGTGATAAATGATTAATCTTCTGATCGGTCTTGTAGCAGGCATGTTCGGCGGTCTCGTAGGCCTTGGCGGCGGGGTCATAATGATTCCGCTGATGGTTGGAGTACTAAAGCTCACACAGCATCAGGCACACGGGACCAGCCTCGTCGCTTTAGTTTTTACGGGTATTGCAGGTGCAATCACTTATTCAATGAAGGGCTCGGTGGACATCGTTGCCTCGGCTCTCCTTGCGGTCACGGCGATATTTACGGCCCGATTCGGAGCCCATTTCGCGCACGCCCTTCCTGAGTGGAAACTCAAGAAATCATTCGGAGGTTTCCTGATATTTGTCTCCATTCTGCTGCTGCTTAAGCCTTATCTCGCGCAGGTTGCACATCCCGTTACGGCCGGCTGGGCAAAGGTTGTCGTGCTTATGATGACAGGTGTATTTACAGGCTTTCTGTCAGGGATGATGGGGGTCGGGGGTGGTACTATCATGGTGCCCGCGATGATATTGATGGCCGGGATGGGCCAGCATGTGGCCCAGGGAAGCTCTCTGCTGGCGATGATCCCTGCTGGCGCGGTCGGTGCCCACGCTCACTGGAAGCTCGGCAATGTCGTAACGAAACTACTGTTGGGCTTGATTCCCGGCATTTTCATCGGCACCTATGTCGGCGGAAGCCTGGCACTGATCCTGTCGGAAGCAGTACTGAGGGTCATCTTCGCAGCTGTCCTAATCTGGACAGGCGTTCATTACCTGAGGACGCCGATTCCTAAGGTAGCCTCTGCAACGCCTTGCGCTACGCGTGAAACGCAGCAAATAAATTGATATCAACTGAAAGGGCGGTCCTTTTCGCTACTGTAATTTAATGTAATTTTCCCAGACTGAAAGGACTTCTTTTGTAGCAGTCAAGTCTCCAGCGCAATATCTCGCGATATCTACGTACCTTCTAGCCTTGAAGAGATTCTTTACGTCGTATCCGGTTATTCCCTCTGCCTTGGGACTCTTGATACCGAAGGTCCTGCACCACATGTCGAGTGGAAATTTGCGTTTCGCAGCGCCGTAAAAGGAGAGCTGATCGAAGAGATCGATATGGCTACCGTTGTTGCTGTATCGGTATGGCATCAAATCCCGTGTCGGCTTTAGCTTATGAACGGCCGAGCGTACCATGATGAACGGACAATCGAAGGCCCTGCCGTTGAAGGTAACAATCTGGTCGTAGGCTTTTACGGTGTTCCAGAATTTTTCGAGGACTTCCTTTTCTGTCCCGCATTCATAGCGGATGCTATTCTCCTCAAAGGGCAGGAGCATATCGCCCGGAGTCTGGAAATAGACTGCCCCTTTGTCGGTGTCGGGATTGAGCATACCTATGGCAACGATCTCGCCGGTAAGAGGGTAAAAGGAGAGACTCTCTTTGATCCTCTCTTCTTCTTCTTCGTTTTCAGCCCACTTCAGCAGGTATTCCCGGACTGCGGGATCGAGCGAATCGAAGTCAGCTCCGACGGTTTCGATGTCGAAGATGACCCGTCCCATTCTTAAGCGGCCTTTTTCTTCAACTTGTCGATTACTTCCCAGGTCTTCAGAGCATCGATGGCCCTCTGAAGCTGAACGTCGTCTTTTTCCTGGACCTCCAGCGGTACCTTATCTTCATCATCCGGGGCCTGTATATTCTTCTCGTTTTGAAGGTGGCCTTCGAGGTCTTTCTCCCTGATCACGGATATCCCTTTACCGTCCTTCGCTTCAAGCTTGACGATGATGTCCGGTGTAATGCCGACGTTCTGGATGCTGACCCCGCTGGGCGTATAATACTTTGCAGTTGTTAGACGCAGCCCGGCGCCATCACTCAGAGGGATAAGGGTCTGAACAGATCCCTTTCCGAAGGTCTGGACGCCTACGATTACAGCCCTGTTCCAATCCTTGAGGGCTCCGGCAACGATTTCAGATGCACTCGCGCTCCCTTGGTTCACCAAGACTACCATGGGAAGGTCGGTATATGTGGGATCGTCCCCCTCGGTGAAATACTCGATCTTATCTCCGGTCCTGCCCTTGATGTATACGACAAGCTTTTTGGGCGGCAGGAACTGTCCCGCCACATCGACTGCGCTGTTTAGCAAGCCGCCTGGGTCGTTTCTAAGGTCGAGGATGATCGACTTCATCCCCTTCTCTTTCAGGTCCTTGAGAGCCTTGGTAAGGTCGTCAGAAGTCATTTCTTGGAATTGCGTGAGCTTGATGTATCCGATATCATCCTTGAGCATTTTGGACTTGACGCTCTTTATCTTGATAATATCCCTGACAATGGGGATATCCTTCGGTTCGGTCCAGCCTTCCCTGAATATGTTTAGTGTAACGGGTTTGCCCTTGGGGCCGCGCATCTTAGATACTGCATCCTGTATGCTCATGTTCTTCGTCGACTCGCCGTCAATCTTCAGGATCTTGTCACCGGCCTTGATACCGGCCATGTATGCCGGAGTATCTTCAATGGGGGCGATAACGGTAAGAATGCTGTCCTTCATCGATATCTGGATGCCCAGTCCGCCGAACTCGCCCTTGGTCTCGACCTGGAACTCTTTGAATGCCTCGGGACTCATGTACCCCGAATGTGGATCGAGTGAGGACAGCATCCCTTTTATAGCGCCGCTGACGAGGTCTTTTGTCTTGACCTCGTCGACATAATTCTTCTTGATTACATTCAGGACATCCACAAAGGACCTTAAATCTTCATACGTTCCCTGCGCATTTACGATCTGGGAACTCACAACTCCTACAGCAAGCGCCGCACCGAGAACTCCGATGACGACAGCGGTAATTATCAGCAGCTTTTTCTTGGAATGCATTATTATCCTCCGGATTTACTGAGCCATTGCTGTGGGTCAAGTGGTTTGCCCTTATACCTTATTTCGAAATATAGTCCGCTCGTTCCGAGTGCGGTCGATTCTCCTACATCTCCTATCGCCTCACCCTCTTTTATTATAGCGCCATTCTCTAAAAAAATCTTTGAGAGATTCCCATAGAGCGTATGATAGCTGCCGCCATGGCTGACGACCACTAGCTTGCCATACCCTTTCAGGTCGGCTGCATAGACAACCTTTCCTTCATATACCGCAGACACAGGCGTACCTGCAGCTGTTTTGATATGTATTCCGCTCCTGAAAACAGGCAGATTAAAGAGGGGGTCGACCTGTGATCCATACCTGATAGCTATCTTCCCGTTGACAGGCCAGGGAAGATGTCCCTTCAGCCTTGTGAAGGGGCTATCGGCCGGAAGTTCCTCTTGGACCGACTGTGTTTTTTTAGTCTTCTTTTTCCCGGCAGTCGGTTTCTCATGTTTATCGGACTCTTTTATGATCTTCGAAAGCCTTTCGGCATCGTCCTTAAGCTCCTGGATCATCCGCTGATAAGTGTCCTTTTCTTTTCTGACCCCAGCCAGAAGGTTTTCTTTCTCCTTCTTCTTCGCTTTGGCAGAATCTTCAAGTCCTGCCAGTTCTCGTTCTTCTGTCTTGAGGTTGTTCACAAAATCGTTCAGTTTCTTCTTCTTTGCGCTGAGCCTCCCTAGTTCCTCGCGATAATTCTTTATCGATTCGCCATATCGGTTGGATATATCGCTGAGCGACCTTGAGATTCTCAGGATAATGGATGGGTCCTCGCCGCTGAGCAGCATAAGGATTACCTCTTTCTCTGTGTTTATTCTGCTGAGTGTGCGGAGACGCATTCTGAGTCGGGCTCTTTGAGAGTCGATGCTCCTGGAATTAGCTGCTACATCTGCTTCGAGAGAAGATATACCGGCCTTCAGCGTACCGATCTGTTTCTTCGTAGCGTTCATCTGTTCGTCCAGGTCGTTCAACTCGGACTCGATCCTTCTCAACTCGATGATAACCGACCTCTCGACTCGAGTTGCCTGTACGAGCTTCTTTTTCTGCTTCCGAATGTCCCTCTGGACCTTGTTGTAATCCTCGCGCACATTAGCGGCGTTGGCAACTGAACTGGAACATGCAAGCAATGAAAATACCAGAAAAGCGAAGAGGGCGGGAATGGCGGTACTTGAAAATAATGCGACGCATTTTTTAAACATAGATTTTTAAAGCCTGAGTCGGCCCACCGAGATGAGCGACCCGATTACACCCATCACTAGTCCTGCAATAGGCAGCAGGACGACGATTTCCACGGGCAGGACCATCGTCTTTAATATAGGCATAAAGGCGCTGAAGCTTGTCGTCAGCGAGTAGTAGAAGACTGTGGCTCCGATCGACGCGAATATGCCCCCGAAAAAGCCGATGACTCCGCCCTCGATGAGAAAAGGTGCTCTTATAAATCCGCCGGTGGCGCCGAGGAGTTTGATGATCTCGATCTCTGTCTTTCTGCGGTACAATAATATCTTGACCGTACTCGAGATGACGAAGAGCACAACGAAGCTTATAATGCATAGGATAATTATGCTCATGTTTTCTATCGAGGTCTTCAGCAGATAGACCGTCTCGGCGATCTTTGCCTCATAATAAACGTCGCCGACGCTGGGCATCTTCTTTAGCTCTTCGGAGATTTTTTTGACTGCCGGGGCCGTGACGCTTTCTTTCTTTAGCTTCAGCTCGATCGAAGAGGAGAGAGGGTTCTCATCAAGACCTTCCAGGACGTTGCTAACATCTTTTAGCGTGCGCTTCATCTCATTGAGGGCCTGGTCCCTCGATATGTATTTTGTACCTGAGACATAATCTTTATTCTTCAGCTGCCCGATAAGCTTCTGGGTGTCCTCCGGCGATACCGAGTCCTGAAGATAAACTACCATGGTAAAACGTTCCGGCAGAGTGCGGGTAAAATTCTCAAGGTTGAATATGGTTATGATGGCCATCGCGCTGACCAGCAGGCTTGCCGCCACGGTAAGGCTGGAGAGCAGGTTGATCCATTTCTCCTTCATGAGACTGTGGAAGGCGGTCCTTGTCGAATATGAGAGATGCTCCATCAGCCGATCTCCTCCCCCAGCAAGACACCGTTTTCGAGCCTTACGACCCGTTTGCCGGTGTTCTTATACATCTCCCTGTTATGCGTAGCTATGAGGATTGTCGTTCCATGAATGTTCGCTTCATAGAAAAGCCTTGCGACATGCTTTGAAGTATCGGGGTCGAGGTTGCCTGTTGGTTCGTCAGCCAGCAACACAGAGGGTTCAGAAACCATCGCCCTTGCTATTACAACTCTCTGTTGCTCTCCACCGGAAAGTGTCAGGGGATAATTGTCGGACTTGTGCCGCAGGTGAACGTTCTTCAGGATTTCCAGAACCAATCCCTTGATGTCCTTTTCCTTACGTCCCCTTACACGAAGTGCAAGGGCGATATTATCGTAAACGGTCAGGTTTTCGAGAAGCTTGAAATCCTGGAAGACAACTCCAATGCTTCGCCTGAGCAGGGGGATCTCGGCAGGCCGAAGTCGTCCTATGTTAAAGTCGCCGACAGTGACTTCCCCTTCATCCGGCAGTTCGGAGGCATAGAGAAGTTTGAGGAGAGTCGATTTCCCAGCGCCTGTGGGGCCGGTAAGAAAGACCATCTCCCCTTTCGAGACCGAGAGGTCTATGTTTTTTAAGACAGGCTTATTTTCATAATATTTCGTAGCGTTCTGAAATGATATCATCTCAAACTTTCTTTGATGGTCTCCGCCATATTGGCTGCAGTGAGTCCGTAGAGCTGCAATAACTCCTTCGGCGGCCCGGAACAGCCAAAGGTATCACGCATGCCGATTTTGACTACCTTGACCGGATGGTTCTCCGAAAGGAATTCCGCCACAGCGCTGCCGAGCCCTCCGATGATGGAATGCTCCTCAGCAGTGAGGATGAGTTTTGACTTGTCGGCTGCCGCCAGCAGTGCCCCGCCGTCCAAAGGTTTTATGGTAGACATGTTGATGACACCGGCGTCGATGCCTTCCTTTGAGAGTATCTCCTTTGCTTCGAGCGCGGCGGAAACCATGATGCCAGCCGCCACAATCGTAGCGTCCTTACCAAGGGAATAGGTGTAAGCTTTGCCGATCTGAAATTTATAGTCCTTGGGCATTACCGCAGGCACCTTTGACCGGCCGAGCCTTATATAAACAGGGCCTTCGAATTCCGCAGCTGCGTCGATTGCCTGCTTTGTCTCGAAGCCGTCGGCCGGCACAATTACGGTCATGCCGGGCAGGACCCGCATAAGGGCGATATCTTCGAGAGACTGGTGCGATGCGCCGTCTTCGCCTACGGTGATGCCACTGTGGGTTGCGGCAAGTTTTACATTCAGATGAGAATAACAGAGCGTTTGCCTGATCTGCTCCCAAGCCCTTCCTGTTTCAAATACAGCGAAGGTAGAAGCAAACGGGACCTTACCCGTGAGCGAGAGACCGCCGGCGGTGCCGATCATGTCCTGCTCGGATATGCCCATATTGAAAAACCTTTCCGGGAATGCCTTGGAAAAGCCCTTGGTCTTGGTCGAGCCCGACAGGTCTGCATCGAGTACGACTATATTTTTATTGCTCTTGCCGAGTTCGAGAAGCGCAGCCCCATAAGCGTCCCTGGTAGCGACTGCCTGCCCGGCAAAATCGGTATTCTGTGTTTTTTGTTCCTGGTCTCTGCTTCCCATATCAACTTAGTTCCTTTATCGCGAGTTCGAGTTCTTCTTTTGTCGGAGTGACCCCATGGTACTCTGCTTTGCCTTCAAAGAAGGAGACCCCCTTGCCCTTTACCGTCTTGGCGAGGATCATGCAAGGCTTCCCTTTCACTTTTTCGGCCTCATCCAGGGCATCCACAATTGCCTGCATGTCATGGCCGTCTATCGATAGCGTATGCCAGCCGAAGGCCCTCCATTTGTCGCCTACCGGTTCGATGTTCATGACATCGCAGCATCTTCCATCTATTTGCAGACCATTCAGGTCCACAAAGGCGCAAAGGTTATCGAGGCGGTAATGACTAGCCGACATTGCTGCTTCCCATACCTGACCTTCCTGCGTCTCGCCGTCACCGAGGAGACAATATACTCTAGACGGGTTTTTATCCAACCGCAGTCCCATTGCGATTCCGTTAGCAATTGACAAACCCTGTCCAAGGGAACCTGTGGAGATCTCGACGCCATTGAGCATCTTCGAGGAGGGATGGCCCTGGAGCGGGCAGCCGACCCTTCTGAGTGAGTCGAGAAGCGACTTGTCGAAATAGCCGGTGAGCGCCAAGGTTGTATAAAGCAAGGGTGCAGCGTGGCCCTTCGAAAGGATGAAGCGGTCGCGCCCAGCCCAGTCCGGATTATCCGGACGGTGCTTCATCTTGTAGAAATAGAGTGCTGCGACGATATCTGTAGCCGAAAGAGAGCCGCCCGTATGGCCCGAGCCAGACTTTTCCAGCATCTTGAGGATCTCGATCCTCATCTCTCTGGCCCTCTCTTTAAGGTAGCTGATATCCCGTGAATTAAGTATCGATTGCATGCTGGAGTCCTTTCCTGTAGAGAATCTCTTTAATTATATATTAAGAAGTTGAAAAAATGCTGTGAAGATAGAGATGAAAGTACCGTGCTGCTGCTGTGGTGAGCGCCTTTGAGCGCGATGTCTGGGTTCTCAGGGGCGCGCTAGTGGCCAGGGCAAACATTCCTGCGATAATAAGCTTATTCATTTACGAGAATTTCTTCTTGTGATGCGGGACTAATTCATCACGCTCAAAGGCGCACACCACAGCAACAGCATGCCGGGTAACCGTGACAGAATAAAATTAGTATTCAGCGATAGAGCTTATCTTTTTTATGTCGCGAAGAAGCTTTTCGACTTCGTCTAGCGGGATCATGTTCGGACCGTCGCACAGTGCAATGTCGGGATCGGGATGGACCTCCATGAAAAAGCCGTCGACACCAGCCGCCGCAGCTGCACGCGCAAGAGTGCCGGCGTATTCACGCTGGCCGCCGGAACAGCCTCCTTGGCCGCCCGGCAGCTGAAGACTGTGGGTCACGTCGAAAATAACCGGATAGCCGAAGGAGCGCATTATCGGGAACGACCTGAAGTCGACGACGAGATTGTTGTAGCCGAATGTCGTGCCGCGCTCGGTCAACATTAGTTTTTCGTTTCCAGTGGAGGTAAACTTGCCGATAATGTTCTGCACGTCCCAAGGCGCCAGAAACTGGCCCTTCTTCACGCTGACCGGCTTGCCGGTATTCGATGCAGCGACGAGAAGGTCCGTCTGCCTGCAAAGAAAGGCCGGGATCTGGATGATATCGAGGATTTCTGCGGCGGGCCGTATCTGCTCGATGGAATGGATGTCGGAAATTACCGGTACAGCGACCCTGCTCTTGACTTCTGCAAGCAGTCTCAACCCCTTCTCAATGCCCGGTCCCCTGAAAGAGGTAACGGATGTTCGGTTTGCCTTGTCGAAGGAACTCTTGAATACAAAGGGGAGGCCCACTGACAGGCAGATCTCCTTGAGCCTTTGGGCTGTGTGAAAGATTATTTCCTCATTCTCGATCACGCAGGGGCCGGCAATAATCAGTGGGGGATTATTGCCGCCTGCCGTGATATTTCCTATAGTAATTTCTCTCAAGAAAACCTTACCCTATTTCTTCACCCAGGCCCCGTCGTCGGTCTGGATCCACCGTCCCGGCTGGGCCTTAGCGCGCAACCTGTCGGCAAAGGTTTTCTGCAACTGTGGCACGGCGTCAGGACTTAAGTGGTTTGCTCTGGCAATCTCCTGGTAAAGAGACATAAAGTCTTTGTTCTGCTGACCGACGAGGCTGTTCAGGGTCGCTTTTTCCTTGAGCGGCAGCGCTGATGCATCCCTGATCGCTATCTGCCCGCTGTTAGCCAATCCGAGGACTCCGCTATCGAAATAAGGTTTGAGCTGCTGATATCTGGCCTTCATCGACTCCTTGACGGCAAGAATACCCGGAGTCGAAATTTCAAGGTCCGCTTCAGCAGCAAAAGCAGAAGATGGTCCGAATGAAATCCATCTCAGTTCTTCATGGAGCCAGCTCCCCTGTACAGGCTTCTGGTCCGGCATCTTCTGCGGCTGCTCTGCAGGTTTCTGGTCCGTGCCTTGTATCTCGTCGATTATCTTATCCGCTGCCTTTTGCGCTGCAGCAGCCGGGAAATAGATATTGACCGTCACACAAGCCCCGATGAAAACAAGACATGTCGCCACTGCCCATATGAGATTCTTTTTCATGAAAGCCTCCTTAGTGCATTGAAAAAAATATTTATTGCAGGGGAGTTACCACGACCTCGAATACAGGTGCAGTAAACTTATTGCACGACCGGTGCTCCGCCGGCCTTTCTTGATTCGAAGATGCGTGTCAGTCTCTCCTGCATATCCTTGAAACTTATCTTATTGTCCGGATTTTGGTTGACAACGTCAACACCTCTCAGAAAGCCCCTCTTTACAAGGTACTCGTTGCTACCCGAACGTATCTTACCGCGTACTGTGAAAGCGTCGTTTTCAAGCTTGGCTTGTATGCCTATGCGGCTGTACGGATAATCCTTGAAAAAGCTCATTATGCCACGGTTCAGTACACCCGACATCCCCACTCCCGTACCGATGATGGAGATGTTCTGTATCGCTTCGACGCTGATACTCTGCGACACTCCACTGGTGTCTACAGAGTCGATGTCCAGCACAAACCGTGTCGGCTGGCCGTATTCCATTTCGAAGCCTCTGAGAGACCCTTGGATGATCCCAGTAATTTTCCCGATTGCGATCTTTTCGGTTGCCTGTTCGAGGTTTATATTCTTGAAAGAGATGTCTGCATCTATCTTTCTCGATGCTGAGAATAACCGTTCGATCGAAACATCGCCCATTTCTATCTCTCCTCCGAAGATCGCAACTTTTGTGCTGCCGTCAGCAGTCAAAGCGTCGCGGTAATATTCCACCTTCGGGTAGTACGAGCTTATCGTGCCGGTGATTGGGGAAAGCGTGAAGCTCCTTTGGATCGGCCTGAGATTCACATTATTAATCCTGAAACCGCAAGATATCTTGCGGCCGGGCGAAAGGATGTCGTCGGCGGCAAAGCCTGTAATTATGACATCGCCGCGCGCCACATGAATGACCGCGTCTTCAGGCATCCGCAGATTATTTCGCGAAAGCAGGATAGGGATGCTTACATCGTGCATCCTGATCCGGTCCTGTTCAGCTGACTTGATTTCGAAGAGCCCCCGGGTAGCTTCATCCGATGACATTGCCTTCGGATATCCTAGGCCGAACGGCAGATTCAGGTGTAATCCCGAAATAACTACCTTTTGAGCTGGGATCGTTAAAGATGCAGCATCAATTGCGATAAGCCCGCTCAGATCCGTCTGGAAACTTTTCCTGTGGATCTTCACGCCAAGCGAGGCGCTCCCTGCAACACCGAGTCCGGCCAGCGAAGCGATATTCTGTTTAAGATAGGCGTCAAAGAAAACCGCCGAAAGTTTCTGCAGAGCGATATCCTTTGCATCGATCGAAATATTCTGCTCGCCGATATGCCCCAATCCAGATACTCTGACCGATCCGGCGCCGAAAAGGTCGGTTCCGGCACTGAAGGTAAACGGTTTTTCCCCACTGAAGCTAAAATCCCCGCTCGCGTCCGCTTTTGCAGTGTCACCCGAAAAATCCGCATAGTAAGTGCCCCAGAGGAACTCGCCGCCGGACAGTGTGCTGTGCATCGAGAATTCGAGCCTTTCCGGAGCAGAGGCATAGCCGAAGGTAATGTCTGCATCTGTCTGAACACCCTGGGCCGCCTTTGTTCCGTCCTGAGAACTCAGGCCCCCTCCGCTAACAGTGACCCGCTGACTGCCCTTGATGGTGAGCGCTTTTCGCGCGTAGGACCCAGTAAAATCAGTTTGTGCGGCTGCCTTCCCTAGTACTGACCAGGTTCGGTAATCGGGCGGCAGATACGCCTTCACTGTTTCAGTTATTTTCGCAAGGTCTAGAGATGGCGTCGCGATTGAGCCCTTGAAGTTCATCGGTTCTCTCAGGACAGCGACGAGTGAGCCTGCGAACCCCCCTGCCGGAATGCTGCCTTTCATTGATCCGGTCGAAACTGTACCGGACTTGAAGGAATATAAGATATCTCCACCCAGATGGACATCCTTGACCTCGGGCGTCTGCTTGAGTGAAGAGTCCTTCAGTTCTCCAATTACAAATTCAGCAGCTTTGAGCGTAAGTTCATCTTCGCCCAATGAGAAGGGGACCTTTGCTGATAGATGCTGAAAAGAAAACCGGCCATGCGATCCGCGGTCGATAGCGGCGATCAAAGTGCCCGTTCCGGCAAGGGTAGGCTTAAACGCCGTTATGTCGAGAGAGGCTGTTGCACTGCCATTTAGGCCGGTCATATTCTTATCTCCGAGTTCGTAATTGACCCCGCCGCTAAAGATCACTTTACCGCCATGCTCCGAAGAGAAGTCACGGATTGTAATATTCCCGCTCCGCACTATAATTGTTTGCCGTGATCCCTGCAGAACGATTTCAGCAGAACCGTTCGTAATATTGCCGTTGGCCGTCGAAGGTAGNNTGATATTCTTGATGACAATCCTGGTCTTGCGGGCAACGGCGTTTTCCTTCAGTGCCGTGGACGCGTCGGGAATATTTCCGAACGATTTCTGCGGCACTGAGTCGAAGCAGAATGCCAGAAGACATACCAAAAAGACTAGGAATAAAGCTTTTCCCGCTATCGAGATACTTTGTTGTTGTCCCGTCATCTTAGTTATCAGTATATCACGGGAAATAGCAGACTTGAGGGAAGACTAATTGTCTCTCTATCGACAAGGGGAAATTTGCTTCAATCGTCGGCCACACCGGCAAGGAAAGACCCTGCTATCTGCAATCGGGGGCATCGTTAAACCGACTTAAGGAGGGCAGCTCTCAAAGCAGTATACGAGTCAGAAATGCTCAGAGTGTGGACGAGTAGACGCAGATAACAGGCCTTCGCAAGCAGTATTCCACTGTCAAAGTTGCGGTCACACAGAGAACGCAGATACGAACGCAGCAAAGAACGTGCTATTAATAAGAGAGGGACTCTCCCGGTTAGCCTGTCCCGAAAGGGGTGCTGCTCAGATAGGGCACGGAGAGACTGTGTCGTCAGACCGCTCGTTGAAGCAGGAAGTAAGGTCTCGGCGCGTTGCATAATGTGCTTGCCCCTTCGGAAGTATCGGAAGCTGAGAATCCTCACCGTTCAGTCGGGGAGAATGTCAAGGGAGGTAGATCTTGTCCCGGCGGTTGATGAACTTGATATGCCGGTAATCACCGTCCTTGCGGGCCTCTTCCAGTATGCGTATGCCTTCGTCTCTGCAGCGGTCGCAGGCGCCAAGAGGAACCTCAATGCAGACCGCAGGGGAGTTAACAGTGGAACTCGTCTTGACGACTATCAGTCCGGCACAATCGTAGCACACCATAACCAATTCGCGCTGATGCTCGCTGATCATATCGGTGTCGTAGAATATATCCTTTTCGCGGGTCACGAAGGTACCCGGCTCGAACTGTCGCGATTGCGCCGGGCCGAAATATTGTTCAAGGACCTTTTCGCTCACCTGCGTAATACGCTCAGTCACGCTCTTATCCTGCTTAAGCCACACAGGATCATAATCAGGCTCCCGAAGGGCGCTGAAATCGAGCCCTGCCATGGCAAGCGCAATCCCGCAATTCACATAGGGCAGGGCACCTTGGATCGAATACCCCCCCTCCAGCACGGCTATGTGCGGATTCAGCTTTTGATTCAGAAGCGCGTAGCCCTGGGCCGTGAACTTCATGTTCGTGATGGGGTCGGAATAGTGGTTGTCCTGGCCTGCGGAGTTGACGACGAGGTCCGGCTTGAAGTCGGCCAATATCGGCAGCACGACATTGTCGATCACGTGGATGAATCCTTCATCGCACGTTTCAGGAGGTAATGGAATATTGATTGTTTTGTTGCGGGCATTCGGTCCACCGCTATCTTCGATGAAGCCGGTGCCGGGATACAAGGTCCTACCGTCCTGGTGGATCGAAATGAAGAGCGTATTCGGGTCGTGCCAATAGATGTCCTGTGTCCCGTCTCCGTGGTGGCAGTCGGTGTCGACGATGGCGATACGTTTCTGCCCATAATGCTCTCGGATATGCTCAATCATTACCGCCTCGATGTTGATACTGCAGAAGCCCCTGCTTCCATGCACCACCTTCATTGCGTGATGTCCCGGAGGTCTGACAAGGGCGAATGCCTTGTCGGCAGCTCCTTCCATGACGAGCCGTGCAGCCTTTATGGCGCCTCCAGCCGAGATCATATGTGATTCTGTTGTCACGGCAAGGACGTTTGGAATGCAGAAGTGCACTCGTGATACATCGTCCGGCTGGGCGACATCGGGCTTGTGCTCTGTGATCCCTTCGATGTCGAAGACGCCTTCTTCCTGAAGTTGGTCCTGCGTGTAAAGCAGCCTTTCTTCCCTTTCGGGATGGGCCGGGCTTATGGCCCAGTCATATGCCGGGAAGAAGACAATGCCCAACCTGTTTTTGGCCTTTAACACGACGACCTCACGCTATTCAGATAAGACTGAATAAGGCCCGGCTTTATTTGGCTTCGGACCCTGATGTTCCTGCCGGCCATGCGCGATCCGTGCATCATATTGAACGTTGACGCCTCGACGACCTGCACATCTGCTGCGCCTGCAGCCTCCACAGATGCCAGAAGATATTGTTCCGCCGCGAGCCGGGCATCTTCGAGCGAATAGTTCCTGCCTATCGATTTCTGCACCGAGAGGCGCGGCACTAGAAGGACCTCGCGTTCGGTATCGGCAAAGAGTTCGATATCCATTGTCGAGCGGGTAAGTGCCGCCCCTATTGCATTTGCAACTCCATGGAGCTTCGGCACGGTCGTTTCGAGGGCTAAGGCCTGCGACAAGCTCCTGGAAAAGGCAACCGCAGGCCCACCAATGATAAAGAGCCTGGAGGGAACTATTTTCTCGGCATGCAAAAGCTCATGAACGGTATAAAGCGGTCGTTCATTGGTCTCATCAATCATAGATCGCACCGCTGCTGTAATAGCTTGAACAGCTTTGTCTATGGCTTCCCTGGCTATTTCTCCCGAAGAGCTTCCTGCTTTCAGTGCAAGATCTGAGATCCCCCGGCGCGATGCCTCTACATCACCAAATGCCGTCTCACCTGCGATGTTAAGTGCATCGAGCAGTGCCGGGCGATTACCGCCGGCTGCCATGCATGGTCCGGAACGGTCCGGTCCGACCGTGACTTTGCCGCTACTGATGCGAAGAATTGAATCGCCCCCGACGGCGATAGATTCAGTTTTAAGGGAACGTACGAGTGTAGGCCTGCTATGAAGCGAGATGCCTTCTCGCTCGATGAGCGGCGACCCCGCGGCAAAAACAGCTATGTCCGTTGATGTCCCGCCAATATCGAGGACAACTGCGTCACGGTCGATCTCGCACAATGCAGCAATTCCCATAATGCTGGCGGCCGGTCCAGAAAGGATCGATTGCACTGGGACATTGCGGGAAGCAGCGAACGTCATCGTTCCCCCGTCCGCCTTGAGAACATTGATAGGCGCGTCGAGCCCCAGTTCGCAGATGCCCTCCGCGACAGCGTATGCAAATTCGTTAAATATGCGCCAGACAGCGGAATTAAAATAAGCAGTGTTGATACGCCTCGGAAAGTTGAGCCCACCCGAAAGACGATTTCCGGCTGTTATTACATCAGCATCCCTGTCGATAATGGATTCCATGCGGAGTTCATGGCTGGGATTACGTGTCGAAAACTTCGTTGCCACGGCATAAGCCCTTATCCCCTGCTCTCTACAGCTCGCCACAGCCTCTTCAAGCTGCTGCCTGTCGAGGGGCTTGCGTTCCTCGCCGCGGTGATCGATCGACCCGTCGACCACGAAATACGCATCGCCTATCCGNNGGATCGACTCCTGGGCCGGATGAGACTATGACCCCGACCCGGTCGGCCTTTTCTTCAAGCAGGGCATTAGTCGTTAGGGTCGTGCTCAGAGTGATAGCCTCGATGCGCTTTGGATCGACGTTTCCGAGGATTTCGCGCAATGCGGAAAGAACGGACTTCAGAAGGTCATCGTGCTC
>PMYY01000085.1:0-4366 GCA_003170655.1 Nitrospiraceae bacterium
GCCGGGAAAGCCAGGGTCTCTCCATCAGCCGGCGGATCGAGCTTCTTTTTCGATGACGCTGATGTTTTCGAGGTCATACAGACCGTCTTCGGGGAGGTCTTGCGGGTGAATTACATCATAGACTCTCAGGTCAAGGGCAGGGTCAATTTCCGCACTACAACCCCGATCCCGCGCGATAATATACTTCCGATCATGGAGATTATTTTACGCCTAAACGGCATAGCAGTTGTTGAGGAAAGCGGACTCTATCGGATCATCCCTATAGCCAATATCGCGAAAGAGCCTGCCCCCATCCGCTTCGGCAATAATCCCGATTCAGTTGAACTCAAGGGCACCGCAATACTGCAGGTGGTTCCCCTCACCTTCGTCAATTCAACGGACATGGCGAATATCCTCACCCCTCTTCTGACCCAGGGCGGCGTAATCCATGACATTGTAAAAAGGAACATGCTGATAATTGCCGATTCTGACTCAAATGTCAGAAGGCTCCTTCAAGTTGTTTCCATGTTCGATATTGACACATATAAGGACGCATCCAGGTCTAAGATTTATGTCTACCCATTGCAGAACAGCAAGTCCGAGCATGTCGCAAAAATCCTTCAGCAGGTCTTGCTCGGAGGCTCTGCATCAAGCTCGAGCTCTTCAAGCTCTTCTGTAAAGACAACAACAGGAGGCGGACCGCAGACCGGCGCGGTGGGGACATCGCCAAACGTCCCAAGGCCAGGCCCTACCGGGACAACGATGATGTCGGGTTCTTCAACAGGCGAACAATTGGTTGCTCCAAGCACTAAGATCATCTCCGATGAAGTGTCCAATACACTCGTAATCTTCGCATCTCCGGCAGATTATTCAGTTATACTCGGGGCAATTAAACAGATAGACAGCGTTCCGCGCCAAGTCATGATCGAAGCTGTTGTTGCATCCGTAACCCTAACTGATAATCTTACTTACGGACTGCGCTGGAACCTCAATATTAATGCTACTAAACTACAAATCAAGCCTTTCACCAAGCCTGTCACCCTCGGCGGTCCGTTAGGATTCCAGGGATTGGCCGGACTTGCTGCAGGCACTTTCGGGTACACTGCTACAGATCCGACAGGGAACGTCAGGCTTGCAATTGAAGCCGATGTCACTGCCGGCAAGGCAAAAATACTCTCTGCTCCCCATCTGCTGGTCGCTGATAATCGTGAGGCGAGGATACAGGTAGGCTCGCAGATCCCGATCGCTACTTCAACCACATCATCACCACTTACCACAACCGGCACACAAGTGACGAATACGACTACATCAACAATCCAGTATAAAGATGTCGGGACAATTCTCAAGGTAAAACCACAGATCAACGATAGTGGGCTTATATCTCTGGAACTCTCCCAGGAGGTGTCCTCGGCGAACACGCAGAATATTTTAGGTACCGACCAATTCGTTATCACAAAGAATGAAGTGACAACTAATCTGGTCGCGCAGGACGGTGAAACTATAGTTATTGGCGGGCTTGTCAATGAAACCACTTCCTTAAGCAGGAGCGGCATTCCCGTGCTTAGTAAGCTACCTGTACTCGGTGCCCTGTTCGGCCAGACAGGCGATGAGTCTACACGCCAGGAACTTCTAATACTTCTTACGCCCAGGGTTATCAGAAATCAGACTGACGCTGACAAAATGACGAACGACTATTATGAATTATTCAAGAATGTTGGAAAAGAAATAAATCTGGAGAAGCACAAGAAAACAATTCCCATGTCGAATCTAGGCGATCCGACACCTCCCCAGACCAATGGGAATGCCAACGCGCCTGCATCCCCTCCAAAACCCTAAAATTAAGGAATGGCGTGATAATCGCGACTATTCTTTTATCGTGGTGGCAACGCAGCTTATAGGATAATTCTTAAGCCCGCCTTGTTTTCGTCGGCCCAAACAACTTTCGCTTCAACGCAGGGCCGGACAATGGTCAGGGTATTTCCAATTCTCAGGTTTGCCCCTGTGGTAATTCCGAAGCCGTTTTCACTCATATCGACAATCCTGCAACTCCATGAATTGCCCTTGGCATCGGTGAATTCGGTGGATAAGGAACAATCCAGTCTCGGCCTTCGTCTTTTCTCATAATACGAATCTTCCGTTCGCTTTTTGAAGATACTCCGGAACAAACCCATCTTTTTGCCCCCTTTGCTTCCGCTTAAAGGTGTCGGGCTGTCTGTGCAACAGGACACAGTTAAAGTTTACCAGAACGAGCAAAATAATCAAGCCATTTTTCCAGCCGTGTCAAGCCGTGTTTCCAGCCGGGATTGAAACGATGACACAATTATTGCACAACCTTGAATAGGAGGAATCGCGGGAAGGTTAGGGAAGAAAAAAATGGTGGGCAGTCGCAGAATCGAACTGCGGACACGAGGCTTTTCAGGCCTCTGCTCTACCGGCTGAGCTAACTGCCCGTTCCCTTGAAGCGATATTAACATTAAAACTTTGAGGGGTCTAAAGTCAAGAATTTTCGGCTCTAAATGCAGCCGGGTTATCTCATTATGCCCCGAATTTCTTCAATCTTAATGCATTGGCGAGCACAAGCGGCATCAAGTTGACGGCAGGGAATATGCCAAGTTCCCCCTTCGTGCATTCGCGCTCTGAAAATGCGGCACAGAGTCCGCCATAAACATATGGCGATTTAAGCAAAACAGGCACGGGATGCCAACTGTGGCCCCGCATAATGGCAGGGGTTGAGTGGTCTCCGGTTATGACAAGCACATCGGGATTCAGGGCCATGATCCGCGGTAAAAGCTCGTCGAATTCCTCTATCCTTGCAGCCTTACCGTCAAAGTTGCCGTCTTCTCCGTAGGAGTCTATTTTCTTCACATGCAGAAAGAAAAAGTCGTAAGCGTCGAACTTCGCTTCCATAAACTTCACTTGGTCCTCTACGCTCCCTTCGAGCGGAGGCGTATCCATTGCTACGATCTTTGCGAGTCCCCGATACATGGGATATGTGGCGATAGCCAAAGCCTTCAGCCCAAAGGCATCTTCGAACGTGGGGATATGAGGCGTGCCCGAAAAACCACGCATCATAAGGTAATTCGCTTTTTCTTCTTCTTTCAGCACCTGATGGGTCCTCTCGATGAACTTTGCCGCTACTACTGCTACTTTTTCAGCATTGTCAGTATTCGGTCGTGGGGCCAGAGGCGGCATCCCCTCTTTCTGAGGGTCCGTGTCCTCGACATCGGCCGAGCCCGGCTCCAACGCTTCCGGAAAACGCATTACGACGGCAATTCTGTGCTCCATCCCGGCGGCAAATATGATCTCGACATCATCGATACGCTTTATCTCCTGCTGCAATTTATCGGTAAGCTTCCTGTTATAATCTGTCGGAATTCTGCCCGCCCTTCTGTCGATGATAATCCCGTCTTTTATAGTCGCATAGTTGCACCTGACGGCAACATCGGTCTTCCGCACCTCCATCCCCAGCCCAAGGGCTTCAAGTATACCTCTTCCGATCATGCATTCAACTGGGTCGTATCCGAATATCCCCAGATGTCCCGGCCCGCTGCCGGGAGTGATGCCGTATCCGACCGGCATATGGAGGCCGCAGGCCGACACCTTTGCAAGTCCATCTAGATTGGGGGTCAGGGCCGTTTCAAGCTCAGTCCTGCCGTTTATCGGCAGTCCGCCGAGTCCGTCAAGGACGGCAAGGATAATTTTTGTTTTATTCTTCTGGATCAGATTTTTTATGATGTTTTGCACGTTGGCCTCCTGAGCTTTGGTATAAACATGATATCGGATGCATGCTTTTTTTTCAATCGACCTACGACTGCGGGTCTGAAATTTATCGGCCAACTATGATACCTTAAATCATCATCAATAACTTTTGAAAGGAATAAACATACGTCAACCACTCGGGTTGAAAAAACCCGAGCATGTGAAAGCATGCTCTAGTTGACCAGGCTCAGTGTAGTAAAAACTACGTTACCGACGAATACATAGGCACCCTGGGATACTTGCCAGTCCCAGGCACTGCGGCAGACAGTTAAACTGGCGTAAGAGCTAAACCAGTGCTGTCTGCATGCAAACCGCCGGATAACATTGCCGAGGCGAACATTACCCGCGTAATCGGAGATTAAGGGAGTAGTCCAATGCAAAGAGTCTTAGTGGTGAGCAATACGAGACAGCAGTTAATGCCCTGCACTCCCGTAAGGGCTTAGATGTTGTTACGGGAGAAAAAAGCAGCGGTACACAGAAAGTCCCCATTCACGATTATTCTCAAGGATCGTACGGACGGCGATACTCAGCCGGTCGAGTTTAAGGTTGATCCGGGCAGTAAAGTCACTGGAATCGTGGTTGTTGCAGATTATGGAAAGCGAGGCAAGACTGTCATCTGGGCAGAGGA
>PMYY01000085.1:4407-13244 GCA_003170655.1 Nitrospiraceae bacterium
ATGTCCAGGGTTCATAATGTAACGACATGGGCCTTGAGGTTGCAACGGTTTGCTCCACTGGCATCGATAGCGGTTGAGACGGTCAGATTCGACATGCAGAAGATGGTCAGCCCTGAGATCTCTGGAGTCGAGTATCAGCAGGGCACTCTGGCTGGGTACGAACTTAAGGAGTATCTCTTGGAGAAGTGGGGCAGGAAGTGTGCTTACTGCAACAAAAAGAACTTACCGCTCCATGTTGAACACGTCATCCCAAAGACCAGAGGGGGAACAGATAGGGTTTCGAACCTCACGCTGTCCTGCGAAGGCTGTAATCATAAGAAGGACAATCTCACCGCTGCCGAGTTCGGGCATCCGGAGGTGCAGAAGCCTGCACTCGCACCGCTCAAAGACGCAGCGGCTGTAAACACTACTCGCTACGCCATCGGTAATGCACTTAAATCATTAGGATTGCCGGTGTCGTTCTGGTCTGGCGGTAGGACAAAGTTCAACCGGACACAGCAGGGATATCCGAAAGCCCACTGGATTGACGCTGCCTGTGTCGGAGAGANNCAGATGTGTCGGATGG
This sequence comes from Nitrospiraceae bacterium, assembly GCA_003170655.1. Lineage (GTDB taxonomy): Bacteria > Nitrospirota > Thermodesulfovibrionia > Thermodesulfovibrionales > Dissulfurispiraceae > Fen-1308. The sequence continues at coordinate 4,973 of PMYY01000085.1, forward strand.
ACAGGTTCGGATTCCCCCGGACTTCTGCTAAGACAGCTCGTGTAGTCAAAGGTTTCAGGACTGGAGATATTGTCAGAGCAGTTGTCCCTTACGGGAAGAAGACAGGTACTTATGACGGCAAGGTAGCCGTCAGGGCATCCGGGAGTTTCAATGTATCGACTGCTACCGGTATAGTCCTGGGGATTAGCTACAAATACTGTTCTGTGGTTCATAGGGCAGATGGATATTCATATCTAACAAATACAGGCGCTCCTCTCGGCAATGAATTACCGAGTATCCGCGCCCAGGAGTTGTCATGAAACGGAAATACTCAGTACACTCGTGCCAGAAAATTAATGCTGGCCATTGGGCGGATTCTCTTGATCAGGCTGGTTGCCTTCAGCGAGGACAGGCTGGATCCTTTTCACCTCATCGCTGCATTGAGGATCAAAGGGGAAATGGCCCTGTTCATCAGACCAAAGCATCTGCAGCGCCCTGAATTTTTTTTCTCCGTAATAGGAGGTTGTTTCGGGCATGTGTTGCTTTGCGCTGTTGGTGAGGACTTCTAGAAACATGACGTTTATATTTCCGATCCTGTAATGACCGGTTTGGTCGGTGAAAGAAGCGCCTCCCCTGATGAGATTGGCGGTCTCAGTAATTAAAAGGGTTGATAAATCGTAATCCAATCCAAAAATAATAAGCTCAGGATTACGCCAATTCTCTTCGATCCCTGCTGTATATGCGAAAGAAGGCAATTCCGAAAATGAGTAAACAATCCCGAAACCGTTCTTCCGGATATTATAGTTCAGCACCTTTCCGCCGCCTGGGACCGAGGCCTTTCCCGAGCAGGTACCACATTTGCCATAAGCATCGCACATAAAAGACTCCTTTCTGCATCCGGTTCACTGCCTTTAGCTCTTGTCATAAATGAAACAGTCAAAGGAGGACAGCACTTCTGACGATTAACAAAATGGGTTCAGCATCCGCTTACCACTCTTATATCGCTCTCTGTTCGGCTGTACCAACAATTCGCCATGTCAATTGTCAAAAGCAGGCCGCATTATAGATGCTGCATCTGCCCGCTGATGATCGAAGACTGGTTTCCCTGAAATGCGCCTCACCTCAATCATCTGCCATCCGTCTCTGGTAAGATTGTGATTATAATAGCTTACTAAGTATAGAGCCTCGTCTGTATTAGGTCGTACCTCAGGATGAACTGTTTCGCATAAAAATCGCAAGAATTGTTCATCAGATTCATGCAGCAAGTTAAAGCGATGATCGGTTAATACCCAATCATCACTCCAGTCATTCCAAATTACCCTGTGCTGAATAATGTCACTGGCGGCATTCCAAACTCGGTGATCTGTCGAGGGCATAGAGATCAAATCGTAAAGCCGACCGAGGAATCTGTCTTCTTGCAATCTGCCACTCCATCTGATTCCAGAGATTGTGAGATGATCAATGATTGCTCTTCGTGTTACTTCTGAGATAGAGTGTTCCATATTTGTCTACTCGCCGATCACTTATTATACCAAGTTGTCTTTTTCAGTCACAAGTATACACAATAAATCTCCCACATTGGATTTCAGGATGTATCTACGTTCTCATCTGACACAATCCTTTTAACTTTTTTAGGGGAATTCATACTTGTCTCGCTAGGCACAAAGCGTGAATTGTCCCGCGAACCGAAATTCGAGACTCTTAAAGAATTGTTGTATCCTTTCGGGAATATACAAAAAGACTAGATTCAGAGGCGTAATCGATATAAATCTTTTGCAGAGCAGCGGTTGAAATTTCCTTAATACTTCGGGGCTCTACGCCTGCTCAGAGAGTATCAGATTATCTCAGAAATAATCATTCTTGAGCTTCGGCTGATTATGGTGATTAGGATGTGAAGTTTGGGCCGGGCATTCTCACAGACAATAGATAGCCTCAAGATACATGCTAAATACGTCCTCCACTTTCTGAGAGGTACTTTTTCTCCAATAGGCCATGTCGAGAAGGGACCTCTGCGACGCTCGACTTAACGAGACCCCGCCACTGAGAATTCATGGTTGAACCAGCGAGCGACGTTTTCATCAAGACCGGCCTATTTTTTTTCTTGATAATCAAAGTGAAATTTGTGCAGAAAGCGGTGATAGATAGGCGCAAAGAGAACACCGATAAATGTAAGAAAGGCGACGCCGCTGAACAGGGCGTAAAATGAGGCAAAGAGTTTTCCCTCAGTTGTGTCGAGGTGGTCAGCCGGGCCCATGCCCGTCAGGATCATTGAGGCGTTAAGAAATGAGTCGATCCATGAAAGCCTGCCAAATATGTGGTAACCGACAATCCCAATGCCAATCGATACCGAAAGAATAACGAGTGAAAGAAAGAAATATTTAACCTGCCTACTTACAAAGGCGTTGCGGCTAGCAAGCTGCTCTTTGTGATGTTCGAACATAGGCGTCTCCTCCTGCCGACAATTTGCCACATTATATCAATTCCCGTCTTGCGCCGCTATAGCTTTACTTTAATGAAACTCTGAATGTAATGGCAGCCAGCACNNTGCCCAATTAAGGCATCCGGTTCCTCAATAACCAACAACTGACACTCTTGGCTAACCAAACTAGGCATTACCCCATTTGGCGCATAACTTGCTGTCCCGCAGGCCTCAGATGGCATCGACTATTTTGGGCTTCGGCAAAGGGAACTGTAGTTCCAGCTTTACGAAGTCCTCCCACTTTATTGACCCTGTGTTGCTACGACGGCTCAGCCAGAACCAAAGAATCTGATAATCGCAGTCCGTCGTCTTTCTACGATATCTCTTCACGAGTCCGGGCCGGCAATCTTAGGAGGAACATGATGTTCATAAGTGGATTATAGACATTAGCATCTGGTGCTGTAGCAGCAGTGAGGGTTTACGAACGAGATCTTGAAGTCTCTCTTTTCTGAGTCGAATAGGTGGTGCTTGCCGTCGTTAGCTCTTGACGCAGACCCGTTTAACATCAGCAAGAGATGAAAGTTCACCAAGAATCGACTTAATCAGTTTCTTGTTATAAAAAGAAACCGCATAGTTGTACGTGGTGGTTTCACTTATTGAACATTGCTCGTAATCCACATTAGAAATATGAACATCATGTTTTGTGAGGACGGCAATGATATCATCTTCTTCTACATTATCTCCCGTCACGATTGTTAGTACCCTGCTATACAGTTTGGGCATTCTACTCTCGATCCTTCTTAGAACAACAAGTGCAAACATAGTTATTCCGGTTGTAACAATACCGGCTAGATAAAGCCCTTCTCCAACCGCCAGTCCAATAGCCGACACCATCCATATAGTTGCCGCAGTTGTGAGCCCTTGTATTGAAAACCCTGTCCTTAACACAACACCTGCTCCAATAAAACCAACACCGGTTATAGCACCTGCAGCAATTCTGCCCGGGTCGGCGCGCAAATAAGCCGGTTCCGACACACCAAGAGAATGATAATACCCCGATGCGTTCATTAGGAGAACGCAGGCAACGCAAACAAGTATATGTGTCCTGAATCCGGCAGGTCTACCATGCACCTGCCTCTCATAGCCGATTATTCCACCAATAACCGCGCCGAGCAAAAGGCGTAAAACCATCTCATATTGCGAAATGCCCATTGAATAACCCCGTTACAATTATTTTAATCAACAAACTAAAGCCCAGTATGGCTCATTGACATCGGAATATTCCATCTTTAGCGAAGAAATGGGAAGTTCGCCCTTCAATCACTCCATGCGGGTCCCTTTCTTTCCTTTTTCCCCTTCCCATGCAAATAACGTGGCGGAGATAAATTCATTTAGCAGTCTCAAAAAAACCTGCTGATAACAATCAGTGCCGCTAGTGTAGTATCCCTTAAATAGCTGGAGATATAATTAGTTTTATGATGATCTATAGCATGTCTCGATGCGCNNGTCGCACAACGCCGTCGGATAATAAATTTACTTTCAATAATCACTTTTATGTGATGCTTGGCAATTCCGCGAAATAAACCGATGGACATACGATGTCATCATCTGACTATGCGAAACGATTTGTGCAGCCTCATGACATGTCAGTAGTCGTCAACGGGATTAAGTAGGCCATTGAACCCACCGATCCTAACCTTACCAAGCAATTGGGACACCGCACACTTTTTGGGGACTATCCTATCAGAGAAGTCACCGCTATTCTGAATAGGTCTGATTTGTCATATTAGGCACGATGCTATCTAAAATAGACCGTACGAAGATAAGCAAGGCCTACTGTTTTACCTTTCGGCAAAAGTATATTATATCGCCAATAATGCTTACACTTTGATATACTTGAACCGGGGGAGCAGCAAAACGAGCGCCGACAGAGGATGAGGGAATATTCATGTCCGATGTTATGTTTGCCGTTTTGCAGTATGTTACAGACCAGCAGAAATTGGAGTTATCAGTTTATCTATGTTATTCAATTAAGTGGCTCGACCCGCTGATTGCGGTTGGTGACGTCAATGAGGAGATTTTCTATTTTAATTTCCTGAGTAATGATCCCTTGAAAATCAATAGGCCGATTGGAGTGCTTACCTCTCTACAAATCATTTCGTCAAAGAACAACCTGTCTCATATGTGCTCAGGAGACTTATTCTCTCTGGGCCCTCTGAAATCTCTGAACATAAGCTACATCGCATGTGATGCGAGCGAGGCAGCAACGGCAAAGAGGCGAACTCGCCTAGATTCTATGGCTTCCATTCTGAGCCGACCTGTCGGGAAGGAGCGTGTCACGGTGACATCAAAAGAGGATCGCGTTCGACAGGACGACGTTTGATGCGACATCCACATGCCTTTATAATGCCGATGCATTTCACGAAGTCAGGAAAATGTTGCCACCGTAAAACACTTACTGAATTGACAAAAATGAAATAGGAAATGCCATATAAAATAATGCTCATCGAAGATAGTGCGGTGGATGCCGAGTTAATTCAAAAAATGCTAGATGATCTCGGCTATAACGATGTCGTCAAAAGAGCGGACCGGCTGTCGTCGGGATTAAAACACCTGAACGAAGACTTCTTTGACGTCGGTCTCTTGGATCTCGGATTGCCTGACGGCGTAGGGCTGAATGCCCTCGCGCAAATCCGGGATCAAAAGCCTGAATTGCCCATTATTGTTCTGACCGAATTATTTGATGAAGCTCTTTCGGTTAAGGCTATATCACTAGGGGCACAGGATTGTCTGGTAAAAGGAAAGTTTACAGCCGACTCACTCTATCGTTCGATCCGTTATTCAATCGAACGACAAAGATTGGAAACAGAACGGAAAAAGCTTACCGATGCTGTCCCAGCTCTTCTCTCTTACATTGATGCAAACTACCGATACTGTAGCGTCAATCAAACTTATAAGCTGTGGTTCGGCCTGAAACATGAGCATATGATAGGCAGGCATGTCCGTGAGGTGCTTGGTGATGAGGTATGGGAGAAGGTATCCCCACATATGGGGCTTGCGCTGTCCGGTGAGCGAGTTTCTTATGAAGAGGAGCTTCTTTATCAACATGGCAGCCCTAGGTGGGTACATGTCAATTACACGCCTGATTTTGACGACCAGGGCCAGGTACGTGGCTTTATCGTCCTCGTTCAGGACATCAGCAGTAGCAAGCGTGCGAAAAAGGAACGTGAGTTAGCGGTCGACTTCCTCCGTCTTGTTAATGAGAGCAAGAACAAAAAAGATATGATTCGGGCGACAGTGAACTTTTTCCGGCAGCACTCAAGATGCGAAGCTGTAGGGATCAGACTACACGAAGAAGACGACTACCCTTATTACGAGGTGCACGGATTCCCGGTCGAGTTTGTCCTTGCAGAGAACTCGTTGTGCTCCCACACCGCTACCGGCCAGGTTGTCCGCGATGCCTCCGGGCATCCTGTCCTGGATTGCATGTGCGGTAACATCATAAGCGGGCGTTTCGATCCGTTAAAGCCTTTTTTCACTAAAGGCGGAAGCTTCTGGTCGAACAATACCACCGAACTGCTTGCAAGCACCACCGATGCCGATCGACAGGCCCGAACGCGCAATAGATGTAACGGAGAGGGATACGAATCAGTGGCCCTGATCGCCCTGCGAGTCGGTGATGAACGATTAGGACTCCTCCAATTGAATGACCGACGAATAGGCCGTTTCTCTCCTGAAGACATCGCTTTATGGGAGCGGCTGGCGGGGTACTGGCCGTGGCCCTGGCGAAATTCCAGGCAGATGAGCTGCTTCGCAGCAGCGAAGAATTATATCGCTCGTTGTTTGACAATATGCTCAACGGCTTCGCCTATTGCCAGATGCTTTTTTCGCAGGCGCAACCCCATGACTTCATTTACCTTGCAGTGAACGAAGCCTTCACGACATTGACCGGCTTGAAGGATGTCGTCGGAAAGAACGTGACTGAGGTCATTCCGGAAATACGTGAGTCCGATCCCGGTCTGTTTGAAATATACGGCTGGGTGGCATTGTCCGGGATACCCGAGCGCTTTGAGATGTATGTAGCTTCTTTAAAAATGTGGTTTTGGATATCAGTGTATAGCCCGAAGAAGGAACACTTTGTGGCAGTATTCGATGTTATCACCGAGCGTAAGCTGGCGGAAGAGGCACTTCAAGAAAGCAAAGAGAAAATCGGCCAAATCCTGAATTCCACTGCAGAAGGCATCTACGGCCTTGACGGTGTCGGGAATTGCACATTCTGCAATCCATCCGGCATCAGAATTCTCGGTTATCATGATGAAACAGAGTTCGTCGGAAAAGATATGCATGAACTTATTCACTACACAAAGACCGACGGAACTTCGTATCCCAGCGAAGAATGTGTCCTCTGCGTGGCAGTCGCCAAAGGCGAGTATATTCACCTGGACAGGGAAACTATATGGCGCTCCGACGGAACAAGCTTTCCTGCCGAATTTTGGACGCATCCGATATTTAAAAATAATGAATTAATAGGCACAGTCATAACGTTCATAGATATTACGGAGCGTGTAACCCTTGAAAATCAGCTCCTCCAAGCACAGAAGATGGAGGCTGTCGGAACGCTGGCAGGAGGCATAGCTCATGATTTCAACAACATTCTGTCGACGATCCTAGGATACGCTGATTTATTATACATGAAGATACCTGCCGGCGACCCGCTCAGGACGAATGTCGAAGAGATACTGGAGTCAGTCGAGAAAGCCGCCCAGTTGACCCATAGCCTTCTGGCCTTCAGCAGGAACCAGTTGATGGCTGTCAAGGCGGTTGACTTGGTCGATCTGATCTCAAGGCTGGGTAAAATGCTTATACGAATTATCGGTGAGGACATTGAGTTCAGGACGGAGTTTAGACAAAAATCTCTGGTGATTATGGCTGATAGCGGCCAGATGGAACAGGTCATAATGAACCTTGCTTCAAATGCCAGAGATGCCATGCCGAAGGGTGGAATCCTGACGATCATTACCGATCTGGTTGAGATTGACGAGGCAGCTTGCGAAGCTCGCGGCTGTGAGATGCCGGGAAAGTATGCGATCATTACCGTTTCAGACACGGGTATAGGGATGAGCAAAGAGACACTGAAGAGGATGTTCGACCCGTTCTTCACGACAAAAGATATCGGAAAGGGGACAGGGCTTGGCCTGTCGATGGCATACGGCATTGTCAAGCAGCACAACGGGAGTATCGATGTTGACAGTATGCAGGAAAAAGGTACTGCATTTCGAATATATCTGCCGACCATTACGGCAATTGTAGACAAGAAGATCGAACAGACACTGGTTCGGGATGTAGACAAGGGAACAGAGACGATTCTAGTGGCAGAAGACGATCCTGCACTGAGAAAATTGTCGCGGATAGTGCTGGAGTCGCATGGCTACAAGGTAATTCAAGCTGAGGACGGACAGGACGCAGTCATGAAATTCACAACCTATAATGAAGAGATCACACTTGTCATACTCGACATGATGATGCCAAAAATGACCGGCCTGGAAGCATATGCGGCTATTAAGGATATCAGGCCTGACGTGAAAGCGTTATTTCTGAGTGGTTATACTGCAGATAAAGTAACCGAGTTAGGGTCAATTTCAGCTGGGATGGAAATCGTCATGAAGCCGATCTCACCTCGCGATCTCCTGAGGACAGTTAGAAGAGTGCTGGACAGAAAGCCTTGATCTGTCAGAAAAGAAATAAGATCAAAGGAAATGGCAAGCAAATACCTTTTATCAGGAAGGAATAGTGGAAGAGGAAATCAAAATACTCTGCGTCGATGACGAACCGAATGTTCTGAATGCCATAAGGTTCTTCCGCTGGATCTGTGGG
>PMYY01000028.1 GCA_003170655.1 Nitrospiraceae bacterium
AAGATAAACGTCTCGCGATCATGGTTGAGGACCATACCCTGGAATATGGTACCTATGAAGGGATCATTCCGGCAGGACAATACGGTTCCGGCGCAGTGATAATCTGGGACAGTGGGGACTATGAACAAGCCGGTGGAAGCATTGCTGAGGGCAGGCTTGAATTTATCCTAAAGGGTAAAAAGCTGAAAGGCAGTTTCGTGCTCGCAAAAATGTCGGGGAAGGTCAAGGAATGGCTCTTGATAAAAAAGAGAGATGGTTTCGCACAGATGCCTTATGTGACCGAAACTATTCTCACCCCGGAACTGCAAAAACATCTGAAAATAAAAGTTCCGCCCTGCACTGCCTCATGATTACTGTAACTGTCCCAATCTTTATCTTCTTATTAAATGGCTAAATCTAACGGGAGGCGATCGAATGGAAAAGAAGATATTATATTTTGAAAAAGCTGGAAAGGAAAACAGTAGCTCTTGTCTCAAATGTGTGAAGGACGTTGTGAAAGAAGGGCGACAGAAGCATATAGTGGTCGCATCAACCACCGGCGTTACAGGACTTCTATTTGCGGAAGAGTTCAAGGGCAGCGGCATGAATCTCGTTATCGTGACCCATTCCGCAGGTTTCAAGAGCCCAAATACCTTCGAGATGGAGCCCGGGATGCTCGAAAAAATACAGGCCAGTGGTGCAAATATTTACACAGGAACGATTCTTACCCATTCAATAGAGGCGTCGCTTAACGCACAGTTCAGTGGCAGCTACCCTGCGATGATAATCGCCAATGCCTTGCGAAGGTTCGGTGAAGGCAGCAAGGTCTGCTGCGAGATCATTATGATGGCGGCCGATGCCGGTATGATACCGGAAGGAGAAGAAGTAATCGCTGTAGCCGGAACTGGGTACGGAGCTGACACGGTAATGATCCTGAAGTCGGCCGCCTCTAAGAGGTTCTTAGATTTACGCGTTTTGGAAATCCTCGCTAAACCAAGAGTATGAAGATAGTTCATCTTTTGTTAATGAAGTATCCTTAGGCTAGGAGTTTGTCCCTATGCCTGAACATCCTGATATAATTGTGATTATTGAAACGTGCAATCCCATACAGTAGGGCTATAGCAACCTAACTTAATAGATTGCAAGATAAATCAGCAAACGCCCACACGTAATGCAAATGAGTTTCATGTCGACAATAGGGGTAATAAATGTCTAAACGCAAGAAGCCAAGAGATGACAAAACTGATGCAGGAACACGGATCTCATTGAATGCTGTCAAAAAGATGCTCCGAGACTGCGTCTATAAAAACGCGATTTTAACTTTAAGTCCTGCGCCTGCTCCTGGGCAGGCCCAATGGGATATAGAAAAAGCTGATAATGGAGATTTGATTTTAGGAACTGATCCATCTCATACATTTTTGTTCTGGGCAAAGCTTATAAGACTTATCTCTGAAAATGATCATATTGGACTTATCCTTCGTTCTTTCACGGAGCGAATCCACCAGCCCTCAGGATTGCCGATAAACGAACTCCGTGGGTTTCTCTTGAAGAGAGATGGAAACAGTGTGAGTCTTTATCCCTCTTTCGTGTTTATGTTGAAAGCTTGGGACTGAGCAGTCCGCAATGCTGATGGATCTTGAGCAAGAAGTATTTGACGTCTCTGTAGCCGTAAGCCATCCGGTTTAACCTCTTTATCTGATAGCGTAAGATGAATTATGTAAATATGAAACAGGGTATAATCCTCAAGGGTTTACACAAATCTCTCAAAGAGAGATAAGGAGGATCATACCCATGAGGAAGAGTTTATCAAAAAAGGCGAAAAAAGTCATTGCTACGGGGATGGAAAGTCTTATGAGTGCGCCGATGACATTATGGAACGTCGTTAGGCATGGAGCGCAGATGATGCTACAGTCGGCCCTGGAGGAAGAAGTAACGATATATCTTGAGAGGGACTATTATGAGCGTAGTGCACAGAAGACTGGGAGACGTAACGGCTCAAAGCCACGTACTGTAAAGGTTGGCGATGGGGACATAGCTATCAGGATGCCGCAGGTACGGGATGCCGGGGGACCATTTCACTCGATGGTGTTGCCTCCTCGGATGACGATGATGCAGGAGATACAAGAGATAATACCGCTGTTGTATATGAACGGGCTATCGACGAGGAAAGTGAAGAAAGCGGTAGGCAAACTGATTGGCACAAAGGGACTGAGCCATCAGANNTCTTGGATGCCGTACGCCTGGGAGTACGCAGGGGCACACGGGAAAAAGAGGCCGTGCTAGTAGCCTGGGGCTTCTTGGAAGATGGCAGCCGGGAACTGATTGGCGTCATGCTGGGCAATTCTGAGTCCTACGGTTCGTGGAAAGGTTTTCTGGATGATCTTCTTGCACGAGGGCTGAAGGAACCCATGCTGGCCGTTATAGATGGCTGTGCTGGTCTTATAAGGGCGGTGCATGAGGTGTTCCCTGAAACGGATATGCAGAGATGCACTAAACACAAGACCGAAAATGTACTAGATAAAGTGCTCACACAGGACAGGGCAAGCGTAAAGGAGTCAGTGCGCAAGATATTTTATGCTTCGACCTATGAGCATGCGAAGGAAGCGATAGAGCTTTTCAAGAAGAACTGGAGCCGTAAGTAT
>PMYY01000092.1 GCA_003170655.1 Nitrospiraceae bacterium
GCGGATATGGCTGGTAAAACATATACATGCAACAGAGTTGCCTGGACATGCTCCAATCCGAATTATGGTATTATTAACTATAGCTATCATTCTTGAAATTAGGGAGGTCGCCATTGAAAGCTCCTCAACCAAAAAATAAGAATGCACGAAACATTAACCTCTTAAGAAATATTCCCTTCTTCCAGAGTCTTTCAGATCAAGATTTTTCGGACCTTCAGCATATTTTCGTGGAGCGGCACTATGCCAGGAACAAGACAATCTTTCTCGAGGAAGACACCCTCAACTACATGTATATCCTCCTTTCCGGGAAGGTAAAGGTAATACATTCCGGACTGGACGGCAAGGAGCACATCGTTGCCATTCATCAGAAAGGAGATTTTTTTGGTGAAATGGCCCTCCTGGACGGGAAAACCTCTCCTGCCACGGTCGTAGCGCTCGAAGACACCCTGATCGCCATCATCTCAGGCAAAGATTTCGAAAAATATCTGCTAAAGAACGACAAGATATTGAGGCAGACAATTTCGATTCTCTGCACTAGACTGAGAGAGGCATGGATGATGATTAAGGTACTGAGCCTTCCAAATGCCGAAGACCGGGTAAGGGCAGTCATCTTGATAGTCAGCGATTTTTATGGATATCTGGACGCGCGCGGCACCATTCTCAGTTCCAGGCTCACGCACCAGAACATTGCTGACTATTCATCCGTATCCCGTGAAACAGTAACAAGACTGCTGAATCGCCTTGCAAGAGACGGAGAGATAGAGGTGCTCGAAAATAAGGATATAGTTCTGAAGCCGTCCTTTACACAAAAACCTGTTGTATTGTGACTTCCAACACTTTGACCAGCCCTTTTTTAAGGTATACTGTAATTATAGAAGTTATCTTGGGACAGTTCAACACTTCAGTGGAGAAAAGTAATCATGGACATCCTCACTCTTTGCGTAGTTCTTTTACCGATAATAGCCTGTGCTTACGCCTTCTCGTTTAAAGCGTAAGAATCTATTATATTTTTCGTTGCATACTTATGCATTCTTAGTGCGGGGCAGAAACAATCAAACCCTGTCTCAATTGCGCCCTACAAAGTGATTATCCTGTTTGCAAATCCAGCATAATCTTTTCCTTTTTGACAATACTCCGTGCGTAATAGCGATAATTTTTTGTATTATAATTGCATTATGTGGAATGTACGCATGAGGGCTTCAAAGCAAGCATGGAACAAAATTCCCGGTTCTAGTCATCTCGAAAAAGGGAACAAGATTCATATTTCCGGGGCTGAGGGTATCTGCGAAGATGCGGATATATCTAAGATGGGTCGTATCTTAATAGACCGCGCATTATCACACTCCAGGGGCACTCCGGACAAAATAATCGTTACCATAGAAAAGATCAGCGAGAGACCCGTCAGCGCCCTTCTGCTGCCGCTCAGGACCTTTGAATGCTCTTCTCCGGAAGATGCCTGGTCGTTCATTGCCACCCAATTATCCAGACTCGGAGTATCTTCCAGGGCTTTGCGATCGTCACTGAGGGTGCTGAAATCGAACAAAACGATGAGAGGAGCTGCGCTCATATCAGCACTATCAGGCCGCCGAATGGAGCCCGACCGTATGCGTGGTGTAAGGGTATCGCGCCTCGGAATCGACACTGAATCCGAAAAGAAGCTGGCACGCAGACTATCGCGACTTCACATAAATAATCTCACAGTCAAAGAAGCCCTGATCCTAGCTTCAAAAGTTGCTTCATGCAATGATATCGTGGCCGAAGTCTGCTTCTCGGATGACCCGGACTATACTACCGGATATTTAGCCTCTCGATCATCAGGATACTTGAGGACTACCAATGTCAAACATCAGGGTGAGATGCATGGCGGCAGAGTCTTCTTCGTGAATGAGAAGAGCGACACAGAAAAAATCATCGCTTGGCTTGAAAAGAAACCCGTAATTGCGGTGTTCAGTAATGAGTAAGCGAATCATTATCATCGGCAATCCCATCGCAGGCGGCGGTGCGGGTGAAAAGATACTAAGGGCTTCATCAATTCTTAAAGCCTCCGGGATAGATGCAGAACTCAAATTCACAGCTCGAAAAGGCGACGCTGAATACTTCGCTCGCGAAGCATCAAGACTTGCCGATACCATGGTCATCGCGGCAGGAGGTGACGGGACGTACAACGAAGTCGCAAACGGGCTTCTTTTTTCAGATACTCCGCTTGCAATCCTCCCTCTGGGAACGACCTCCGTGCTCGCAAGGGAACTCGGCATCTCCCTGGATGCTGAGAAAGCCCTTGATGTAGCACTAAATGGCCGGGTTGAGCAGGTCCACCTGGGGAGGACTACACGTCGAGTTGAAAACAGTATTGATCCTGCTCAGCTGCACGGCGCCCCGCCAGTCTCATCACGCCACTTCTTACTGATGACCGGCATTGGATACGATGGCGATTCAGTCAGAGGCGTCAATGAACGCGTGAAGAAATATTCCGGGAAGACTGCCTATATAATAAGCGGTATCGGCGCCATAATAAATTACCGTCCAGGTCTCCTGAGGATAAGGGCCGCGATGCTTGATCGACAAGATGTCGAAGGGGACAGATTCCGCGTCCATCCGCGGTATTGCACAATCTCAGGCAATTCACTGGAATCAACGGGATATACCATCATTGTTAGCAAAGCCGCCTGCTACGGAGGAGATATGAAGATAACCCCTGATGCAAGCCTCACCTCTCCATATCTCTACGTATTTGTATCGCACAGTCGGGGAAGGCTCAATCTGGTCCGCTACATCGCTGCCATAGTCAGCGGCAAGGTCATGGACCTGAAGGACATCAGCTATTTCAGGACCGACAGCATAGAGATAGAGGGTGACAGCCACATTCAGATTGATGGTGATTACGCCGGCAAAACTCCTGCCAAGATTGAGGTAGTGAAAAATGCGCTAAAGTTGATAATGCCGACTAGACATTAGAGTTGGATGATCGCTCAACTCCGCCTATTCCGGGTTCACTATCGACTTCAGGGCTGCAAGGTCCGTGATAACGATCTTGCCTTCTACATCCTTTAGATACCCCGATTTCCTGAACCTGCTCATGACCCGTATCGTGGTCTCTACAGTGGTACCCACCATTTCGGCGATATCCTGCTTCGTAAGCCTCATCTTGATTTCGATTGCGCCCGCAGCCGTCTTTTCACCCGTCTTTTCAGCAAGCTTGATGAGCAGCGCAGCAATCCTCGATTCGACCCGTTCCAGTGCTATGTTTTTCAGCGTGTCGGAAAACTCGCGGACCCTCTCGCCTAAATTGGCCGTGATATCGTACATAAAATGAGGGAAGCGTTCTATAATGGCCATAAGATTGTGACGCGATATCCGGACCGCATCGCAAGCTTCCATCGCAACAGCATTCGCAGGATATGGAAAGCCCTTGAGTACCGCAAAGCCCCCGAATAAATCATTAGGAGATATCAGTTCGATTATGATCTCCTTGCCGTCATGGGATAATTTGGTGATCTTAACCTTTCCCTCTACAAGGATGTAGAACCAATTGGATTGGTCACCTTCTGAGAAGATGCCCTCTTTCTTCCTGAACCTCTTGCATTCGATGTACGAACTAATCTCTCCGATCTCTTCTTCACTGAGGCCGGAAAACAAAGGTATCTTTTTAAGATGTTCTATGTTATGCATTTTGAAAGGTCTGCGTCCAGAGCGACAACAGAAGTTATTTTAACCTTAACACTGCGTATTATGAACCATCCCACCACTAAACCGTCGCAGC
>PMYY01000143.1 GCA_003170655.1 Nitrospiraceae bacterium
CGAAAAATTTCCTCATCTCATCAAGCCCTATTGACTCTCCGTTGCCGCCGGTCTGAATGATATCTACCAAGGGGACCTCGCCCTTTTCGACCATGCTGCCGATTGCTATTAAACGACGCAATGCAAACGGTAGCGAAAAAACGAGGGCGGTCATTTTCTCCCTGCCCTGCTCTATGCGCATGGCCAAACTGATCTCTTCATCTTTGGTCAGGAGCGGTATACGTCCGATAGCTTTAAGATACATCTTCATCGAATCGAATTCACTCTCGCCCTCAGGCTCCTTTTTATCTTCTGCCGGCTCTATCTGTCCTTCTACCTCAGCTGACGCTCCCGGTTCCCACAAGGCTTCTTCGTTTTCAGGCTGCCGGTCCTGCAGCAGATCGATGTGTTCTATCTCATCGTAATCTTCAATTCCTGCTATCCTCTCTCTGATCGAGAACGGGAGGGCTTTACTCTTACTGTTTTTTGCAATCGCGGGTTCGAACATGTTTACTCCCCTATATAGCGAGATTTAAATGCAATTTACTTTAGTAACTTCAACTATACCGGATGGCAAAAAGGAAAAATATCGGAGTAAATCTCTTTTTTATGTAGGATTTTCTTGTACGATATGTAGGATTCCATTGGTGAATACGTAGGCATTTATCCTACATTGAGTAAAAAGCGAGGCATTGAAAAGTAAGGCTAGGTCGAGAGAAGTAGTCAGGTCAATGCAAGAGAAGTCTTCTTACTACTCACTTATCTGTAATTTCATGAGAGATAGAGGGTTTGTGTTGATTGAAAGTATTTTTACTCCAAAATGAAGATGTGGGCCTGTTGCACGGCCTGTGGAGCCGACAAAGCCGATAATGTCCCCCTTAGCCACTAGGTCGCCTCTATTCACAGCGAACCTGTCAAGGTGCATATATACGGTATATATGCCAGCTCCGTGGTCTATAACGAGGGTATTACCTCCGAAGAAGAGCTCTTCCGCAAGCACGGTCCTGCCGTAGTTGGCCGCCCTGATTTGTTCTCCCTGTTTTCCCCTGAGATCTATGCCCCGGTGAACGCTGACTGTTTGATCGTTTATAATGCGCTTGGCCCCGAAAACGGCAGAGACCGGATTCGGCAGCGGGAGCATAAAGTCACCTTGAAAGAGCCGCGGAGTGATTTGCTGCCATATCTCTTTGAGCTTCTCCTCCTCTTTCTTGGCCCTCGCCAAGTCCTCAGGGCCAAGACTGACCTTGTCTTGTGGAAGTTTCAGGCGCATTTCCGGGAAGTTTGGCGTCCGGACAGATAGGATCAGAGACAACCGGTACGGTCCTGAATTGATGATGACGCTTTTCTCTCCCGGCGTAGTGTCGATTTCTACAGCCCCTATCCCAAAGGCACAGCCTTCGCCACATCCCTCAAGAGGGACCTCTGCCCCCTCAATAAAAACAGACGCCGCCTGAGAAGGCGCGATATCCGAAAGTCTCACCATAAAAGCATCCCCGGGAAAGACATTACGGGGCTGAATATCGGCATGTATAGCAAAAGCTGAAGTTGTGCAAGTAAAAACGGCAAAAACAAGGGCAAAGTACATCAGCAATCTAGTCATTCGTTTGATTAATTTCCTGTGCCCTGAAATAGATGATGCCGTTCCTTTCTGTAAGGCTGATATCCACTCGCTCCATATTGATGCCGGGCTGGTCATAAGTGAGTAGATAGCCTATAGGCTTTTCTTTGTAGGATACTACTTGCGTAGTAATTGTCCTTGCCCCCCTTTTTTCTCTCATAAAAGACATGGCCTCTGAATAAGATGCGGTCGAACTCATAATCTCGTAGGAATATGGTTCGACCTCGACCCCGGCATCAGGTTGTTTCAGAAAAACGGCTCTTGATCTCTCCGACACGCCAGCTATGAAGAAATAGGCTTCGTAGCTTATGGAAGGGATGCTCTCTTTCTTGTCAAGATTGCGGGTTCCGATTGTCTGAACGCATCCCGCGATTAGGAATGGAAATAAAAGTACGCCCAGTTTCCTTATCACGAACGTCTGTCTCCTGAAAGATAGTCTCCCAGCATGCCCCTGCTATGCTCGTCGTCGTGACAATAAACACAGAGATTTTCCCAATTGGAGCCGTCTGAAGGGTTGTTTTTTGAATTGCTGTCCTTATGATGGACGGTAAGCAGATGCCTGTTCGAATGGTCGAATTCCCTGCCGCACTTGGCACAGATGAGACCGTGTACCCGCAAGGACTGTTCGCGGTAACTGGATGTTGAAGAAGAAGACTTTTTCAATTCGGCTATGATCTCGGAAGCGGGCTTGTCGGAAGCCTTTTTCATAGGCTGCGGTCTTTTGGAACGGAAACGATTTGCCATAGAGCCAATACCTCCCTCGGAATTCTTTATTATAAAGGTTCTGCTGCGATCATTTAAAGACCGGACTTCAGAAGAAGATTTTTCTTGGTACTATTTTTATAAGATGCCAGACAGCGTGCTGATACGATGCAAACATTGCGGCACAGTTAATCGTGTCCCCGCCGACAAATTGCGGATGCATCCGAAGTGCGGGAAATGCAAGGATATGCTCACTTTCCCCGAGTCGGCTGTAGAAGTGACGACTGCTAGTTTTGATGATGAGGTAATAAGATGGCCCGGCGCTGTCCTCGTTGAATTCTGGTCGCAGACATGCGGCGTATGCATGTCCCTGATGCCGACGGTTTATGACATCGCGAGACAAAGGGCAGGCAATCTCAAGGTTGTACTGATCAATGTGGAAAGCAACCCTGTTCTGGCTAACCGCTTCAAAGTGCTCTCGCTGCCCACATTCATCGTCTACAAGAACGGAGTCATGATAAACAGGCTTAACGGGGGCCTGGCAAGGGCAAGGCTGGAGGACTGGATTGACGCCTCCACCAGCCTCTCTTTCCGCTTCTGATCTTGACTATTTTGTCAGTTCGTCGACCTCTTTTTTCCCTTCTGCGAGTTCCTTCTCCTGCTCTCTGTCAAGCTTCAGCAGAAGTGTCTGGAATTCGCCCACATGTGTCTTTTCCTCTTTTGCCACATCCATAAATACGATCTTAAGCTCTTGTCCTTAGTCATCGCAGCCAGCCGCTCGTACAGATTGACCGCATCCAGTTCTGCAATTATTGCGGTCCGGAGGATTTACTTGTCACGGACGTCCTGCGGAATCTTCTCAAGGTATATCGGCATCATAGAAAACATTTTTCACCCCTCCAAATCCTTATTATTGGGTCCTCTAAAAAACAAAAAGACCTGAGTCATCTACTCTAGTGATAGTACCAGCTACTGCGCAAGGTCTGCTTCGACTTCAAGTGTTATTGTCAAGTTCTTTCCAACTACGAATCCCCCGCCTTCCATGCCGACATTCCAGGCCATTCCGAATTCCTCGCGGTTGATCTTCGCCGATGCGCTGAATCCGTAGCTTGTCCCAGGCTCAAAAGGGTCCTTCACCGGGCCGGAATATTCGGTATCGAGCGATACCGCGCGTTTGATACCCCTTATGGTCAGTTCTCCGAAGACAATGAAATGCCGTGGGCCTGCGGGTTCGACCCGTATACTTTTAAAGGTCATCTTGGGATGCTTTTCAACATCTAGAAAATCAGCACTTCTGAGGTGCTCGTCGCGTTTGCGGATGCCGGTGAAGATGCCCGACGCATCTATTTCGACATCTATAGTCGACTCGCCGACGTCCTCCGGGTCGAAGGTAATCACACCGGCGATACTATTGAACTGCCCGCAGACATTACTGATCATCATATGCCTGACATGAAACGCTGCGACCGAATGATCGGGATCAATCTTCCAAAGTGCCATAACCCATGTCTCCTTTTAATCCGGAATGACAGGCTGACTTTCAGCAGCCTAACTGATCATAGGATATCTGGTTCGCTGCTCGGCGACAATGCTCCTTAAAATAGGCGCTGTAAAAAAGCATACAATCCAGGAATGATGCTTGATACAATTAAAATATGGTAGATTAAATAATCTGCTGCATAAACAAGCGAGTGGACGGCAAATGGGGCGCCGGCATGATATGCGGCGGGTTGTTGGAAATGAATTGATGTACCGATGCCGCGGGAGCCATTAAAGCCTGGATGCCATGGCTTTTAATGTATAGGTGATTGGTGCGATGGACTCTGAAAGCAGGACCGTATCAGGCAGTGCCCTTCTAAAACTGCAAACAAAGCGGATATCCAGGAAGAAATATCTCGGTCACGTTGTAACTCTTATCAAGGATTGGAGCGGTTGCGCCTGCGTCGGAGTGAGGATTAAGAACGAAGACGGGACCATTCCGTATGAATCCTATACCGGGTTCGGCGAGGAGTTCTGGAAAAGCGAAAACTGGATTTCGACAAGAGAAACGCAATGCGCATGCACCCGTGTGATGACCTGTAACCCCGATCCTCTAGACGAACCCTATTTGACCAATTTCGGGACCTTCCTGTGCAACGATGCCAAATCTCTTATCGCCGGACTCCCTGCTAAGGATAAATTGTGTTTCAGACGGACATGCATAAGAACCGGCTACAAAACGCTTGCTATTATTCCCATCCGGTATGGGTCGGATGTTGTTGCCGCCATTCACCTTGCCGACGAAAGAGAAAACTTACTGCCCGGTGATAAGATTACCGCTATAGAGTTGGTCACTCCGATTATCGGCGAGGCTATTCAGCGTTTCGGGGTGGAGGATAAATTAAGAAAGAACTACGCAATGCAGCGCGCAGTAAACGCAATAATGCGCATGTCCCTTGAGGATGCAGGCATGGAGGAAATCCTGGGCAAGGCACTAGAGAAGGTCCTTTCGATGTCGTGGTTTGCATTTGAACAGAAGGGCTGCATATTTCTCGTCAAGGAACAGCCCGGAATACTGGAGATGGTAGTACAAAAAGGGGTTTCTAAATCTCTGCTGCAACAGTGCGCGAGAGTCCCTTTCGAAAAGTGCTACTGCGGAAGGGCCGCAGCCGAAAAGGTCTCCGTATTTTCAGCGAAGGCTTGTGTAGATGAAGATGGTCACGGTCATTATTGCCTTCCGATTATCAGTTCCGGAAGTGTGCTCGGGGTACTGAATTTCTTTTTGAAGGAAGGGCAACAGTTTAATCCCCGGCACAAGGAATTTCTATCGACTATCGCCAACGTGCTGGCTGGTATAATTATACGCAAACAAGCTGAAGAGAAACTCAGAACATCGCGTGAGCAGCTGCGTCTGCTGGCGACACACCTTCAATCTTCGAGCGAAAACGACAGAACGGAGTTTGCAAGGGAGGTGCACGACGAGCTGGGGCAGGCGCTTACCGCCCTTAAGATGGACATGTTCTGGATACGGAACAGGCTTCCCGATGGGAAAAAATCGCTCGTCATCAAGGCCGACGAATGCCTGGCTCTCATAGATTCCACTATCAGATCAGTGAGACGTATATGCACTGAATTAAGGCCGGATGTCCTCGACCACCTGGGCATCGTAGCTGCCGTCGAATGGCAGATAGCGGAGTTCCGCAAACGGACCGGCATCGGTTGCGTGTTGAAGATCAGGCCTCGCGATATCAAAATCAATAGAGATCTGGCTATCACCGTGTTCAGAATTATCCAGGAGGCCCTCACGAACATCATCCGCCACGCGGGCGCTACTGAAATGGATTTTACTATGGACTGCACTGATGATTGTCTTTCGTTTCGGATAAGCGATAACGGGAAAGGCATCACCAAAAAAGTGCTTCATGGACCAAAATCCTTCGGACTTATGGGGATCAGCGAGAGGGTTCGCGCATGGAACGGCACTCTTCGCATCGAGGGTGCGCCGGGCAAGGGAACGACCCTTTCTGTGACCATCCCTCTGGTTATCGCAGCCTGCAAGCTGGACAATGGCAAACCCGGTAATGCCCAGGCTGGTAAAAGAGTTTATGACGAAGGTGACGTATGGAAGAAATAGACGAGCTAATCAGGCACTATCATCTCGAAGAAAATAACGAATATGTCATCATTCCGTTTATGGGGAACGACGGCAGAAAGAAGCGCTGTTTCCTGCTCAAGAGACGATTCATCCGGATCGCCTTCCCGGAAGGCCATTTTATCGATTACCCTTTGACCGAAGCGATAGAGGCTACCGTCAAATACCCGGACATCCGCCTCAGCGAGGCTATTTACCAGCTTCATAAGGAGCGTGCTGAACAGGCGGCCCTGGCCGGCGGCGAACATGATTCCGGAATGGACGCCGCAAAAGCGGTGTAATAGCGGGACACNNGCCTATCTTCTATTTCGTGGAAATTTTCCCGAAGCTAATCACCGTCTGCAACACCACCGCGCAGCCTTTATAAAGGTCATCGATGAGGATGAATTCTTCGGGGGAATGAACCTTCTGCATGCCGTTTGAGATGTTGATCGCCATG
>PMYY01000082.1 GCA_003170655.1 Nitrospiraceae bacterium
ATTCCTTTGATACACAGTCTTTGCACATATTCAAGCATCTTTGGATGGATACCTCAACTGCACAGGTGCAAGGTACTTAAAAGAAAGGTCATTTAAAAAGCTCTTCCGGCATTGGGATAGTAAAGTAGGAGGTAGCGCCCTGTCCCACAATCCCTTCGGCCCATGTCCTNNATGCAGGGAAATGATACGGCGAACATTGTCCAAACCGATGCCTGTGCCATCGAATTCATCCTGCGAATGGAGGCGCTGGAATGCGCCAATAAGCTATGTCTCGACTGTGTTTTCGGCATAGAGTTGCCCATACCTTACAAGTCATGCCGAAAGCTACACCGTCGGACAGAAATTGTAAGCAACGACAGGCATAATCATACACTATTTTCAGACAGCAACCTATTGAACTGTACCTGATTGTTAGATACCATGAAACCATACACGCAGAGGCGACATTACAGGGATATCATGGGAGGCTTTGTATGTCTTGCCAGTATTTCAGGAATAAGTGTGACATCGGAATCTGCAGTGCTTCGTCCGACACCCGCATCCCGGGTATTGATGAAATGAGCCACCTCTGCTTCAGGGACGCTTATCATGTGTGCTCGATCTTTTCGCGCCAGCTCCGGCGAGACAGATCGTCATTGGAACAGCGGCCAAGGTACATTCGCCAATAGTTTTACCCCAGGGAGTATATGAATCTGGCACCGAGTATCTGAAATCGCATGCATTAATGCCTGCTTCATATATAAAAAGCAGCATTGGAGGATATTGCTATGCAATATAGCACTGATCAGCACAGCAGCATTGAAGAAGCGGCATACGAGTTATATGTTCAAAAGGGAAGGCTTGATGGCGATGATTTGAGCGATTGGTTTCATGCGGAAAAGATAATCCATGAAAAAATGGCTGATACCTCAGGAGATGGAGTACCTAAGCATAGAACGACAGCACGGAAGTCGAAAAAAACTGTTAAAAAAAACCATAAATGACCGATGCGTACGTCCCGTCATAACGGGCTTGTCGCAATGGTAAACGGTCATGCCCAAAAACAGCGACAGTACCTCGTCCATGAAATCCTTGCTTCTGCTGGGATTACGATCAATGGTACGATGCCGTGGGATATACGAATCAATGATGAGCGCTTCTACGAGCGCATTGCCCTGGAAGGGAGCCTTGGTCTCGGCGAATCCTATATGGATGGCTGGTGGGACTGTGATCAGATCGACGAATTCTTTAAGCGACTAATGCCCCTAGATCCGCAGAAAAAGATCAGGAACGACTGGCATCTCTTATCCCGGTCTCTTTATGTATCTATTTTTAATCCGAGTAGGAAATCCAAAGCCTTTGCCATCGGAGAGAAACACTATGATATAGGCAACGATCTATTTGCCAAGATGCTCGATAAAAGGATGGTATACAGTTGTGGCTACTGGAAGAATGCTCGGACTCTTGACGAAGCACAGGAGAAGAAGCTTGATCTGACATGCAGAAAATTAGGGTTGAAACCCGGCGACAGAGTTTTGGACATAGGCTGCGGCTGGGGTGGTTTTGCCCGTTATGCTGCCGAGACATATGGGGTATCGGTCGTAGGCATCACTGTAAGCAGGCAGCAACAGGAATTGGGCACGCAGCTGTGCAAAGGATTACCCGTGGAGTTGCGGCTACAGGACTATCGTGACCTTGATGAAACATTTGACCATATTGTGTCGATTGGAATGTTCGAGCATGTCGGGTGGAGAAATCACCGTACTTATATGGAATTTGTTCATAAATGTCTTAATGATGATGGACTTTTTCTCTTGCATACAATTGGAGACCGCCGGTCTGAACAGGTGAACGACCCCTGGATGGGCAAATATATTTTCCCCAACGCCCTTATTCCTTCGATGGGTCAGATCGGCACTGCACTGGATGACCTGTTTATTATCGAAGATGTGCATAATTTCGGCTTTTATTACGACCGGACTCTCATGTCTTGGTTCGAAAATTTCGACCGCTGTTGGGACAGCCTGAAGAAAGCTTACGACAACCGTTTTTATCGCATGTGGAAATATTACCTTCTTAGCTCTGCCGGCCCATTTCGTGCAAGGAGTTTGCAGGTCTGGCAAATAATTCTCTCCAAGCATGGCGTATCAGGAGGATATTCAGCAGTTAGATAGCGCCATGGAGTTAGTGGCGATGCCTTTGCAGACAAGCCAATGGCCGAATCGCAGCATTATGGACATTAATTACTCACGTTGATATCCTTTTCAATAAGTGCACACTCTTGGAAGACTGAATGCAGACATCAGACGAAAATAAAGACTCTAATCGGTTTGTAAAAAAGCTGAGAAAAGGCTGTTGCAAGAAACAAACAGAATCAAGGCCATGACCGGCCTTGGCCGACCTCGGTGTAAATATTGAGGCTGTCCTGGCCGATTCCAAGACTGATGAAAATCACTGCCCCGCAAATCGATATCGGCACGCTCACAAGTACTATCAGCGGGTCGGGGAAGCTTCCAAACAAGGCGGCCAAGGCAAGGAAAAATTTGACCAGTACGCAGAAGAATGTCACAAGAAGCGCACTCGACTCCTGCACATACTGCCTCGATTGACCGGCATAATCGATGCTATATCCCTTTGGAAGCACGTCCTTTTGCAAGCGACTTGAGAGTATGCAGTGCCTGTTCCTTTCTTGGTTGTTATTGTCACTGTCTATTGATTCCGATTTTCACGTTGTTTCATGTTGATCGAAAATTCTTTTTCATATTCTTCAACAGCTTGATCATTTTTTGGCTTTAGTCTTAGGCTTGGCCTTGGTTTCAGGTTTAGTCTCGGTCTTGGCTTTAGCCTTAGGCGCTGCTTCGACTTCTGGGTTAGGCTCGGCCTTGGCTTCATCATTTCGATTCTCCTGCTCCGCCTTATCCCAGGCTTGAACTGATCGAACATCCTCGCGTCCCAGCTCCTCATAGAGTTCATGGACTCGTTTGACGATCGGCGGCGTCAAATCGGACGGCGTCTTGGCTTTGGCTTCAGGCTTAGCATCATCCTTGGCTTCAGGCTTGGCATCCTCCTTGGCTTCAAGCTTCGGCTCAACCGTGGCTTCAGTTTGAGGTTCGGCTTTGGCTTCAGATTGAGGCTCGACTTTGCTTTCATCTTTCCGAATCTCTCGCTCCGCCTTCTCCCAGTCCTGAACTGCTGGAGTGGCCTTGCGGCTTCGCTCCTCGTAGAGTTCATAAGCTCGCCTGGCAATCTGAGGCGTCAAATCGGACGGTGTCTTGGCTTTTGTTTCGGGTTTAGGTTCTACTTTTGCTTCGGGCTTGTCCTCGACTTTGGCTTCAGGCTCAGCCTTGGCTTTAGCTTCTGACTCAGCTTCGGGTATGGCATCAGGCTTAGATTTGGCTATGACAGGATCAAAAATCCGATACGCCAGTAGTTTCACGTTATCATTCAGGAGGAACCACAGCAGGGCATAGCCCCACACTAACCCGGCCCAACCCCAGCCGATGGGTGTCATGAACAGGCCGTAAACCGCGATCAACGTCGCCACGGTTTGTGTGCCGAGCACGGCTATCCACAAAATCTTCGCTGGGCGTATAGACCAGAACCGACCGCGCGTGCGTGTTAGGAAGATAGTCAGATGTCCCGCCACGGACAGCTTCAAATACATCAACGTCTGGATGTGCTGACGATCGAGATGAAAGACGCGCTCCCCAAGATAAAACAGGCCGAAGGCAGAGACGACCCCTATGACGCCCAGCAACGTGGAGATCCCCAGCACCATGCGCATGTTCCAGGCCTCGGGTTGATCCTTATAATGAACGTTGTCATAAGCGATGGACAGGATCGCGCCGTCGTTGAGCAACGCCAGCATCACGATCATCACCGCTGTCACGGGATAAAAGTTAAAGATCAGNNTAGCTGTTCATCCGCTGGAAGATGCGACGACTCTCCTTGATCGCATCTATGATCACCGATAGGCCGGGCGTCATCAGCACGATGGCCGCCGCGGCTCGTGCCGCGTCCGTCGCGCCCGAAACGGCAATGCCGCAGTCAGCTTTCTTCAGCGCGGGGGCGTCGTTCACCCCGTCACCCGTCATGCCGACGATGTG
>PMYY01000081.1 GCA_003170655.1 Nitrospiraceae bacterium
TTTATCCCGGCGCTTTCCACAGAGCCGCCTTTTAGGAATGAATATACAGACAACAAGAAAGAGGGCATCTATGTTGATATCGTTTCCGGAGAGCCACTTTTTAGCTCAACAGATAAATTTGACTCGGGGACCGGCTGGCCGAATTTTACAAAGCCGCTTAAGCCCGGCAACATAGTCGAGAAAGAAGATCGTGGGCTTTTCACGACGAAGACAGAAGTACGCAGCAAGCATGCCGACTCTCATCTCGGAGATGTTTTCCATGGTGGTCCCAAGCCGACCGGACTGCGCTATTGCATGGATTCCGCGGCTATGCGTTTCATTCCCAAAGAGGACCTCGAAAAAGAGGGGTACAGACAGTACCTGAACCTATTTCAAAAATAGCTCCCAATCGCCTCTCGCAATATATCCGTCCAAACCAAAAAACTCCTGCTGATAATCTTTGCCGCCCCAGGTATGGCAAGCTCAATGATTAAAACTTGTACTCTCCATTGTTGCCGAAACTCTGACGCCGTCGCTTTCACGAAGTCAATACCGACCTCTTATCCGGAAACACTTGGTGCTAATGAAAATCTCTAGGGCTACCAGTGTCTGGCATGTGATAGTTTCCGAAATAATCTATCGTAGCTGCTTCATCAAGTTAATCCTTGTAACACTCAGCAATCCGCATCGATGAGAAATAAGGCGTTCACCAAGAATGTGAGAAAAATAGCTTGCCTGTTGACTCCAGTGCTCTTCATGGGCCATTTGACTTAAGAAACGTTCAGTACGCGGTGCACTGGTTAAAAGCTCTATCAATTTGAGACTGCGCCCAAGGGAGCAATTAACGTTATTGCAATGCTGGCGTGACCATTAAGCTTGCGGTCCTCAGTGAAGTAAAGTCAGCAGCATTATTGTAATATTAACGCAACTTTTCCTCTATAAAAAGTAAGGATTCTGCCTGTTAGCAGCGATTTATAGGGCATGTTTTCGATGGAACAGAGCGAATTATTTCCATAAGTTGCTGTGAGACGTCTGGTATAATTATGTTAGTCACATAGGAAATTAATTTAAGCCCATGCAGTTTTCGTGTCGCGGAAGGCAACTCTTGAGAAGGTGAGATGGCAATAACTACATATAATACCGTTCTCTGTCACGCTTGCAAAAAACAAAAAAGGCCTGACGAGGTACTTCCGGCCGAGTTAGTTCGCGAGCCCTTATCCAAAATAATCATGGCAGCATATCCAGATTGGTCAACTGACAGCTTCATCTGCATCGTAGATCTTAATCACGTCAGGGCTCAATATGTTCAGGATGTGATCAAAAAGGATAAGGGCGAGCTTTCAGAATTAGATGAGCAGGTCATCAATAGCATTAGGAACCAAGAGCTTGTTTCCCATAATATTAATACTGAATATGATCAACTGCTCACTGCAGGAGAACGTCTATCCGATAAGCTCGCTGATTTCGGTGGGAGTTGGCGTTTTATCATCATCTTTGCTGTAATCTTAGTTTTATGGATTGTTCTCAACTCTATCGTATTATTGTTGAAACCTTTTGATCCATACCCTTTCATTTTTCTCAACCTAATACTTTCCTGCCTTGCGGCCATTCAAGCTCCCATCATTATGATGAGTCAGAACAGACAGGAAGTGAGGGATCGCTTGCATGCAGAACACGATTATCGCATTAATCTGAAGGCAGAGTTGGAGATTCGTAATTTGAATGACAAGATAGACCACCTTCTTACAAATCAATGGCAGAGGCTACTAGAAATTCAGGAGATACAAATGGATCTCCTGGAGGAAATATCACACAAAGATTCCAAGAAACATAACAATGAGAATGACACTTTATCTGCGTGAAGTCCCTCCTTGCAACATGCCAGTGCCAACAGCATAATCGCAAGCCTAACCCTTCCTTAGCAAAACCTGATTGGTCCTCTTCAGTGAAAATGCTAAACATATTGTACGGCAACTTGGTAGACGATATTCGCATGATCAGTGTCAGTGCCGCCTTTCCCTCAGCTCAGGTGCTTATTGACTAATTTGGTCATCTCAAACATCGAGACCTGTTTATGCCCGTCGAATACAACCCTAAGGGTAAGGGTTGGTATTTCGAGACCAGTACTAAAATGGGAGACACTCTGCTCACCGCCGACGAGAAGAAAGCTTATACTCTTACCGATATGGGAACGATTCTCAATTACGAGACAAAGGTTAAACTGAAAATCCTTTTTAAGGGAGATGTTTCTGCTGCGAAATAAATACAGCGTTATAGCTGTCAATCCTGACAAGTTCCTGAAAATTAAATATAGGGAAGCCATGGATTTCATATCTTTCGTCACCGCACCGGAAGCACAAATGCTGATAGCTAAATATGTAAAACATGGTGTTAATCTTTTTTATCCAGATGCTGTGCCATCGGTGATGGGTATTATATTCAGACAACCTCTGAGGATGCTTCCGAGGCTTTTAAGGCAATTGAAACAAATGGAGCCGGCGCGGTTCTATCACAAATTTATCACAAGGGCCAAAAAAAGAGGGCTACGGCTTCCGTAACCCACTGATTTTATTGGCGTCCCCATGGGGATTTGAACCCCAGTTACCGCCGTGAAAGGGCGATGTCCTGGACCAGGCTAGACGATGGGGACATTCAATTTAAATGAGCCGCGTTGGATTCGAACCAACGACCCACGCCTTAAAAGGGCGTTGCTCTACCAACTGAGCTAGCGGCCCTCACGGCGCTTGCCGCGCCAACGAGATAATAAATTTACTATTTCCGTGCCATTTTTGTCAATAATTTACGGGGGCGGCCCTTCTTCCACGAACAACCACACAGCATTGCCCCAATAGTTTCGCGACCGCCCTATTTTGAGCCTCTCGTGTGCGACAGGAGCCCGCCCTTGAGGATCAATTCTTTCTCCCTGAGATTGAGGTTGGCCGTCACGTCAAAAATATATTCCTTCGTCTGGTTCACCACAGTGAAGGTCTG
Organism: Nitrospiraceae bacterium; assembly: GCA_003170655.1. Classification (GTDB taxonomy): domain Bacteria; phylum Nitrospirota; class Thermodesulfovibrionia; order Thermodesulfovibrionales; family Dissulfurispiraceae; genus Fen-1308. The sequence goes on from PMYY01000081.1 coordinate 2,971, forward strand.
GCTCCCTTTTACCGCGCTCAAAGCATCTTTCACCTCAAGCACATCTCCCTGCTCGATCCTGTCATAGTCCTGCTCTGATTTGAAGAGCAGCGGCAGGATGCCGAAATTAATTAAGTTCGCTCGGTGGATCCTCGCAAATGATTTAACTATGACCGCCTGGATGCCGAGATACATTGGGGCGATGGCCGCATGTTCCCTCGACGATCCCTGCCCGTAGTTCTCGCCGCCAACGATAATGGCGCCACCCTTCTCTCTTGCTTCGTTTGCGCGTCTGCTGAAGGTATTGTCGATGTTTTCGAAGACGAACTCCGAGATAGCAGGGATATTTGATCTGAATGGCAGAACCTTTGATCCGGCAGGCATGATGTCATCAGTAGTGATATTATTTCCGAGTTTAAGTAGCACTTCGGCCTTTATATCAGAGCTCAGCGGCGTCTTTACCGGAACCTCCTTGATGTTCGGTCCCTTGACGATGACAACGTTCGACGTATCGGCCTTGGGCGGGATAAGCAAGTTGTCATTGATAAGGAATGAATCAGGCTCGGAAACCACAGGAACGTTATACCCGGCATCGCGCGGGTCGATAATCTCCCCTTTCAGCGCCATCACCGTGCAGGCGACGGGATTCGTCAAATATACGGATGCGTCCTTGGTGCCGGAACGTCCCTGGAAGTTGCGATTGAACGAACGAATCGAGACGTGGCCGGAACCCGGAGCACCTCCCATCCCGATGCATGGCCCGCATGACGATTCCAGAATGCGGGCGCCGGCAGCAATCATGTCCGCGATGAGGCCTTCACGAGAGAGCATCTCATAGACTTGCTTAGAGCCGGGATTGATCATAAGATTAACGCATTCCGGAAGAGTCTTGCCCTTGAGCATCAGGGCGACCGTCTTCATTGCAGGGTAAGATGAATTCGTGCAACTGCCGATGCAGACCTGATCTACCCTCCTGCCCGCTATCTCACGGATTGCTGCGACATTGTCAGGGCTGTGCGGCTGGGCGGTCATCGATTCGACGGCACTAAGATCGACATCGATAACTTCATCATAATTAGCATCAGCGTCGGCAATGAGCTCTTTCCATTTTTTCTCGCGGCCTTCTGCCTTGAGAAACTTCAGGGTATTCGCATCGCTCGGAAAAAGAGAAGTCGTTGCGCCAAGCTCGGCACCCATGTTTGTAATCGTCGCGCGCTCAGTAACAGTGAGGCTTGCCACACCCGGACCGGCGTATTCGAGAATTTTGCCAACACCCCCTTTTACGGTCAGCATCTTGAGAAGCGTCAAAATGACGTCCATTGCGGTGATATGCGGTTTTCTGAGAGTGCCGGTGAGGTTGATCTTCACGACCTTCGGCATCGCAATTTCTAGAGGCGCGCCGGCCATTACGGTTGCGGCTTCCAGGCCACCAACCCCGATAGCGATCATGCCCATGCCGCCACCGGTCGGTGTATGACTGTCGGTGCCGAGTGCTATCTTGCCGGGGGCCGCGAAACGCTCAAGATGCACCTGATGGCAGATGCCGTTGCCCGGCTTAGAAAACCATGCTCCGAACTTTGCTGCAGCGGTGCGGAGGAACTGGTGATCGTCCGCGTTCATGAAGCTGGACTGGAGCATGTTGTGGTCGACGTAAGATACTGCTGTCTCCACCTGTACGCGGTCGATGCCGATGGCTTCGAATTCGAGCCACGTCATGGTTCCGGTAGCATCCTGAGTAAGCACCTGATCGACCTTTAGGCCGATCAGGGCGCCGGGTGCAAGCTCGCCATAAACCTTATGTACTTCAAAAATCTTCTGGACAATGTTTTTTCCCATTTAACCCTCTCTCTGTGTTTATCTTGAATTTACATGCCAACCGATGGACCGAAGGACACATGCCACGAAGCCGCCCACATAGCCATGTTGCAGGCGCCGGAGGCAGCATATTTTTTGACTAAATCCGCACTATTATGTTAAAAAAACATATAAAAAATCAATCAAATGAGGTCGGGCATGCATTTTTTCAAGTATAAAAAAGGCGAACTCTACGCGGAAGAAGTACCTGTCAGGGAGATCGCCGCTAAATACGGCACCCCGGTCTATATTTACAGCGCCAGTACCCTTGTCAGGCACTTCAAGGCTTATGACGAGGCGTTCGACGGCAAACACCATATCATCTGCTTCGCGCTTAAAGCCAATTCCAATTCCGCCGTCATCCGTCTCTTTGCGAAACATGGCGCTGGCGCTGATGTTGTGTCGGGCGGCGAGCTCTTCAGGGCGCTGAAGGCGGGCATTCCCGCAAAAAAGATCGTTTATGCCGGGGTTGGTAAGACAGCTGACGAGATCAGGTTTGCCCTGAAAAGCAAGATCCTGATGTTCAACGTGGAATCCGAAAATGAATTGCGCGAGATCGATCGCATCGCGGCAGATATGAAGGTCAAGGCCTCCATCGCCCTGCGTATTAATCCCGACATAGATCCTCAGACCCATCCCTATATCTCAACCGGGCTGAAGAAGCACAAATTCGGCATCCCGATCGATGATGCGCTAGAACACTACAAGTTCGCCAAAAGCCTGAAGAATATTGCGGTGGTCGGCATTCACAAGCACATCGGTTCTCAGCTGACAAAGATATCACCTTTCGTCGACGCGCTGAAGAGAATACTTATCCTTATCGATGAGCTTGCGAAGAGCGGCATCAGGATAGATTTCCTCGATATAGGAGGCGGACTGGGCATAACTTACCTCGACGAGCACCCGCCGCAGCCCCGCGACCTCGCCGGGCACATACTTCCGCTGCTCGAAGGCCGCGACGTGACCGTGGTTATGGAACCAGGAAGATCTCTTGTTGGCAACGCCGGTATCCTTGTGACGAAAACTCTTTACCTGAAAGAAGGAGAAGAGAAGAATTTCGTTATCGTCGACGCCGGGATGAATGACCTAATGAGGCCGTCACTCTATAATGCATACCATCACATTCAGCCTGTAGTTAAGACGAGGCGGGACACGATCATTGCGGATGTTGTCGGACCGATATGCGAATCCGGAGATTTCCTTGCGAAGGACCGCGAGATTCCGAAGGTCAATCAAGGAGAATATCTGGCGGTCATGAGCGCGGGCGCCTATGGCTTTTCGATGTCATCAACCTACAACAGCCGTCCAAGGGTGGCGGAAGTAATGGTCAATGGAACGAAATTCGCTCTCGTCCGCAAGCGTGAGACGTATGCCGATCTGCTGCGCGGCGAATCGATTCCGGAGTTTATCCGGTGAAGATACCTTTCACAAAGATGCACGGAACCGGAAACGACTTTATCGTCGTCGACTGCAGGGCATTCGAACTGCCGGATCCGGCGGCATTCTCGATCAGGTATTGCCACCGTAGATTCGGAATCGGTGCTGATCAGATGCTGCTGCTCTATCCGTCGAAGAGCGCTGATTTCACAATGAAAATTTTTAATGCCGACGGCAGCGAGGTCGAGATGTGCGGCAATGGCATCCGCTGCTTCGCCAAATACATATGGGACAGGAATCTCTCCAGTAAACAGGTGCTCGATGTCGAAACTCGCGCCGGCATCATACGGCCCGAGCACTCAGGCGCGGATGTGCGCGTCGACATGGGAGAGCCCATACTGGACCCGCAAAAGATCCCGGTGAATCTGCAGTCACAGGCAAAGCCGGTAGATTATCCCCTCAGCATCGCCGATAGGGAATTCAACGTCACCTTCGTTTCTATGGGCAATCCTCATGCGGTGATCTTTCTCGATGACGACGTGTCGGATTTCCAGGTCGAGAGGTATGGCCGGAAAATCGAGATGCATCCCCTCTTCCCGAAGAGAACAAATGTAGAGTTCGTCAATGTCGTGAACAGGCATGAATTAATCATGAGGGTCTGGGAAAGGGGCTCGGGCGAAACCCTGGCATGCGGTACAGGCGCTTGTGCTACAGGCGTGGCGTCAATGCTCAAGGGCCTGACCGAGAGGCGTGTGACTGTCAAACTGCTCGGCGGGAATCTCTCTATCGACTGGGCCGAAAACAATCATGTCTATATGACCGGCCCTGCAGTCGAGGTATTTGAAGGCGTAATACGGGACGCATAAGAAAAGCGCGATCAATTTGATAAAACCTCAGAATTGATATAAAGTTTATATAATCATCGGAAGTAGGAGGAGACCATGTTCAAAGGTTCGTTGGTACCCATAGTAACTCCGTTCAAGAATGGAAAGCTCGACGAAAAAGTTTACGCCGACCTGATCGAATGGCACATCTCACAGGGCACCCATGGTATCGTACCCTGCGGGACAACAGGCGAAGCCTCGACCCTGGACTTCGATGAGCATTACCGTGTCATCGAGGTGGCAGTCGAGGCGGCAAATAAAAGGATACCGGTCATCGCCGGCACTGGTGCCAATGCGACTGATGAGGCTGTCTTCATTACGAAAAAGGCAAAGGAACTTGGCGTGGACGGCGCCCTGATAGTCACGCCCTATTATAATAAACCGACGCAGGAGGGCCTTTACCTGCATTTCAAGTCGATAGCCGAGTCTGTCGACATTCCAATTATACTCTACAATGTTCCGGGAAGGACTGCCGTAAACATGCTGCCAGCCACGGTGGCAAGATTGCTTGAGTTCAGGAATATAATAGGCCTGAAGGAGGCGACCGGCGACATGCGCCAGGCTAGCGACCTTATACGACTGTGCGGCGACCGGCTGGCCCTCTATTCCGGAGACGATTTTACAACCTTCACGATGCTGTCGCTCGGGGGCAAAGGAGTAATTTCTGTGACGGCAAACATCGTGCCGAAAGACGTTGCCGAAATGTGGAACTCATGGGATAAAGGCAATATAGATAAAGCGAGAGAATTGCATTACAAGCTCGAACCCTTGAACGCTGCTATGTTTATAGAGACGAACCCCATACCGGTGAAGACCGCCCTTGCCATGATGGGAAAGATGGATGAGAATTTCAGGTTACCCCTCTGCTCCATGTCCGCAGCTGCCAAGGAAAAGCTCAGGGCCGTGCTGAAAGATGCAGGACTTGTCTAGATCAAATTTCAGCTATAGGGACGTATCGCGATACGCCCCTACTCTGTTTTTATTTCTAATTTGCGTTCTAGCTCCGATTCTTAATGCGGCTGCCGAGATCCCCTCACCTTACGCCATCGAAAGCCTCACGGGACAAAAGGCCCCTGATTTCACACTTATAGATCTGGCGGGCAAATCAGTTTCTCTCTCATCGCAAAGAGGGAAAGTCGTCGTACTCGTCTTCTGGGCGCCTTGGTGTCCACCCTGCAAAGAAGAACTCCAGTCGCTGAACAAGTTATACCAGACGTATAAAAGCAAGGGACTCGTTGTACTTGCGGTATCTTCCGACAAGTCTTTGGCTTCCGTAAAAGATTTCATTGCTAAGAACCCTGTGGCCTTCGATATCCTCTTCGACGACAAGCTTTCAGTGTCGAGAGACCTTTACAAAGCTTTTATGGTGCCGACCACGTTCGTGATCGACCGGCGGGGATTAATATTCAAAAAGCATTTCGGCGAACAGGACTGGACCAAGCCGGAGCTTGTCAAAGAGATCGACGCACTCCTCTAACTCTTACTTTCACGCTTTCAATTCCGAAGTGCATTGAGGGCAGCGCATTGCCTTGAGTGGAATCATGGAAAAACAGAATGAGCATTCCTTGGTCGCCGGGACCGCCGGAGCAGGCGCTTCTTCGCGTTTCAGCCTGTTTATCTGCTTGATCATAAGAAATACCGCAAAAGCAACTATCACAAAGTCAAGAATGGTGCTGAAAAAGAGACCATAATTGAGAGTCGGCGCGCCTGCTGCCTTGGCTTCCTGCAGAGATGAGAAGCTTTTGCCTGAGAGCGAAATGAAAAGGTTCGCGAAATCGACCTTGCCGAGCAAGAGACCTATCGGCGGCATCAGTATGTCGCCGACAAAAGATGACACAATTTTTCCGAAGGCGCCGCCTATAACTATACCGACTGCAAGATCTACTACATTACCCTTCATTGCAAATTCCTTAAATTCCTTTAACATATCTTNNTTTTGTATATACATATATCAAGCAACCTTCGGGGTGTCAAGACGATTCCGAAGTGAGTACTAAGAGGTCTTATAGAGATGGCAAGCTACAGAGGACTCCCCTGACTTGCCTAGTTCCGGAGATATTTGATCGCATGGTCCGAATCTCCTATGGCAGCGGGTATGAAAAGGGCAACCCGGCGGGACATCAACAGCCCCAGGCATGTCACTGGAATCCACCGGAAGCCGGGATTCTCCGGGCGCATGCTGGAAACTATATTTCAATTTGGGCGCCGACGAAAGAAGCAGTTCCGTATAGGGATGCTTCGGCGCAGCAAACAGGTCATCGGTCTTGCCTGTCTCAACGATCCGCCCAAGGTACATTACCGCAACCTCGTCGCTGAGGTATCTTACAACACGAAGGTCATGGCTGATGAAAACCATAGATATGCCCGAAGTTTTTTTGATCTCCTGGAGCAGATTAAGTATCTGTGCCTGGATAGAGACGTCGAGTGCGGAGAGTGGTTCATCGGCGACTATGAGTTCCGGAGAAACAGCCAGAGCCCTTGCTATGCATATCCGTTGGCGCTGTCCGCCGCTGAACTCGTGCGGGTATTTGGAAAGCACTTCCGCATTCAATCCTACCTTGTTTAGGAGTTCCACAACCCGGTCCTTTATCTCGCTGCCGGGGGCTATATTGTGGATCTTGAAAGGTTCGGAAAGCGCATCGACGATTCTCATCCGAGGATTCAGGGCAGCAAAGGGGTCCTGGAAAACAATCTGCACCGCTCTGCGGAAGCTTTGTAGGTCGCCGCCATTGATGGCAGAGATATCTTTTCCCTTGAAAATAATCCTGCCGGAAGTAAGATCGAGCAGCTTTAGGACAAGCCGCGCAACGGTCGATTTGCCGCACCCGCTTTCACCGACTAGCGCAAAAACGCTCTCCTTCTTCACATCAAAGCTCACGCCGTCAACGGCCTTAAGCCATTTCTTTGTCGCGCCCAATCCTGTCTTGACCGAAAAGTACTTCTTTATGTCCCGGACCTGCAGCAAGTTATCCGGACTCACGCTTATGTTTGTCTCAGTTCCATTCAACTCTTAACCCCTCGCGTTCTTTCAAGGGCAATCATCCGCCTTGGCGGAGGTTGCCTCTACAACCTGATTTTCATCCTCTTATGCACCTGACAAAATGCCCTTTCGATACTTCCACAAGCTCAGGCTCTGCCGCAGTGCATGCCACGCCGACTGATGGGCAGCGGTCGGAAAACTTGCACCCTTCAGGATAAAGATCCGGTGAAGGGACAAAGCCCGATATCGGTTTTAACGGAACGCCTTTTTTATCCGGCAGGGACTCCAAAAGTCCGATAGTGTAAGGATGAAGCGTATTCCGAAACAGCTCCTCAACTGGGGCCAGCTCCATAATCCTTCCCGCATACATAACTGCAACCCTCTCTGCCTGCTCGGCGATAATGCTCAAATCATGGGTGATCAGGAGGACCGCCATATCGCGCTCTTCTCGCAATCCCTGGAGAAGATCCAGTATCTGCGCCTGAATAGTTACGTCCAACGCAGTGGTCGGTTCATCGGCAATAAGCAACGCAGGGTTGCAGGCAATCGCCATTGCTATCATTACCCTCTGGCGCATGCCCCCCGATAGCTGGTGAGGATAATCCCTGATTCGCGTCTCGGGAGAGGGTATCCTTACCGATCTCAGAAGCTCAACTGCTTTACCCATCGCATCCGACTTGGATATATCGAAATGGGCACGTAAAGCTTCTGCAACCTGGTACCCAACCGTCAGCACAGGATTCAGAGAGGTCATCGGCTCTTGGAAGATGATCGAGATGTCCTTCCCTCTTGTCCGTCTCATCTCATCTTCACCAAGAGTGAGCAGGTCTCTGTCTTTAAATAAAATATTGCCTTCTGCAAATGCGTTCACCGGAAGGATTCGAAGGATCGAAAGCGCGGTCATACTCTTGCCGCTACCGCTCTCGCCTACAAGTCCGAAGATCTCGGCCTTCCCGATATCGAATGAAATATCCGAGACTACCCGCAGAGCTCTCTGGTCTGATTTGAACGCAATAGAAAGGTTCCTGACATCAAGGAGTTTGTCGGACATATAGAGGCATGATAAGGGTTTAAACGGGCGGTTGTCAACAAGACAGACGGTCAAAGTCAGACTGGTACAGTCTCGGTTATAGAAGGCTCAGTAGAGTAAAGATCGCGAACGTCAACAGCAGCGCTATTCCGACAAGTGCGGCTTTCAGCCTTCCCTTTTCGCCCTTATCGATGTACGGGATGAAGAGAAGCAGAAACACATATACAATTGGGATAATCACTGTGCCGATGACAGCTGTATTACCGGGGAAGTAGCCTATCAATTCGAAGAGCCAGAGGAAATACCACTCCGGCCGCGGCTGAAATGGTTTCAAAAAGTCTATCTGGCGCCCTATTGACGGCGTATAGAGCAGCGCCAGGATAACCAGCAGCTCGAAACAGATAAAGATCGTCGCAAGGATCTCCGAAAGATAGTCGGGATAGAAGCGTTTATCGTGCTTCATAGATTCCTCGATATCCCCTGTCTCTTAACCATATGAAAGTGCGTCCAGAGGAGGACCGCAATCGACAGTGGCAAATATAGTATGTGGAGGCTGTAAAATCTCACGAGGGTTGCACCGCTCACCTCGGGTCCACCCCTGAATACGTTCATTATATTATCACCGATGAAGGGCACGCTCCGTGCCATCGCCGTCCCTACTTCGGTCGCCCAATAGGCCTTCTGGTCCCAAGGCAGCAGGTATCCCGTAAAGCCCGAAAACATCACCAGAACAAAGGTCATGACACCTACCATCCAATTCAGATCACGCGGTGGGTGGTATGCCTTCGATACAAAGACGCGGATTGTGTGGAGTATTGTCGATATTATGAAAAGGGTAGCAGCCCATTTGTGCAGACCCCTGATCACCCATCCCAGAGTGACTTCGTCGGTAATCATAACGACGCTGCGGAAGGCCTCCTTTTCCGACGGTACATAGTAGAGGGACAGCAGGAGGCCCGAACAGGCAAGCATCAGGAAATAGGTGAAGGCCATACCGCCGAAGCAATAAGTGTAGCCCAGATCAGACGGCACTCGGCGCTGCAGGAACCTGTAATGGGACCTCTTAAGTCCAAATCGGTAGTCGAGCCAGTCGAGGACCTTTTCCATCAGACCGTAACTCCGAGATAAATCTTGCCCGACTCGATCTTGAAGGGCAGTCGATTCAGCGGTTTCGGCGGGGGGCCTGCAATGACCTGACCGTAAATGTTATATCTGCCACCGTGGCAGGGGCAAAGGAATTCCTTGCGGTTATTGTCCCAATTGACGTAACAGCCAAGATGAGTACAAACCGGTGAAAAAACGTTCAACCCTTTCTCTCCGACGACAAGAAAAGCCCTGTTGAGAATTTCGCTGTCGTCCACGGAATATTTGAACTCGACCTTCCGAACTCCACGCTTGGGAAGCTCATCATCGTCGAGAACGAATACATACTGCAGCCGACGTTTTTTAGCCGTGGAAGGATAAATATACCATAATGTTGCAAACGCCCCTGCAGCGATGAGAGCGAAGAAAGACTTAATAATATTTATTAAAAACACCCTCCGCGTCATAAGGCCGGCCTCTCAGGAATGCACGAAGCGGACTGTGCTCCGCGCCCTATTCTCCGCTATTGAGGGAGTGATGGAATGGCTTGCCGATCTTGAAGTGAAGTGCTTTTTTGGCGGGCACCTGCACCTTTTCTCCGGTCTTGGGGTTTCTGGCAACCTTGCCGTCACGCTGCTTCAGCCTGAAGTTTCCGAAGCCCCGGATTTCGATCTTCTCGCCGCGTGCAAGTGCGTCCTTCATTCCATCGAAGACCGTGTTGATTATTGCCTCTACTTGTTTTTTAGTCAGCCCCTCGACCTTTTCCGTAACCTTTTCGATCAGCACAGATTTCGTCATTTCTATTCCTCCCCCGATGCCTATAAATATCTTTTATCTGTCTTTATTCAAAATCAGAAATTATCCCATAAACGCCCAGCGAGGCAACCTCGCCCATACAGCTATTACTACGGCATATACATGTAGTACATATATTTCAGATGCAGATCGGGAAGGACACGAGAAAGTTCCTCGGGCATCTTCCCGTCCAGAAGTTTTGATATCACTCCTTTTTCAGACTTCGAGACGACCACAGGTTCCCCATCGATGCCTGCCAGTTTGCCTGCAACCTTGACGGCGTCGTCAAGGTCTCCAATTTCGTCAACCAGCCCGACACCTATAGCCTGACGACCCGAGAATATCCTCCCGTCGGATATCTTGCGGGTCTTGTCGATCTCCATTTTCCGGCCTTCCGCAACGGCCGCGATGAACTGTTCATGGACATCGTCCATCACGCCCTGAATAATCTGACGCTCCTCGTCCCCTATGCCCCTGAAGACCGACGCCAGGTCCTTGTTCTTTCCGCTCTTGACGACCTCTGTCTTTATCCCAACTTTCTCGAGCAGGCCCTTCAGGTTCGGCACCACCATTATGACGCCGATGGATCCGGTAATGGTGCCTGGGTTTGCGACTATACGGTCAGCCGGAGCAGATATATAGTAGCCGCCCGATGCGGCCACAGAACCCATGGACACAACTACTTTCTTGACAGCCCTGGCCTTCTTGACCTCATTATATATCTCCTGGGAAGGCACAACCCCGCCGCCCGGACTGTCGACGCGCAGCACGATGGCCCTGACTGAAGAGTCTTTTACATACCCCTTGATCTCTTCCACTACCGTTTTTGCTTCGATTATCGGCCCTTCGACCCTTACGAGCGCCACCTTGTCCATTGTGCCTTTGCTTATGAGCGTGAATATCACGCTTATGAACACGAGAAAAAAGATAAACAGAGTGACAAACAGGATTGTCCTACCTACTTTCATGCGACCTCACATTTTTCATGCTGAGCCCTATCTTTCGCTCTTCTACATTCATTTTAATTATCCTGACTGCGATTTCGTCGCCCTCATTGATCTCTTTCGACGGGTCGATTTCGGAAGAATAGATCAGCCCCTCGACGCTGTTTTCGAGCTCAACAAAAACGCCGAAGTCGCTTTTCCTCAAGACCTTTCCGACGAATTCCTCACCGAGCCTGAACTTTGCAGGTATCTCGGCCTCCCAAGGATCAGGGGTAAGCTGCTTAATGCCGAGGGCCATACGCTCACGTTCGGGATCAAGACTGAGAATCACCGCATCGATCTTCTGTCCTTTTTTTAAAACCTCTGACGGGTGCTTGATATGTTTCGTCCATGAGAGGTCCGCTATATGGATCAGGCCGTCCACTCCTTCGGGCAGGCGCACAAAGGCCCCGAAATCGGTAATCGTCTTCAGCTTACCGGTGATCTTCTCTCCCACCTTATAGTGCTCCCCGATAAGCTCCCAGGGCTTCTGCCTGAGATGCTTCAAGCTCAGTGAAAGCCTCTTCTCTTCTTTATTAACGTTGATGACCTTTGTCTCGATAGTGTCACCGACCGAAACGTATTTCGAAGGATGTTTCTGACGTGGAGACCAATCAAGTTCCGATATATGGATGAGCCCCTCGAGCCCCTCTTCGACCTCGACAAAGACCCCGTAATCGGTAACGTTGACCACTTTGCCAGCGATTGTCATGCCTGGCTGATATTTCTGTTCAACCGATAGCCACGGGTTTGGTCTTTTCTGTTTGTATCCGAGGGTGACTTTCTGAGTTTCTTCGTCGAACTTCAGGACGAGAAATTCCTTTTCGTCCCCTACCGTGAAAAATTCAGAAGGATGGTTCACCCTGCCCCAGGAAATATCTGAGATATGAAGGAGACCATCGATGCCGCCGAGGTCGACGAAGACACCGTAGTCCGTTATGTTCTTGATATTTCCCTTGAGGATTGAGCCCTCCTTGAGCTGCTTAAGGGTCTCTTCCCTTAATACCTTGGTCTCTTCCTCGACAATTGATCGGCGCGAAACGATAAGCGTCATGCCTGCAGTCGCCCCTCCGCCACCATGTCCTCGTGCAGGTATCATCTTCAATATCTTGAGCGGTATAGTCTGTCCCACATATGAGTCGAGGTTTTTTACCGGCTTTGTATCGATCTGCGAGCCGGGCAGGAAGGCCTTTATGCCAGTTACATTGACGAGAAGTCCTCCCTTCGTTTTTTCAGTGACCGTTCCCTCTATCGTAAGGTTGTTTTGCAATGCGGACGACAATGTTTCCCATGCCTTTATTCTGGATGCCCGCTCGCGCGAAAGATAGACTACACCTTCCTGGTCATTGATCCTCTCGATGAAGACATAGAGTTCATCATCAGCCTTCAGGTTCTTGATTTCATCGCTGCTGAATTCCGTTGCCGGAATGGTCCCCTCAGATTTATATCCGATGTCGACGACGACGCCGTCAGATTTGACTGCAATTACCCGTCCCTTTACCACCTCTCCGCTGTGAAAACGCTGCAGGGTATCGGCATACATCTGTTCAAGTTCTTTAGATTCCTCGTTCGTCTGCATGTTCATACAGTTACCTTCCTCCTATATGTCGGATTCTGTCCGTCACTTCTTCTATTATCCAGTCGGGCGTTGACGCGCCAGCCGTGATACCGACCTTTCGGACATTCACAAACCACTCGTTTCTGATTTCTGAAGCCGTTTCTATATGATACGTCGGCACTGATATGGAAATGCAGAAATTAGCAAGCTGCGTTGTGTTGGCGCTGTTTTTCCCCCCCACAACGATCACAGCATCCACCCCCCGGGCTATGTCCTTTGTCTCTTTCAGCCTTAGCGCAGTTGAATTACATATGGTGTTAAAGACCTTCAGTTCCTTTACATGGTCGACTGCATAGCTGACAAATTTCTTGAGCACGCTGACCGGCTGGGTCGTCTGAACGACAACGCCTACCCTGCTCTTCAGCTTCAGCAAAGAATCGTCGCTATTGATCACTACGACATCCGGTCCGGCGTAACTCATCAATCCCTCAACTTCGGGATGCGTCCGATCTCCGATTATAACGACCTGATAACCCTCATACTTCAGCAGGCCCGCATATTTCTGCGCCTTCTTGACAAACGGGCAGGTAGTGTCAATGACCTCATATTTCTTCCTGCTAAGTTTCTCCGATATCTCTTTCGGCACGCCATGAGTTCTGACGATAAGTGTCTTGATCTTGGGACTGTCTATCGATTCTATTGGCCTAACACCCTCCGACTTTAGTTTTGCGATTACCTGAGGATTATGTATGATTGGTCCAAGCGTATAGACATTCTCGCTCTTTTTCGCAACTTCGAAGGCCATGTCTATCGCCCTTTTCACGCCAAAACAGAACCCCGCCCGTTTCGCCGTTATTACCTTTATTTTCCCCGCCAACGAACCACCCCTTAATGTGACCTGCAGTTTAACGACTAAACATTAAGATACAGAATATTGCACATATATTTCAAGGATATATCATTGCGCCTCTTTTATGATCCTATCAACTACAGCTTCAAGCCCCATATTTGTAGTATCCAGGTAAAGGGCATCTTCCGACCTTATTAATGGCGCTATGTCCCGGTTCTTGTCTCTGAAATCCCTTTCTCTGACATCGTCCAACGCTTCCTCCATGGTTATCGGCATCCCCTTTTCATTGAGTTGACGATAACGCCTCGCAGCGCGTCCCTCTTCAGAGGCATCAAGGTATATTTTAACCCTGGCGTTGGGGAATACCACGGTTGTCATGTCCCTGCCCTCGGCTACGATATCGCAACTCTGCCCTGCATCCTTCTGTATCTTGAAGAGATATTCCCTCACGCTCTTTCTCGCAGAAAAGACTGAGGCATGATGCCCGGCCTCGGGAGTTCTTATTGCGTCCGATACATCCTCGTCGTTTAAAAAAACCCTCTCGCCATCCAGCCTTATTTCGGCCCCCTTCGCAACATTAACAATCTTATCATCAGGGCCTTCCGGATCGATCCCTTTCCTAGTCAGATAGAGCGCGAGAGCACGGTAAAGTGCCCCCGTATCAAGATACTGATATCCCAGTCTTTTCGCAACCAGACGGGAGACTGAACTTTTACCTGCGCCGGAAGGGCCGTCTATCGCGATAACCCTTGCCACTCTAGGTCTCCAGACCCTTCAATTTCTCGTAAAATCCGGGGAATGAGATGTCGGCGCATGAGGCGTTATTCAGCACAGTCGTCCCTTGCGCGATAAGAGCTGCAATCGACAGCGACATCGCGATCCTATGATCACCATAACTTTCGACAGGACCACCTTTCAAATTCGTATTCCCATTTATATCTATACCGTCCGGGTATTCCCTGACTTCGACTCCCAGCTTGGCTAGTTCTATCGCCATAGCCTTGATCCTGTCGGACTCTTTGACCCTCAGTTCTTGGGCGCCTCTTATTTCGGTGACTCCATCCGCCTGGCTTGCCAGGATGCAGAGTATAGGGAATTCGTCGATGAGTGAGGGGACAATATCGCCCGCGATCTTAACGGCCTTCAGCCTCTCTGCAGATGAGCAGATAATGTCTGCAATCGGTTCTCCCGAGATTTCCCTCATGTTTTCGATCTTTATTGAAGCTCCCATGTCCGCTAGGACGTTCAGCAGCCCTGTCCTGGTCTGATTTATACCGACATCTTTGATTACGATTTCAGAATTGGGAACGAGTAGAGCCCCTGCTATGAAAAAGGCCGCGGAAGAAAAGTCGGCCGGCACGGTTACGTCAACTGCATGGAGCTTCGGATTTCCCTTCACTGAAACCGACAGGTCCTGCACTTTGATTCCGGCTCCCATTGCCGAAAGCATCCTTTCGGTATGGTCGCGAGATCTTTGCGGTTCGGTGATCGTAGTCGTCCCGTCGGCATATAATCCGGCCATGATCACGCAGGATTTCACCTGGGCCGATGCAATGGGCATGGTGTAATCTATAGCCTTCAATGCCGAGCCTTTTATAGCCAGAGGTGGATACTTGTCTCCGCCCCTTGCCGAGATCAGCGCACCCATCTGTTTAAGGGGATTTATTACTCTCGCCATGGGTCTCTGCTTCAATGAATCGTCTCCGGTGAGAATTGAGAGGAATGGATTCCCGGCCAAGAGTCCGGATATCAGCCGTATCGTTGTGCCCGAGTTACCGCAGTCGATCACGTCGAAGGGTTCAGTGAGCCCGTTGAGCCCTTTCCCTTCTATGGTTATTTCGCCTGTTGCAACCTCTGTGATCGGTATCCCGAGCGTCCTGAAAGCCCTGATAGTACTGAGCGGATCTTCTGCCCTCAGAAAATTCCGCACAATGCTTTTACCTTCCGCCATGGAAGCAAACATGATCGACCTGTGAGATATGGATTTATCGGGAGGAGGCGAGACCTCTCCCCGCAACCCCTTTGATTTAGTAAGTTCAACTGTTTTCATTTTTCCACTCTGTCCTCTATACCCCCGATTTATCGGCCTGCCTTGATCTAAATCTTAATGCTGCATATTGATTCTCGAATCCGGATGGGAGGGATACAAAAAAGGCTTTATAACGGTACGTTGGAAGATCTTAATCTCCCTCAGCCGATCACAAACAGGGATGATCCACAATTCAATCTGACATTCGCGACTGAATACGGTTTCCCATCGCATTAGAAAAAACTTTGGCATATCCCTCCCATCTGGATTGTAACAATAACATTTTCTCTATTTATCGATACTCATTCTTAATTTCTGCGCCTTGCTGAACTCTTTTTCGATTCCGGCCCAGTCATTCTCTTTCAGACATTGCTCGATTTTAAGAAGGTTTCCCTTGAAACTATCCAGCACATTTAGGAGATTGTCCCGGTTCATCTTGCAGATGTCCCTCCAAAGTTCCGGGGAACTCGCCGCTATCCTCGTGGTATCCCTGAAGCCGCCTCCGCTGTATTCGACGCATCCGGGATCTGTACGCTCTGCTGCATTCACAAGAGCGTACGCGACGATATGTGGCAAATGGCTGACGAGTGCGAAGATTTCGTCATGTCTGAAAGGGTCCATGCATTCAACAAGGCCTCCTGATAATTCCCAGAGCGCGATGACCTTATCAACGGCCGCCTTGCTCGATCGCAGCGTGGGTGTGACGATACAACGAGCACCTGCAAACAGGCTGCCCCGCGAATCGCCGATGCCCGACTTGTCGCTGCCGGCAATCGGATGCGAACCGACAAAGTCGACGCCGTTCGGCATTACAAATTCGAGTTCGGCAACGAGCGCGCCTTTCACGCTTCCCACATCCGTCACGAGCGTGCCTTTTTTAAGTGCCGCCCGAATCGAGACAGTTACATCTTTCAGCATGCCCACAGGAGTACAAAGAACAACGAGGTCAGCTCCACCGGTAGCAGCCGCCGCGTCCAGATTGTATTCGTCGACGATACCGCGCTCTTTCGCGCGTTTCAGGTTTTCCTCTTTTCTGCCAAAGCCGACTATCGTCCGGCAGAGCCCCTTTTCCCTCAATGCAAGCGCGACCGATGCGCCGATAAGCCCTGTGCCGATGATAGTTACTTTGTCGAAATAAATTTGCCCAGTCGAGGCCACTTCTATCTCCGAATCTTTTATATTTCCCTGCCCACAGCCTGGGCCACCGGTTTCAGCTCCTTCATCAGCTGCGCAAAGATGTTCGGCTTAAGAGACTGCTCACCGTCGGAGAGCGCCTCTTCGGGATTAGGATGTACTTCAATAATCAATGCGTCCGCGCCGGCCGCAACAGCCGCCCTAGACATCGGAGCCACCAGGTCCCACCTGCCGACGCCGTGACTTGGGTCGACCACAACCGGAAGATGTGTCAGCTGTTTGAGTACAGGGATGGCGCTCAAGTCCAGCGTATTTCTAGTAGCGGTCTCAAAGGTCCTTATGCCCCGCTCGCAGAGCATCACTTTCTGATTGCCTTTCGACATGATATATTCGGCAGACATGAGCCATTCCTTTATCGTAGCGGATAATCCACGTTTCAGAAGGACAGGTTTATCAACCCCTCCGACTTCAAGCAGGAGTCTGAAGTTCTGCATGTTCCTCGTCCCGATCTGGATAATATCCGTATATTTCATAATCACGTCGAGGTCCCGCGGATCCATCAGTTCAGTAATTATCCTAAGTCCGGTTTTTAGCTTCGCCTCGACCAGAAATTGCAGGCCTTCCTCTCCAAGTCCCTGGAAGGAATAAGGAGAGGTCCTGGGCTTAAATGCCCCGCCTCGCAGGAAGGTCGCGCCTGCTTCCTTAACTTTTTCGGCTATGTTGATAAGCCCGGCCCTGTTCTCAACCGAACATGGTCCAGCCATCACCTGTATCTTGTTGCCCCCGATCACAATGCCGTCGACATCTATCTCGGAAGGTGTTTTTTTGAACTCCAGGCTGGCAAGCTTGTATGGCTTCAGGATGCGCAAGACGTTCTCTACGCCGGTCATTGCCCTTATCGCATCTTCTTCATCTTCTGTCACCTTGGAGGTGTCACCTATAACACCGATGATCGTGCGTTCGGTGCCTCGCGAAACGTTTGCATGCAACCCCTTGCTTTCGAGTTTCTTCAGTATGTGCCTGATATTCTCATCAGGTGTATCGGGCTGAATGACAATGATATCCATGAAACCTCCAAATGATTGCAGCGTTTATCAAATCCTATTCGATTAATCAAAACTACTGCAAATTGTAAGGTTTGATAAAGCAAACCCTTACAATTTTACAAGCTTGCTTTCAGCGCCTCGATAAAACGCCTGTTTTCCTCCGGCAGTCCGACTGTGACTCTGAGCTCCTTCGGCCCCACTGGCCTGACGATAACGCCCTTTCTGAGCAGCTTGTCATACAATGACTTCGAATCCCTGTCCAGAGGTATATATATAAAATTAGCCTCGGTCGGGACATACTTCAACCCCAGCTCATCGAATTCACGGTACAGAAACCTCTTGCCCTCTTCATTGACTTCTAGCGAATATCGAACATGGGCCTCGTCTCCCAGTGCAGCAAGGGCCGCTTCCTGCGCCAATGAATTGGTATTGAACGGTTCCCTAATCTTGTTCATCTCTTCGAGTATCTCTCTTCTTGCGATGCCGTAACCGATCCTTAGGGATGCGAGGCCGTAGATCTTCGAAAACGTCCTCAGGATCAGGATGTCCCTGCCCTCAGCAAAGCACTTCAACGTGTCGGGATATTCGGGGTCACGGACATATTCGAAGTATGCCTCGTCTATGACGACCAGAATGCCATCGGGCACACGCTTCATAAAGGCATCGAATTCAGACTTCTTGTTGATCGTCCCCGTCGGATTATTCGGGTTAGAGATAAAGACCACCTTCGTCTTCGGAGTGATCGCATCGGCCATTTCCGAAAGATCATGAGTATAATCCCTGAGCGCAATCTCTCGGGCGACGCCCCCACTGGACTGCACTCCCATCGAATATACAACGAATGAAGGCGAGGCCATAACAGCTTCATCACCCGGGCCGACAAAGGTGCGGGCTGCTATATCCAGAAGCTCATTGGAGCCATTGCCGAGGATGATCTCTTCACCTCCGACTTTAGCGCCGCCGGAAGATGAAGAGAGCTTTTGAGAAAGAGCGTTCTTTAGGTAATACCCGCTTCCGTCGGGATACCGGCAAAGCTCTCCGCCGTTTTCGATGTACGCCTTTAGCGCCGCGACCGCCTTCGATGACGGTCCGACAGGATTTTCATTAGAGGCAAGCTTGATGCACTCTGTGATTCCCAGTTCTCTTTCGAGTTCTTTCACAGGTTTTCCGGGGACATAAGGCTTGATTCGTGATACGTATTCAAGAGGTTTGATCATGGTGTACTCCTTAGACTGAGCTATCGGAACGTTCCCTTATCTATTTCTCGTCGACCGGGTAAGAACCCAGATGAGTCAGGTATAGACAGTGTTCTTTCACTTTATCGATGGTCTTTCGCACTTTGTCGTCATCGACATGGCCTTCCATGTCGACAAAGAATATATATTCCCAGGCTCTCCGCTTAGAAGGCCTCGATTCGATCTTCGAGAGATTGATCTTCGCATCCTTGAATGGATAAAGGACATCGTAAAGTGCACCTGGCTTGTTCTTGAGAGAGAACATGATCGATGTCTTATCCGTTCCCGACTTCGACGGTGATTCCTTTGCAATAACAAGAAAACGGGTAAAGTTGTTCTTCTTGTCTTCGATATGCCGCCTGATGAACTTCAGATCGTAAAGCCTGGCCGCCAGCTCGCTTGCTATTGCCGCAGATTCTTCGTCCCCGGCAACTATCTCTGCCGCCTTCGCCGTGCTGACAGACGCGAGGACGGGTATACCTGTCATATTCGTCTCCAGCCAGCCCCTGCACTGTGCCAGCGCCTGCGGGTGGGAATATATTTTTTTGATCTTGCCCTTTTCGCCGCTCTTGGAGAGAAGATTATGGGAAACCTCAAGCAATACCTCGGCTGATATCTTCAGGTCATAATCCATGAACATATCGAGCGTATGGCTCACCACACCCTCGCTCGAATTCTCGATGGGGACTAGGCCATAATTGGCCTCTCCGTATTCGACCGCATCAAAGACTGCCTTTATGCTTTCGACCGGGATGTATTGCGCAAATGAGCCGAAATGACGGATAGAAGCGAGATGTGTGAAAGTGCCCTCCGGGCCGAAATAGGCTACCTTAAGAGGCTCCTCAAGCGCGAGTGAAGCCGAAATTATCTCCCTAAAAATGACTTTGAGTGCGTCGTTGGGGAATGGCCCCTTGTTCATCGCGGTAAGGCGATCAAGTATCGCCCGCTCGCGTTCAGGGACATGGAATCTGAGCTTCGTTTTGCGCTTGATGTCGGCGATCTCGACAGCCAGCGAAGCCCGCTTGTTTAGAAGTTCCAGAAGGGACGTGTCGATACCGTCGATCTCTTTTCTCATCAGCCCCAGATCGGAGGTCTTATCTTTCTTCTGCATAGTGATTTAATATACAGGAATACCCTTATTTTTTCAATATTTACCTTGTCGTTGACCAATCACCGATTACTTATTACGTGTCGCAAGTTCTTAGTTTCTGTCATGTTTGAAAAAATACCTCCGCGAAGGTTAATATAGGAGTTATTATTATGGTGAGATATTGCTCCTGATTGAAATGAGCCGGGACCCGCGTAATACAATTCTCACGGAAAGGCACTGCACGGATAGCGCTGAATGCAAGACATCCCGACCAGCGATGGAAACAGTACAATCGCCACTGTTCTTGTCGTGGACGACGATCCGTATGTACTCGAATATGTCGCATCCCTCTTGGGTGAATACGGCTATGCCTATATTGCGTGCAGGAATGCCGAAGACGCGTTTCTTAAGTTCCAGGACGGCTTTATAGACGTCGTCCTGACCGACATCAAGATGCCGGTATTCTCCGGAATAGATCTTCTCGAAAAGATATACCTCTCCAGACCGGATGTCCCGGTAATCCTCATGACCGCACATGCTGAAGTCGATATAGCTGTCGACGCTATCAAAAAAGGGGCTTTCGACTTCATCATAAAACCGTACCGTTCCGAGCAGCTTATACACTCTGTAGAGAAGGCCATCACGTACCGCCGTCTCACCGAGAAAGAAAAGGAATATAAAAAGACACTCGAAGAGACCGTCGAAAAGAGGACACGGGAGTTACGGGAGGCACTTACGATGCTCAAAAACATGAGCGCCGAGCTTATCGACCGTCTAACGGTTGTTGCTGAGTTCAGGGATACCGGCACCGGCTTCCACAATTCCCGCATGGGGCGTTACGCCAAGGTGATGTCACAGGCGCTTTCAATGCCAGAAGCCTTTGTCGAAGCCGTTAACTTCGCGAGTCCCTTGCACGATATCGGCAAGGTCGGAATCCCCGATACTATTCTGCTCAAGCCTGCAACTCTGACAGAGGCCGAAACCGAGATCATAAAAAAACATACCTCCATCGGGGAACGGGTGCTCTCAGGATCGTCTTATCCCTTCATCCAGATGGCGGCATCCATCGCATTGAACCATCATGAAAGATGGGACGGCACAGGCTATCCTCGAGGGTTGAAGAAAGATGAGACACCCATCGAGGGCAGGATCGTCATGCTCTGCGACCAATACGACGCACTCAGGAGCAGCAGGCCTTATAAGCCACCTTTATCGCACGACGAGACGACAAAGATCATCACTGAAGGCGATGGAAGGACCATGCCCGAGCATTTCGACCCGGACATTCTTAATGCCTTCAAAAGTATATCCCCCCAGTTCGACAAGATATTCAGCAACTTCAAAGAGTAGCTTCTGTGGCATTTTCTAATTCTTAGCGGCACAATCACTGAGCATAAGTCATGTCCGTTGGGTCAGTCATTTCCTGGTCATCTTCTGTTCATACATCAGTTTATCAGCCATCGACAACAACATGCTGATATCACAATCAGGACTGGTGTCACATGACACGGCACCGATGCTAACCGACAATTGATAAGCTCGATTTTCTTTCGAGTTGAAATTTGCCATGTCGGTCGATATCCTGGATGTCATACTGTCGGCCCCGGTCTTAGATTCTTCAAATGCTATAACGGCAAACTCATCTCCTCCGATACGGGCTAATATGTCCGACTCGCGAAATGTCTGCTGTAGTATATTTGCCGTATTCCTTAGTGCGTTGTCGCCTTCGTTATGTCCCAGATTATCGTTAATCCATTTCATATTGTCGACATCCATAAATAACAGCCACATCGTTTTGTTCATGCGTGCAGCAAGTTCAAGCTGTTTTCTGGCAAGCATTAAGAAACCTCGTCTATTGTATAATCCCGTGAGTTCATCTGTAATAGATATTGATTTTAAATGCTGAATAAGGCGATTCCGTTCTATCGAATAGCGTATGGATCGATATAGGATACTGATATTATTGATTTGTCCTTTTCTCAGATAATCTTGAGCTCCGGACTTTAATGCTCCCACGGCTAATTCTTCATCATCATCCCCGGTCAGCACTATAATCGGTATTTCGGGCACTTTCTCTGATAGCTTAATAAGAGTTTCCAATCCCTGGCTATCTGGAAGATCAAGATTAGAAATAACGACATCGGACTTCCGGCTGTCCAAACAGGCAAATGCGTTTTCCAGGCTACTTGCGCATATCAGATCTACAGTAATATTTCTTAATCTAGCTAAGGCATCCTTAATCAGGCGAGTATCTCCCGGGTCATCCTCGACAAGTAATAATGTGATAGCGTTCAGATGATTTTCGCTTTTCATTTAAATAAAGTATATGAATTTAAGGCGATTGTTACTAATACCTAGTTTAGTAACAATAAGCTCTGCCCCCCCCTGAGGACAACAAAGATATCGCAAGGTTATTCGAACAGATAAAATAACACTATCCCGGCGATCTTAGGATGGCAAAATCATTCCATCCCGTTTCGTTATGTCACCTTGTGCAACCTGATAATATTCGGCTTGCCCAGAAACGGCGAACTCGCTACAAAGACTATGCTGTTTCCCTTCTTGATCAATCCCTCTTCTACGAGCGACTTTTCGATTTCACTCATGAGGTCGGCCTCCAGAATAATATCTTTGCTCGATATCAGTCTCGACATGGCGCCCCAATACAGGGGTATCCTATGCAGCGTCTCCTTCGATGGAGTGAAGGCGACGACCGGGACCGAAGGTCTCAGTTTCGACAGGAGCATGGCTGCAAACCCTGAATGCGTAAAGACTACGATCAGCTTTGCGCCGATGCTCTGGGCGGCCATGCATGCTCCCACAGCGATCGACTCGGGGAACTTGTTGCTTGTTTTGTACAGTGACTTGAGCCGATCGGGGAAATTGACCTCCGTGTTCCTGATTATCGAATCCATCACCCTGACAGCCTCTACAGGATACTTTCCTGATGCGGTTTCGCCCGACAGCATTACAGCGTCCGTACCGTCCAGTATCGCGTTCGCCACGTCGGATGCCTCGGCCCTCGTCGGTCTTGTATGCTGTGTCATAGATTCCAGCATCTGGGTTGCAGTAATTACGACCTTCCCTTTCATGTTGGCCAGATCAATCAGCATCTTCTGGATGACCGGGACCTGCTCCGTCGCCATCTCGACGCCAAGGTCACCCCTTGCCACCATAATCCCGTCGACAACTTCCATGATCTCTTCGATGTTGTCGAGGGCTTTAGGTTTCTCTATCTTTGCGATGATCGGCGGAAGATTTACTTTATTTTTTCTGGCCCAGTCGGTAACCCTCAAGATATCATCAGCCTGCCTGACGAATGAGACGGCTACATAGTCGAAACCCAGACCGAGGCCGAACTGGAGGTCTCTCCGGTCTTTTTCGGTAAACGCCTCCAGAGTGGTCCTGGTGCAAGGAAGATTCACGCCCTTCCTCGATTTAAGAACACCACCCTCGACCACTTCCGCCACAAGGGAATCCTTTTTCTTGCCAACTACAGTCAACTTAAGAATGCCGTCGTCGATAACGATGCTTTCGCCCTCATTAGCATCCTTGACCAAAGCTGGATAAGAGATATAAATGGCCTTTGCGGTGCTCAACTCTTTGCCAGCATAGAGAGAGATTTGCGATCCTATTTTCAAATGGACGCTTCCTCCTTCTACATCGCCGACCCTGATCTTGATACCCTGAAGATCCTGGAGAATCGATATCGCCTTGTTCAGTCGTGCCGCCTCACTCCTTACAGTCCGGAATATTTTTTCATGAAACGGGTATTCCCCATGAGAAAAGTTCAACCGCGCTACATCCATACCGCTGCCTATCAGCTCACCGATCACTTTCCTCGTGTTCGAAGATGGCCCGAGTGTGCAGACGATCTTGGCCTTTCTCATGTCCATTTCACCTCCATGATATGACCTATTCCTCGAATATTAGTGTGGCGCTGCCATTGTCCTTCTTTCTGCGGATAGTCGGAGCGGTAGTGTCCGCCCACACTCCCTTTCCTGAGGATCGCAGCTTCGGTTATTGAGAGTGCAGTTATCAGCATACTCTTTACCTCCAGGCCTGCCCTCGTCGCGAAATCCATATCGAGAATTTCTCTGAAATCCAGAAGCGTTTTCCTCGCAGTATCTAGAGATTCTGCGCTGCGCACGATCCCTGAGTTTTCCCACATTGTCCTGCGTATGATGGTCCTTATTTCACCCAGATCCAGAGAATCCCTCATCGAATTGCCCGTTTCGGAGTTCCTTTTCAGGGCGCGGGTCGGCTCCATCTGTGCGCTGTAGACGGCTGCAGCAACTCCTGCCCTGCAGCCGTAAACGAGGCCCTCCAGCAGGCTGTTGCTGGCGAGCCTGTTGGCTCCGTGCACACCTGTACAAGCAACCTCTCCAGCGGCAAAGAGCCCTGGGACGGTCGTCATACCTTCCAGATCGGTCTTAACTCCGCCCATCATATAATGCGCTGCCGGGGAGACGGGGATCCTGTCTCTCGTAATGTTCAGATTATATTTGAGACAGGTCTCATAAATCCTCGGGAAGCGTTTTTTGACAAATCCGGGATCGAGGTGAGTAAGATCGAGATAAACATGGTTACTCTTCGTCTTGGCAATCTGCGAGATGATCGCTCTCGATACGATGTCCCTGGGGGCCAGCTCCGCATCCGGATGATAATGCTTCATAAAAAGAGTTCCATTAACGTCTTTCAAAAGAGCGCCCTCTCCCCTCATCGCCTCGCTCAGGAGAAATTGCGGGGCCTTTGGTACATAAAGCGCGGTAGGATGGAACTGGACAAACTCCATGTCTTCGAGAACAGCACCTGCTCTGAGCGCAATGCCGATGCCGTCGCCTGTTGCAACATCCGGGTTGGTCGTCCTTGAGAAAACCTGGCCGGCACCGCCGGTTGCGAGCAATGTAGCTCTAGCATTCACAATTAAGACATCCGATCCACGCAGAATGGATGCCCCTTTGCAGACACCGCTCCTGACTACCAGATCCATGGCGGTGCTGAAACGCGATCCATGTATCCCCTTCAGAGATTTCACCTTATTTAACAGGACACGCTCCATCTCTTTCCCTGTCGAATCGCCCCTGGCATGAAGCACCCTACTTCGGGAGTGAGCTCCTTCACGCGTAAAGGCGAGCTTAGTTCCATCTTTGTCGAATTCGGCCCCCCACTCGATGAGTTCGAGTATTCTCCGCGGCCCCTCTTCCACGAGGACAGCCACCGCCTCTTCGTTGCATAGCCCGGCACCTGCCTTGATTGTATCCTCAAAGTGGATGCCGACCTCGTCCTCGTCGCTCAGGGCAACGGCGACACCGCCTTGGGCATATTCGGTGGAGCTTTCGGTTGGTACATCCTTTGTCACTATCATGACGCGTCCGTGGCGCGAAAGCTCTATCGCTGCCCTGAGACCAGCAACACCGCTGCCGATAATCAGGAAATCGGAGTATATACTTTGTATCATTTCTCGCCGATCCTTCTTCTTTTTCTGTCAGTTTACCACAGAATAAGGGCGAATTCTTTAGGTGATATGATTGGATCGCGTTCAGTCATGCAGGAAAAGAGGTGCTCAGGGGAAGCGGTGTTGGGAGGGGGGCAGCTTCGCGGGGATATCGCAATAAATGATTCCTCCATCTCGTGGCATTACCAAGATTATAAGGGATTTGACTACAAATATGATATCCTGAAAGTAGTCGGCGTCGATATCCATGTTGACGCATCAAAACTGTATTGAATAAAATCAAGGCCAAAAGACCTTAAAGGAGAATTTCCAAATGAGTGAAGCCGAGAAAGATGAACTGGAGCAATCACTAGGGGGCTATAAAGAGAAGATCGTACCAATTAATAAAGCAACACTGACGTGGGACAAAGAGCTTATTTTCGTCGGAAGGACACAGGAAGGTTACGAAATAGATTTCGATGCGCATGTACAGTGGGGATGCAAGCCTACTGATGCTCTGCTGCTTGCGCTGGCCGGATGCATGGGCATCGACATTGTCATGTTCCTGCAAAAGATGAGGATAAGGCTGGCAAGTTTCAAGATCGACATCGTAGGAGAGAGAAACCCGACTCCTCCGCAGTTTTATAAGGCAATCGAGATGGTCCTGAACATAGCAGGGAAAGACCTCGACCCCAAAAAGATCGAGCGCGCCATTAAGCTGTCGCACGAAAAATACTGCTCGGTATACAACTCTCTCAGGAAGGACATGGATGTCAAGGTTCGTTACGTACTCGAAAATAAAGAACCCGAGGTACCGAGCGATAAGTGAGACGAGACGGCATCATCGCCCCTACGCTTATCGAGGCTGAAGCACTGCTCCGTCTGTTGTCGTCAAAAGAGGAATTTGTCATACAAGGCAAGCCGTTTTATAAAGGGTTGCTTAAAGGCAAAGATACGGTCCTATGTCTATGCGGGGTCGGGAAGACAAATGCCGCTCACGGGACTGCTCTCCTTCTCGAAATATTCGGGCCCGCCATTGTGTATGTCATCGGGATTGCGGGCGCATATCCATCGGCAGGACTCGGCATCGGCGATATTGTTGTTGCAGAGAAAGAGATATACGGAGACGAAGGACTGCTGCTTGAATCCGGGTTCATGACTATGAATGTGATAGGCATGCCGCTCGCAGCCTCCGGCAGCACGCGCTATTACAACGAGTTCCCGCTCCATGTTCCGGCTGATCTGACGGATTACAGGCACAAAGGAGTCTTTGTCACCGTATCATCATGTACCGGCACATTGCATCGGGGCAGGGAGATCGAGAAGAGCTTCAATGCGCTCTGCGAAAATATGGAGGGCGCTTCCGTCGCCCATATTTGCCTGCTGAACGCCACTCCTGCTGCTGAAATAAGGGGCATAAGCAACATCATTGAAGACCGCGCCGGGAAGCCTCTCGACAAAGCAGCCATCCTGGAAGCCGCTGACAAAGTCCAGCAGTTCTTCCTGGCTAGAACACTTCAGCAGGCTCCCTAATTCTGCAACTCTTCAACTACCGGATTCTTTTCCCCTTTCATCTGGGAGACGATCTTCTGCACTCCCTCGACGTAGTTGCGGTAATTCTCTCCGGCATGCTCTATGAAACCACCATACGCCTTAATTGCTTCAGTGGTGAGGCCACTTTTTGTGTATGCGATTCCCAGATTATAATGAGCCTCGGCTATTTCAGGGTTCAGGACGACGGCCTGGCTCAACTCTTTAATCGCATCTTCTATAAGTTCCTTGTTTAACAATGCAAGCCCAAGATTGGCATGGGCAAGCGGGAAATTCGGCTCTATCCGCAGGGCATTCCTGAATTCAGCAACCGCATCGTCAAAGCGGCTCTGGTAAAAAAGTGCAAGCCCTAGGTTATTGTAAGCTTCCGCAAAATCTTCTCTTGATTTTAATGCTTCCCTGAACTCCGCAACCGCTGTCTCTAGCTTGTTATCCGCAAGCGCAGCATTGCCAAGTTCAAAATGGTCGACGACATTTTCCTTGTCAGTCATTGGAGACTCCTTATGGAAGAACGATTTTTTATCTTTGAATTATACCATCAATGGCAATATGTTGCGGAGTTAAGGCGGGTCAGCAGGATACGACTTTTTCCTCCCATCGGACCGGAAAGGCAATCCTGAAGGTCGTTCCCTTTCCCTTTTCACTATTTACATCAATCTGGCCAAGATGTTCCAGGACTATCTGCTTTACAAGAGGCAGCCCCATGCCGAAGCCATACTGTTTCGTGCTAAAAAATGGATCGAAAATTTTGTCCAAGTATTCTTTATCGATGCCGCTACCGGTATCTCTTATCAGAAGGATGATGTGCTCGTCCTCTTCATGAGCCGACAATTCAACCCTTCCGCCCGGCGGAGTCGCCTCTATCGCATTGCGGATGATATGGAAAAGTGCCGTCTTGAGGAGATTTTTCTGCATGTTTATCTTGAGAGGCCGGTCAGGCAGATCGACATTGACGTTAATGCCTTTGTCCGTTGCCTCCTTTTCCATTACCGAAACTATGTCCTTAACCACCCCGCTGATGTCCCCGAATTTGAACAGACCTTTCTTGGTCTTGAAGATACTCTCGAAATCACCGACAATGGATTCGAGTTTCTGGCATTCGTCGATCATCTCCCGGACATACTCTCCCACCTTCGGGGTGACCTGCTCCTTTTCGAGTATGCGCTTGCAGCCGCAGGCGATTACAAAGGCGGGGTTCCTGATCTTATCGGCGACCGTCAGCCCCATAAGTGCCATTGTCCGTTCCGCTACGAGTGTTTCGAGTTCCCTGTTGAGAGAAGCCAGGGCAGCATTGATATCCTCAATCTGCTTCCTGTCGTCGGACATCTTAAGGTAAATCTGATACGCCCTTATAAAAAACAGGCTAACGACTCCCACCCCAAGGAGTGCGACGGTATTCAGGCTCCCGCTGTATGGCTGTATGATCTGCCAGATGTCATTGTGCTCCGCTGCTATAAGAAAGTGCTGGATTATATGGCCGAAAGACCTAGATATCGAATAGACAAGATACGATGATGACAGCCATACCATATAACTCCACAGAGCGTTGTCCCTGTCTTTGCGATAGAGTCTGCCGCTCTCGACGAGGCTAAGAGCTGCTAGAACGATGAAGAGAACGGTCCCAGCGATATCGGTAACTATGATAGGCAAAAAGGGGATATAGGCGGCTGAAACGGGCGGTTCACCTTCATCCAAGCGGTGCTCACGGAGGCCAAGATAAAAGAAGACCATCGCCGCATCGAGAAGTATCTGGTCAAGTCGTGAGAGATAAAGAAAATAATCCCATCCTTCGACGACTACGGTCCGCTGAAAATAGAGCCATCCCTCGGTCTCACCGATAATCCAGATATCCGACAAACGTCCCAGGAAGACGAGCACGTCCCACAGTATAAAGACCATTACTGAACAGAAGGTGTAACGCCAACCCTTTTGCATGTAAAGGCGGTTCTTGACCATCAGGGCCAAAACTGCAACAAGGGCAATGAAGAAAAACATGCGGGCCATCTCATGCGTGTACATGGCCGGGAAATCCTGCGGTACGAATCCCCATGCATTCACTGGAAAAAGAAAAATGGCCAGGACTACCAAGATTCTTCTCATAATTCTCCCGCCTTTGGACCCCACAAGGGCTGCCTCACTTCAAGTTCAATCGTTTCGGACAGCCCGGAGGCCGCGGCCGCCTTTACCAGATTACTTGTTCATCCCGACGTTCCTGCTTCGATACAGCCCCATCAATTCTTCGCGTGTAACAACAGCTTCCACGACCTTGAAATCGGCTTTTATATCCGCCACTGCTTTCTCGACCGCTTCGTAGCCGCCCTCCTGCCGGTCGACAAGTGCGATAACCTTGACTATCGTCAGCCCAGCCTCTCGTGCCCTATTGATAGCTTCTATAGTGGATTTGCCGGTTGTGATCACGTCATCAACGATTACGACTTTGTCGCCGGGTTTGAGGTTACCTTCGATCCATTGCATCGTACCGTGGCTCTTGGCATTCTTCCTTACAACAAAGGATTCTAGAGGTTTCCCTTTAAAATAAGAGGTATAGGCTACAGCATCGGCTATTGGGTCTGCGCCAAGGGTAAGTCCACCGATTCCGGCAACCGGAAGATTTCTTATCATCTCGAATATAATATTGCCGATTAGATACATGCCTTCGGGATGGAGGGTCACTGTCTTGCAGTTCACGTAGTAATTGCTCACACGCCCTGAAACCAGCTTGAACACAGGCTCTTCGCTGTATTTGAATGACTTCTCATAAATCAATTCCACCAGTCGTTCCTTCATGAATCGTCCCTTCCTGAATAAAGTTTATCAATATTATACCACTATCTTTCAAGAACATTGGTCGCACATGACATTGACATCGGTTATACGAC
>PMYY01000190.1 GCA_003170655.1 Nitrospiraceae bacterium
TCCGATTTCCGGGGTCCACCTCTTCCTCACGCCTCATCTGCTAGAGCAGCCTCGCCAAGGATTTGCGTCACGAGCTTGTTAGGCATTGTTTTGCCATGCGGTGGAACAGTGGGAGTTCGTGTGTGGAAGTGAACTATACTAGGCTCAAAAAATCTATTATACTGATTTAATAAATAAGGATCCGATATTCTTTGCGCCGTATCAGCGTTTTGATTCTACCGTATCTGTCTGGGGGATATGAAGATCGGAGATGTCTGAGATGACTATATAGGAGCTTTTGGAGAAAAAGGGCAAGGGGTTTATTGCCGTAGACGGGTCTCTACCGTCGGTGATGCGAGCATGATGACTGCCTTCTATTTTAAATTAAGCTTGAATCTATATCCCTGATAGCGAAGTACTGCTCCGTCGGGCATTATGGATTCAAGTGTGATACCGGACATGATCTCCTGCCCTTCCCGCCCGATATGTCCGTTGATTGATGCGAGGCGTTCAGACTTCTCTTGCGAATATATATGCGTGGATATTGAAAGGGCGGGAAGTCCTTTCTTGAGTTCATCGGGAAGTTCGGCAATCGAATAAATATGGTTGCCGGGAACGGTTTTCTTAATGTTGGCCGGTTCTGCCGCGTCCGGTGTAACTTGAGAAGCACGACTGCGATCCGTCGCTGAGGCGACTTTTTTCATGCCGGAATCCTTGTCAATCTGTGAAGTCCTGGCTGTCTGTTTCCCAGCCGTTTCACGCTTTTCGGTCTGAGGAATAACCGCCTTAGCGAGAGCGGCTGTCTCAGTGATCTGTGCTTGGGGCGCTACAGTCAGATTTTTTAAAGATGGCCCCACAGAAGGCGGCAGGGAGGGCTGAGGTTGCGCAGACGTATTCATTGTAACAGGGGCAGTCTGTTGCGATTTTACGGAAATGTTGGAGTTCTTCTCAGAGCCGAGAAACCATCCAGCGCTACCTGCGACCGCCACAAAAAACACCAGCATGGCATATAGCCATACCCTGCGTCCTGGCTTATCTTCCCGGTCTTCATGTTCTGTCATGAAATCGGGCGCCTTGCAACGTTTGCGTTCCTGTTCAGCTTTTTTCAAAGCATCTAGAATATAGGACATCCGCTTATCCTTATTATAAGATTATTTTTTCACTCAATGCGGCGCCCATGTCAAGCGCCTGCGAAGCCACGACGTTAACATTCCCAACGCATGTCGAAACCGGACCCCAGAATTCCTTTTGCCCAATACTTCATAGGCAGCTCTGTTAAGAGTGGACTTGTTGACCTTCGTCCTGCCTTGAGCATAGGTGCCGAGTAGGGCGCGATCGCATATTAGATTGATCAGCCGCGGTACCCCACCGCTCAGACCGAATATCCGCTTGATGACTGATGGAGAAAATAGCTGGCGGCGGGCCCCTGCAACTGTCAGGCGGTGGCCCACATAATTGGCGATGTCGCGTCTCGAAAGAGGGTCGAGATGAAACCGCGCGGTTATTCGCTGTGAGAGCTGACGCAACTCGGGCCTTTCGAGCATCTTCCTGAGTTCAGGCTGGCCGATCAATATAATCTGGAGCAGCTTGCAGCGGTTGGTCTCCAGGTTGGTGAGTAGCCGAAGCTGTTCAAGCACAGAAGGGCTGAGGATCTGCGCCTCGTCTATGATCAGCAATGTCCTGCGTCCGGCTGCGTGGGATTTCAGAAGATGATTGTTGATACGGTCGACGAGGTTCTTTACGCTGGCTGCGGCGACCGGGTATTCGATGCCGATTTCCTCGCATATGGAGGCGAGCAACTCCTCCTCTGTCAATTTTGGATTCAGGATGAAAGCCGTGTCGCAATTATCGGGGAGCTGATCTAGCATGCAGCGGCAAACTGTTGTCTTCCCGGTGCCGACCTCACCGGTCAGAAGGATAAATGCGCTATCAGAGCTGACCCCGTAAACTAGGTGTGCAAGGGCCTCGCGGTGCTTGGTGCTCATGTATAAAAAGGCTGGGTCCGGGGCTATTGAAAAAGGAAGGTCGCTCAGCCTGAAATATTCTTTATACACGCCGCTGCTTTGTATCGAATATCCTGCTGTTATCTCAGGCCTTGCAGCGTTATTTCTCAGCTTCATGAATGTCCCCCATCTAACAAGCGTAATATAAGGGCGAGAAAAAAACAATGATCTTTTCACGAGCAAATGTATTGCATTATGTGCTGTCGGTCACACAAACTGGGTTTATACACTTATTGAGCGGCTTATTTTAGGAAAGAGCTGGATTTTTATTGCGACCTTAAGTATATTAGTATACATGGGAAGGGATAATAATCAAATCGGGCAGCTCATCAAGGAGATCAGGAAGTCCAGGCACATGTCCCAAATGAAGTTGGCGGATCTGGTGGGGGTATCGTATCAGCAAATTCAAAAATACGAGAAAGGAGCGAGCAGCATAAGCGTAGACAGGCTTAAGCAGATTTCCAAGGCACTTGAAACATCTATTTTTACCTTTTTCCCCGTTGAGAAAAAGGGCGTTCGTAAGGAAACTGCGCTGAAAATGTCAAAAGAGGAAACGGTGCTTCTGGATAATTTCAGAAACATCAAGGGAAAAAAAGCAAGAAAAGCCTTTTTTGAGTTTTCAAAGATGATTGCCAAAAACAAGAAGTTGCTTCGCCAGATATGTCCTTTGAAGGATTGCTGCAAATAATTTGCCGCACCCTGGATTGATCCCGATTTCCCGCAGTAAGTAGCAAAGGAAAAAGAGAGGGACAGAGGTTTTAGTCTCTGTCCCTCAGAAATTTTAGCCGAGCTCTAATTCTCTCTGCCGTATTAGTCGCCAGCCGCTCTTTGCCTGAAGTATCAAAACCTTTATACTATTTCTGAGACTTATGGGCAATTTCGCCGCTTTTATGGAGCCATGCAGAGCCTGTGATCACAGTGCAAAAAATCATGGAGCGTTTGCGGGAAATGGAGAAATGCCCGCTATGCAACCAGCCGCGTCTTTTCAAGGGATAGCATAAATAAGTCTTTGTGAATTGCGGGCAGATTTGGATTGAAATGTTTATTATGATTGTTGGAGTGCGACTGCCTGTCCGGTTGCGCGGACCCTGAGGACCCAGACATCGCACTTGAATCCGAACATCTCCGTCGGGGTTGATGATTCCAGATATGAATGGCAGGAGGCCATATGGCATCATATGATTTCAATATCGGCATAATCGGCGGAGGCTCCGCAGTCCTGACCGTAGCGGTGGGCGGTGCTCAGCTGCTCATCGACAAGGACGGCAGCTCGGCAGACAGGCAAGATCATGATGATACTGAATGAAAAAGAGGAGCTGGTCGGCGTCCAGATCTTCGGACCGCATGCCGGAGATCTGGCCAGCGAATGGGTGATAGCCTTGAATGGAGGCGTGAAGCTTTCGAGACTGGTTTCGGCGATCGATCCCTATCCTACGATCGGGGAGATAAACAAGAAGGTTGAGAGGCGAATTTCCTCTCAAAAAAGATATTTTCGGACAAGATGAAAAAGGGGCTGAAGTTCTTTTTCAATCTTCGGGGCAGGGCCTGCGGGGCCGACGGGGCCAGTACTGCCAGTGAGGATTGATCGACAGCATGCGAATTTCAGTCATTGTACCTGTTATAAACGAAGCGGGAGGGATCAATCAGCTTATCGGGCATCTTGGCTCATTAAGAAAGGGTAATGATATCGAGATCATCGTTTCCGACGGAGATCCGCAAGGCAGAACTATCAATGCAATAAAGGACGACAGGGTAACCAGGGTCTCTTCGGGAAAAGGGCGCGGAATGCAAATGAACAAGGGGGCCTCGGTAGCAACAGGCGAAATTCTGCTCTTCCTTCATGCCGATACATCTCTTCCTTCGGGAGCTTTCGAGAAGATCGCCGCTGTGATGAGGACCGGTTTCTATGCAGGCGGTGCATTCGATCTGGGCATTGACTCCTGCAGGATAGCATTGAAGATCGTCGAACAAGCTGCATCATTGAGAGCGCGGATTACCCGCATTCCTTACGGCGACCAGGCCATCTTTATCAGGCGGGATATTTTCCAAGATATGTGCGGATACATGGACTTCCCGATTATGGAGGATGTCGATCTGATGCAGAGATTAAAAAGGGCTGGCCGACCTATAATCATCATCGCACAGAAAGTCAGGACGTCGCCCAGGAGATGGGAGAGGGAGGGAGTCGCTTATTGCACAGTCAGGAACTGGGCCCTCGTAACGCTGTATATGATGGGTGTGAGTCCGGAAAAGTTAGCGAGATTCTATCGATAGAAGATATGGAAACGAAGACCGACCGCCTGATCATCTTTGTGAAATGGCCCGAAAAAGGAAGGGTCAAGACCCGCCTTTCAGCCGCCTTTGGTGAAGAGGCGGTGCTGGAAATTTATAGATGCTTCGTTGAAGACATAATCGGGACTGTCAAACGATCGGGTTTTCGGCCGCTCATCGCTTACTATCCCGAAGATGCGGGAGAGAAAATCGCCGTATGGCTTGGAGATGATAACGATTATATTCTTCAAGTCGGCGCCGATCTTGGGGCTAAGATGAGCAATGCCTTCCAGCTGGTCTTCGAACGGGGAGTTTCCAGGGCTGTGCTCATAGGAAGCGATTTTCCGGATCTGCCAGCCGAAATCATAAGTGATGCATTCTCGGCACTAAAGAGTGAGCATGCGGTGATCGGCCCGGCAAAGGACGGAGGCTATTACCTCATCGGCTTCAGGCTTGATACCTTTTCATCAGAGGTATTCGACGGCATTCCTTGGAGTACGGCAGGAGTGCTCGAACGGACCATGTCTATTTTCACTCGGGAAGGGCTGGATGTCCATCAACTGCCGTTCTGGAGGGACATAGACAGGCCTGAAGATCTTGTCGACCTAGTCAAACAGAACATGGATAAACCGTTCATGCAATCTAAAACGATGGCGTACTTGCAAAAGATGTTCAACTGAAATATGGATCAAGCGGCTATTCCACGCCGATAACGTAGGGGTAATTCATTAAATGTCCTCTACATGATATAATTTCAAGACAACGCCCAAATGGGACAATATTCGGATGAGGGAGGCTGGTATGGCGCTGCCGAAAGTTCTTTCTTTTATACTTGCTGGAGGGAAAGGTGAGCGGCTTTTTCCGCTAACAGTCTTTCGTTCTAAGCCGTCGGTCCCGTTCGGAGGGCGTTACCGCATCGTCGATTTCGCTCTCAGCAATTTCGTGAACTCGCATCTCTATTCAATATATCTTCTCGTCCAGTACAAATCGCAGTCGCTCATCGAACATGTTAGACAGCATTGGAGCTTTTCGTCCATCGTGAAGAACCATTTCGTAGCGGTAGTACCTCCTCAGATGAGAATGGGTCAGGAGTGGTTCCAGGGTACATCCGACGCTGTCTTCCAGAACATCAATCTCATCAAAGATCACAACCCCGATCTCGTGATAATCTTCGGAGCAGATCATATTTACCGGATGGATGTCCGCCAGATGATCGATTTTCATATGAAGAATGACGCATATGTCACGGTTGCTGCCCGTCCCGTTGCGCTTCGGCAGGCGAGCGCATTCGGCGTGATTCTTGCCGACGATGAGAAACGTATCACGGGGTTTCAGGAAAAGCCCAAAAATCCGGCTGCAATGCCCGGAGATCCCTCAAGGGCTTACGTTTCGATGGGGAATTACATCTTCAAGACCGATGTGCTGATTGATGCACTCGTGAAGGCTCAGAAAAAAAAGGAGCACGACTTCGGAGCGCATATAATCCCCAGCCTGGTCGGCAGCGGAAAGGTGTTTGCGTATGACTTCGCTACGAACATTATTCCCGGCATCAAGCCGTATGAAGAAAAAGGATATTGGCGGGATGTCGGGACTATCTCCGCCTATTTCGATGCCCACATGGACCTGTTGAGCAACGAGCCGCCCTTTGATGCCTATAACAGTCAGTGGCCGATCCATCCGTCGGGCTACGAAGGTCCGTCTACCAAGATATTAAATGGCGATATTAGAAACAGCCTTATTGCAGAGGGGTCTATTATCAAGAAGGCGAAGATACGGAATTCGATCATACAGAGTGGTGTCACTATTGAGGACGGTGTTACTATAGAAGACTGCATCATAATGGACAGGGTGACTATCAGCAAAGGGTGCAAGCTCCGTAGGACCATCGTGGACAAATTTAATGTGATCAGCGACCGCGAGCAGATCGGCATCGACCCCGACAAAGACCGCTTTCGCTGCCATATCGACCAGGACTCAGGGATATGCATAATACCGCGTGGCGGCAGGATGGGTGCGGTGAAGCGTTGAGCTATTATTCGGAGATGTCGATCTCTTCTTTAATCAACTTTTCGGCAATCTCTTTATCTTCGTCTCTGACGAGAATTTTGATCTCGCCGATCTTGCCGATGTTTACGGGGTAAGGGCTCACTTTTGAAGATCTGAGAACGACCGGTACCCCTCCACTTTCAAGGAGATCCTTAATGATCTCAGCCTCGATGGAATCATAAGTCACCAGAACAACCGTCCAACGTTCGTCTCTCATGAACACTCCTTGGTTTTTCCTGGACATAAGGCATACCGTCTTAAGGCAGAAGAGATTGGTCGCTTTTGCCAGATTGCAGCTTTGTCCAGAATATAGATAATGGTTTCTTATGACGGATGTTCCCCTACAAAAATA
>PMYY01000165.1 GCA_003170655.1 Nitrospiraceae bacterium
CCCTTCGGCGACGTCTACAGCCGACCTGGCCTCGATTTAAAGTCGCGTGAAATCGCCGTAGTTGCGTCGCTTACGGCACTAGGGAACGCAGCCCCGCAGCTGAAGGTGCATATCCATGGCGCTTTAAATGTTGGTTGCTCGCGAAAAGAGCTGGTCGAAGTNNCCTGCATCACTGAACGCCATGTTTGCGGCAAAAGAGGTTTTTAAAGAGCGGGATGAAAAGGGACTGAGCTGAGGAACGTGAAAATCAATAGTGGCGGCTGGCAAGTTCAGCGATCCGGTGAGCCTTTGCCCAAATCTTCGCGCATGTATTTTTGACGTTTTCCTCCGTCTTTAACCGTCTTCATAATATTTTATACTCTTCCTTCACAACCATTTCTTCCGCTTGAACAGTACAAGCATCCAAGCAGCAATAATCACCATCACAGCAATGACGGCCGGATATCCCCAATGCCATTCGAGTTCGGGCATGTATTTAAAGTTCATTCCGTAGAGGCCGCCAATGAATGTAAGGGGCAAAAAGATGGTTGATATCACTGTCAACACCTTCATGACAGCGTTTAGCCTGTTACTGACGCTCGAAAGATAAATATCCAGCATCCCTGAAAGCATGTCGCGGAAGGTCTCGACAGTATCGATCACCTGGATGGCGTGATCATAAACATCTCTCAGGTATATCCCTGTCGACTCCGTTACAAGAGATGATTCTCCCCTTTCGAGAGCGCCAACTACCTCACGCAGCGGCCACACCGATTTACGAAGAAAGATCATGTCCCTCTTGAGTTTATGAATCGAGCGCAGTGTTTAGGGAACCGGTTCGGTCATCAGCTTTTCCTCGATGACCTCTATTTCTTCGCCCAGATTTTCGAGCACCACAAAATAATTGTCGACGATCGAATCCATCAAGGAATATACCAAGTAATCTGCGCCCATCTTTCTGATACGGCCCTTTGCCGTCCTCAGGCGTTCCCTCAACGGCCCGAATACGTCTCCAGCCTTGCCCTCCTGGAATGAAAGGACAGAGTTCCTGCCGAGGATAAGGCTTACCTGCTCTATATCCAGGCCGCCGTTGTTTCCGTTGTAAGTAATCATCTTCAGTACGATAAACAGGTAATCGCCAAAATCCTCCATCTTGGGGCGCTGGTCTGTAGCCATGATGTCTTCCATCACCAGTGGATGAAAGCCATAGCATTGGCCGAGCTTCTCAAGGATCTCAGGTCGGTGCACTCCATCGACGTTTATCCATGTAACAGAATCAGTGTCCTTGAAAGGGAAACAAACGTCGAGAGCCGCTGCTTCCATTTCCTGGAACTGCTCGTCCTTGTAATCGATGACTGTTATCTTCACGTCTTTAACGCTTTCGTCGCCGATATGGATGAGCGTTCCGGGGGGCTGGCCGATCTTTTTAGATCTTTTCTTGAGGAGTTTCTGCATGGTCAGCTCATTATAGCAAATCCGGCAGATAGAGGGCTTGCCTACAGCGCCTTCTTCTTATAGACTATCTTTAACTTATTAAGGAGGAACTTTATGGCTGAAGTTGAAGTGCCCAACATCGACGAACTGAAGGAAGACAGGGCCAACTCATTCACCAAAAGGGTTGCTTTGTGTACTGCTTTGTATGCAGTCATGCTCGCCATATGCTCGCTCGGCGGGAACCATGCCACAAAAGAGATGATGCTTGCCCAACAACAAGCTTCTAACCAATGGGCGTTTTATCAATCAAAGAATATGCGCGAAAATCTCTACCGGATGGAAAAGGACCGGATCGAAACGCAACTTTTGGAGCGCAAAGAAACGATGAAGCCTGAAATACTGAAACATTATCTGGCCATGCAGAAAAAGGCAGCTGATGAGGAGATGCGTTACGGAGCTGAAAAAAAAGAGATCGAACAGGAAGCAAGAAAACTGAGCATAGAGCGAGACACCAACCAGGCCAAAGACCCTTATTTCGATTACGGAGAAGTAATGCTTCAGATCGCTATCGTCACGTCGTCGATATCGATCATATCTCTTTCGCGCCCGGTCTTTTGCTTCTCGATAGTAGCCGCTATGATGGGCGTTTTTTTGACGCTGAATGGATATCTGATGTTTTTCCGAATACCTTTTTTCCATTAGCAGCCGCAAAACAGTTTCCGCGGATGCTAACCGTCGAAGCGAGGCCCGCTGATTATCGACAGCAAGGCGCCGACCAAACAAGGTCTCCCTTGATTTTATTGCAATTATGTTGCTAGATTAGTGTATGGCGGAATACGAAAAAGTAGTAAAACGCACATACGTAATCGACCATACCCCCATAAAAATGGATTATCTCGTTGTCGGGACACAACTTCCCTTCGATGTTTATACCAAGGACAAAAGCGTATACAAGCTCACCTACAAAAAAGGTCATAAGTATAACCATATCGACAGGGGTACATTGAAGAGTAAGGGCATCTCCGAAGTATATGTTGACTACGAAGTTATGGATGAGGTGAATAAATACAAGAAGAAAACCGCTGACGAAAACCCCGCCACTCTCAGCCCTGAAAAGAAATTTGAGAAATACACCGCAGATAAAGAAAACTCTTACTATGCCGGAAGAAAGCTGCTGATACCGGGCGAAAGGATAAACTTCAGCCTTCATGTCATCAGGAACATGGAAATGCATGACCTGCTTGCTGCCGATGCCTCCAACCCTGCTGAGATAAAGATCGAACATATAGACTATGATCAGACTATCGGTGATATAGTAATAAAAAAATCCGATATCAAACACTATCATAATTTCATAAACACTCTAGTTAAATCGGAGCGGCACCTGCCGGGTGAAAAGATACTCATAAAGAACTGGGCCACTATAGAGAATCTCAAGATAATGATGGATTTTCTCCTGAACTCTCCTTCAAATAAGGAAGTAATGATGCGGGTAAAGGCCGTGATGAGCTCTTTTGTAAATATGGTAGCAGAAAACCTTGACAGGATTCCGGACCTGCTGACGAAAGGGCTTAACAACTATTTCTTCAATGTCCATTCAGTCAATGTGGCGATCATGGCTACCGGACTCGCACTGAAAATCGGGATGAAGCCGAAAGATGCCCAGAACCTCGCCCTCGGCGCGCTGCTCCATGATATAGGCATAAGCATAGTTCCATCTACAATTATCAACAAACTAGGCAATCTTAGCGACAATGAATTTCAGGTCTATAAAAACCATGTTGTGGAAGGCGAGAGGATATTGCAGGCCGACAAGAGCTTACCCGACGGCGTTGCAATAGCCGCCGCCCAGCATCACGAAAAACTCTCGAAGCGCGGATATCCGTTCAAGCTGTCGGCCGACAAGATCAAGCTCTACGGCCGGGTAACCGCCATCTGCGACTGTTACGATGCCGTGACGACAAAAAAACCATTCCGGGAATCAATGTCATCTTTTGAAGCCATGGCCCTGCTGACAAAAGAGGTCGATAATTATGATTCTGCGCTTATCAAAATCTTCATCAACATGATGAGCGCCATAAATAAAGGTCCGGCATAGCATTCTGTTTTAACCGGAATGTAACTCTCCCTTAACAATCGTGTAACAGAAACACTGTATCATTTAGCAACTAATGCTGCTCTGCGACTTTCACAGCTACACGCCCTGTTATGCCGATCGATCAAGGTGTCTAATGAGGAAGGACGAGGAATACCGATGAAGAAGGGCTTCCTCTGGGGCGTCGCCACATCAGCCTTTCAACTGGAAGGTTCGCCTAACGCAGACTGGTCGTCCTGGGACTCGATCCTAAGCCAGAATCCGGAAGTCACCAATCATTACGCTATGTATAAGGAGGACCTTTCGCTTCTGAAAGACCTCGGTGTGAATGCCTACCGTTTTTCTCTCGAATGGAGCAGGATTCAGCCGAAGGAAAACGTCTGGGATTCTTCGGTTATCGATCATTATCAAGAGATCATAGGGATACTCAAAAGCTATCATGTCGAGCCTATGCTCACACTTCACCATTTCACCCATCCCCTCTGGTTCATCAAGAAATACCCGTGGCACGAAGATGAATCGGTGCCGAAATTCCTTGAATTTGTCGAGCGAATTGTTTCGTCGATTAAGGGCGTGTCGTATTGGATCACTTTCAATGAACCTTATGTACTGTTGCTGGGCGGATATCTAGAAGGATGCATGCCGCCGGGCATAAAAGACCCCAGCCTGGCACTAAAGGCCTTGAAGAACATACTCATCTGTCATGCAAAGGCTTACGACATCATACACAAAGCCCACCCTGAAGCGATGGTAAGTGTGGCCCACAATATGGCCGCCCTAGCGCCTTGGCACCGGTGGAACCCTTTGGACCGTGCGCTTGCAAAAATGGCGAAATACTTCTACAATCACTCCCTCACTGACGCCTTTCTGACCGGACACCTGAAAGTTAAATTCCCCTTGCGCAAAGAAGTCTTGATCGAGGTGCCGATCAAGGACAAGCTCGACTTCTTTGGGGTCAATTACTATACCAGGGTGCATATTCGCTTCAATCCTTTCAAGCAGATGTTAATTGAATTGCGCCACCTGGACATCGATGGGTACGGGCTAAGCGATCTCGGATGGGAGATACATCCTTACGGACTCGAAAAGGTCCTGCGCTACGCGTCCCGCCTTAACGTCCCTCTCATTATCACAGAGAACGGGATAGCCACAAGGAACGCGGAAACCAAGATCGATTTCATGAGAAAGCATGTGGATGCCGTCGAGCGTAGCATTAAGAAAGGCATCGACGTGAGGGGATATTTTTACTGGTCCCTTATCGATAATTACGAATGGTTACAGGGTCTCGACGCCCGCTTCGGACTCTACAGGGTCGATTTCAAAACTCTCAAACGCAAAGCCACCAACGCCGCCGCCTATTACTCCTATCTCATCAGAAGCAGGTCTGAGTTCTGAAGGCAAAAC
Source organism: Nitrospiraceae bacterium (assembly GCA_003170655.1). Classification (GTDB taxonomy): domain Bacteria; phylum Nitrospirota; class Thermodesulfovibrionia; order Thermodesulfovibrionales; family Dissulfurispiraceae; genus Fen-1308. The sequence continues at coordinate 4,913 of PMYY01000165.1, forward strand.
CTATCGCTGCCCCCGCCATATTTTTTCACCAAACATTAACATAATCGAAACTTCATTGTAACCGCGCTTTTGTAAACTTTAGGAACAACTTTCAAAGGAGATCATCACGTGATCAAAGAAAAGCGCGTTATAAGTACGCATACGAAAGAAAGTCACCTAATCGCAAAAAAGGCGGAACATGAAAGCGAAATAGAAGCGGCACTAAAACTCAGATTCGAGGTTTTTAATGTCGAAATGAATGAAGGCCTTCAGTCTTCGTACAGAACCGGCCTCGACTACGACGAGTTCGACTTCCTGTGCGACCATATAATAGTGGTCGATACGGAGAAGAATATGGTTATCGGCACATACCGGCTACTCCTGGGGTCCGAGGCCGAAAAAGGACTCGGATACTATTCCGAAACGGAATTCGAGATGTCAGCCCTGAGAAGGCTCCGGGGAGATAAGCTGGAACTCGGCCGAGCTTGCGTACATAAGGATTATAGGGGCTCGAATGTATTGAATCTCATGTGGAGCGGTATTGCAGATTATATGGACAAACACAAAATAGATTATCTTTTCGGCTGCGGCAGCATCCACACGATCAACCAGGCAGTAATCAGCAGCATGTATGGATATTTCAAAATGAACTACCTTACGGATGAGAACTGCAGGGTGACTCCATTGAGACATGTGCCGGGATTCGATGCTGCTGCAACTCCGGACAGACGGCTAATAGCTCAGCATCTGCCTCCGCTTCTGGGTGCCTATTTGAGACTCGGCGCGCGTGTTGCCGGTGAACCGGCCTTTGACGAGCAATTCGGCGTCAGCGATTTCCTGATCCTGCTCGATCGCGACAGACTGCTAAACCGTTATAAGAATCGATACTTTTAACGGACCCTGGTGGTATTGCTCAGGACATATAGGCTGCTGCTCATCATCCTGGCGAGTCTCTTTTTTCTTGCTACTGGGATCGGCGTCCTCGTCTTTCTTATCGCCGGTCAATCAACACTGGCAAGGGCAAGGGCTCTTTGCGCCATGTTGTGGGCAAAAACCATGTGCGGCATTCTCGGCATTCGTATCAATAAAGGTGGCGAATTAGTAGGGGAAAGGGATAGTTTTACCGTTTGCAACCATATCAGTTATCTCGATATCTTCGTGCTCGGAAGCATACGCCCGTCGGTTTTCCTGGCAAAGCACGCGGTGCGGAATTGGCCCATTGCGGGATGGATGGCAAATTTGGCAGGAACGGTTTTTATCAACAGAGAGTCAAAGAAAAATGCAGTTGACGCGATGGGAGTAATGGAAGACAGGATAGACAGCGGCGTCAATGTCGTTATGTTTCCAGAAGGCACTACATCAGACGGCAAAAGAATCAATCCCTTCAAAAGTTCTCTTTTCAACCTGCCCGCCGGTAGGAATTTCACAGTCTCCCCTTTAAGCATCAGGTATACCGGCATCAACGGGAAATATGTAACTCCTGACATGCTCGATAAGATCGCATGGTATGGAGAAATGCGACTAGTCCCTCACTTCTGGGACCTCCTGGGATTGAGGTCGATCGAAGCGGCATTGCACTTCAATCCCGTCATTGAGCCCTCAGGTCACAGCGTATCGCTTTCAATTGCCAGAAAACGCCTCTGTACACTCTCTTATGAGAGCATTGTATCGGGATTTGCCCATTGCGGGCAGAAGTGAAGTCACCGTTTGAGCAGCAATATTGTACGACTTCTGCGTATTTCGGGCCTGCCGACCGGTTCAAACCCTGCTTTCTGTGCTATTTGGACAGTCTTTTCAAACTCAGCTGCCCCCACATGTCCGCTCGGTTCGCTTATCAAGAACTGCCCTTCTTTTTTCATAGTCTTGTAAATCTCAGAAAGCAATCGATCTTTATCAGGCACCTCATGCATTATGGCGCAAGCCAGAGCGAAATCGATCCCTCCGGTAAAGTCATCCAGATCAAGCGTATCCTTTCGACAGAGCCGAGCATCTATTCTATCTGCCAATCCGGCCTTGATCGCTCTCCTTACGAGGCCTTTAATCATTTTCTCCTGCAAGTCGACGCATATGACTTTTCCTGTGGAACCGACCATGCGTGCGAGAGGCAAAGAGAAGAATCCCATACCGCATCCTATATCCAGAGCTGTCATGCCCTTTTCGACGTATGCGACAAGTAAATCTTCAGGACTATATAAGAACCGCCTCAATGGACTCGCCAGTAAAGGACCCATCCACCAAGGGCATATTCTATGCCCCATTTATACTCCCTGAAAAAAAGTATTTATCTTGCTGTTGCATTCTCAATCCGGGATGGCAGTGAATGCGATTTCTCATCATATTTCAAAAGACTTTGGGGCACTCCTCCAGTCCCGATTATACAACAATAAGGTTTTCTCTCAACAACAGGACTCTGCGTGTGCTGCGGACGCACGGCGGAAAATTGACAGCTCATGAAGAACAACTATTCGCTTGTCGTAAGCCTGAGGCCGACTACACCGATCATTATAATTCCGACGAAGGCCAGCCGCGACAGTTTGTATGGCTCTCCTAGAAAGAACATCCCGATCAGGTTAGTGCCCGCCGCAGCTATACCCATCCAAACGGCGTATGATGATCCAATCGGGAGCTGCTTCATCGCAAGAGACAGGAATGAAGCGGCTCCGAGACCGCATATAATGTAGGAAAAGATAAATGGAAAGAGCCTTGTGAAGCCGTTCATTCCCTTAAGGCTGAAGACCCAGCCTATCTCAAATGCACCCGCGATAAGAATGTACATCCATGCCATACCTAATTATAAGTAAATATTGTTACGCTGCCGTTACAGCAACGTTAAAAGTGCAAGATGAAATGTTTATTTATCAATCATCCGAGTATAATCATCTTGTCTTATGGTCGTCATCATCCTGTCATAATTTTTTGGTATGCTATTTCTGGTCATAGCTATTCACTCTTGGGGAAGATCGCCCCCCCCGCGGTCTTCCCACATTTTTTTCTAAAAAACTTATTTGTCACACTTTCATAATATTATCTTAACATTGATGTAATGTGCTCCGATGTAAAATTAAGTCAATGACAACGCTATACAAAGCAGACCTGCATGTTCATTCAAGGTTCTCGAACAAGCCGTCGATCTGGGCGCTCAGGAAACTTAACTGTCCGGAAAGCTATACGACACCAGAAAGCATCTACAAGGCCGCCCTAAAAAATGGGATGGATTTCGTAACTATTACAGACCACAACACTATAAACGGCGCGCTCGAGATAGCAACTCTGCCGCAGACCTTTATAAGCTCGGAAATCACAACCTATTTCCCCGAGGACGGCTGCAAAATGCATGTTGTCGCACTCGGCATTTCCGAGCNNCACCCGCTTTATGATATGAACAGCCGGATTTCAGCCGATACAATCGAAAAGCTGGTATTACTCTTCGAAGTCTTCGAGGTAAAGAACGGGTCGAGATCGCAGCGATACAGCAATATGGTATCAGACATCATCGCATCACTGACGCCTGACAAGATCGCATTTCTTGCAGATCGACACGGATTCATGCCTTACGGTGAATCCCCATGGATAAAGGGTACCGTTGGAGGGTCCGATGACCATAGCGGTTTCTTCGTAGCGAGGGCCTACACTGTATCGCCGGCGGGTGGGTCAGTTGAGGAATTTATTACCTCCGTATCCACCCGTAAAACTATGGCCACCGGTGACGACGGCGACGTTATGACTTTAGCTCACAGCATCTACGGCATCGGGTATCGCTTCCTGAAAGAAAAGATCGACATGAAAAAAAGCAGTTCGATGCCTTTCATCAGTGCACTTATGAAACAGGTCTTGAACACGGATCAGGGCGGGCTTCCGCTCTTTGATCGGCTGCAGCTTTTCGTAAGAAAGAACATCCCTGAGATGTATACCGGATACGACGGCAGGACTTTCGAAGAGATAATCGACAGGGAGGCGCGAATGCTCCTTAACGACTCTCGCTTCCTGGCGGGCATCAGCGTCGAGAATACCAACAGAAGGATCTTTACTGTAACTAGTTGTCTATTAAACCGACTCTCATACGTTTATACTGATCGGGCGATAAAAACCCTTTCGTCCATGAGCGTAATGAGCCTGGCCAACTCACTCAGCAGCATCGGCTTCATCCACCTCCTCGCATCTCCTTATTACCTTGCCTTTCATCATCAGCACAGAAGCAAAGATCTGCTTGCGGAATTGGAAAAGCGCTTCCTGTCTGCAAACGAGTCGCACCGGCCTCAAAAGGTCGCTCTGTTTACAGATACCCTTAATGAGATAAATGGCGTAGCAATCACAATAAAACGGCTCATGAAAAGGGCAAAGAGCGAAGGCGTGGAGCTGGTGATAATTACTTCCAGCTCACAGGAGACCGCATTTAAAGACGGCATTATGAATTTCAAGTCCTTCGGCATGTTTGCACTGCCAGAATACCCGGACCTGAAGATGCATTTCCCGCCTATACTTGATATCATGGACTACGTCGAAAGAGAAGGATTCACGCGGTTTCATGTAAGCACACCCGGCACCATCGGCATCGTGTCGCTCTTGATAGCAAAGGTTATGGACATTCCCATATCCGGCACTTATCACACGGACATTCCGCAATACGTGAAAAGTCTTACCAATGATGCATTCCTCGAGAACATCGCATGGAACTACATGATCTGGTTTTACAATCTCATGGAAGAAGTTATGGTGCCTTCCGCGAGCACCAGTAAACAGCTGATCGAAAGAGGACTTGCAGCAGACAAGGTGCGGCCGCTGCCGCGGTGGGTTGATACTGATGTGTTTACGCCTATTAAGAAAGATCCCTATTTATGGACACGACTTGGTCTTGATGGTTCGGTGAGGTTCCTCTACGTGGGTAGGGTTTCACTGGAAAAAAATCTTGCGCTTCTTTCGGAAGCCTTCAAAGCCTCTATAGATTCAGGAATTGCAGGAAATCTGATAATAGTTGGCGACGGTCCTTATCGGAAGGAGATGGAAGCAGAGTTGAAGGGATATCCGGTGGCGTTCACTGGCTTTCTTGCCGGAGAGGAGCTTTGCGTGGCATATGCGTCGTCTGATGTCTTCATCTTCCCGAGCACGACTGATACTTTCGGTAATGTGGTACTGGAAGCCCAGGCGTCAGGACTGCCGGTCATCGTTTCAGATGAGGGAGGCCCGAAGGAGTTAATGAAGGACGGCATAACTGGCCTGACGATAAAGGCACACAATCAAAAGGCACTTGTCGACGCCATGAGGTTCTTTGTGGAAGACCGTACTCTTGTCGACACAATGGGAAAAAACGCCCGGCATTTTACCGAAATAAACGGAACGGACGCTGCTAACGCTTATAGCACCATACTTAAGAGCAGTACCACCAGGACTGGACAATCCTGCCGACGGATGCCGACAACATCAGAGACACTTGCAGCAGTCGCAGCGACTGCATGACGGCGGGCAACACTTTTTTCTGGAGACTTCAACAACTCACACCACTGCTCAGAAACCGTCTTCCTGGTCAGATCATCATTCAATATACAGACATGTGTAATGCGCTCTGCCCGCAGTGCAGCATGAGGACAACCGAGTCCTTCAGGAGATCGACGCTCGGTCTCGATACGGCAAAAAGAATCATAGACCGTGCCGCATCGAACGGCGTCACTGCGCTGTCTTTGACGGGAGGGGAACCGTTGCTCTTTCTCGAACAGGTCGCTGAGCTTATAAGATATGCACGCAACGCAGGCATTACTTACACGCGTACCGGCACGAACGGCTTTCTTTTCATGAATCACGACAGGCCTGATTATGAGAAGCGGGTTTCAAAGATCGCTGAATCCCTTGCCCGGAGCGGACTCTATACCTTCTGGATCAGCATCGATTCCTG
>PMYY01000211.1:0-10954 GCA_003170655.1 Nitrospiraceae bacterium
TCATTATTCACAACCCCGGGCATCGGCATACCGAACCCGTACAACCAATACCAGCTCGGCGTTGATGCCTCCTGGGAATTGGATCTATTCGGACGCATACGTCGGTCGGTCGAAGTCGCAGATGCCAATATCGAAGTATCGGTCGAGGATCAACATGCTGTGGAGGAGATTAACCAGCTATACACCTTTTGGTTCAAGCCCAGCATCTTTGGCTTGGTTGTGTTAACGAAGTTTATCAGCAGTTCACTTAAGTTAGTCATACCATCAAGCCCGACACCTTATCCGCCTCGATGCTGGCAGATATATCATTGCCTCACGGCTTTGATTAGACCTTCGCAGGTCAGGTTATCCTTTTCCTGCCCGCACTTTATTCAGGGCTTCTTCCCGCTACGCCTAACGGAATAGGCGGTCTCCTAATCACAAGCTTCGTGATTCGAGACAATTACTTGTGCGACCTCATGTCGCACCCAGAGGTTTTCAGTAGCACCCAATCCTGCTGACACTGAGGAAATATTTCGTGCTATACTTTTTGTCATCGAATATTTACCTTATAGGAGAATAACATGAACAAAGCCTCATGATCTTCGAAGGCACTCAGCCACGTACGCCAGCAGGAATGGTGTCCCCTTTGAGATCATCTTGAAGGTTCTGCTCAGGCATCAGGACCTGAAAACCATCCAAGTCTACTTGGGGAAGATCAGAGATACTGAGGCCATTATGTGGATGGACATTCTGCATGGAAATAGGAAGGTAAAATGTATGTTGATCGTCAAGGTCTGCAGAGTTCTACTGCCCTGAACGTTCTCAGGATAAGTGACTACGCCGGTACGGATCATCATGACTAATGGTCCCTATAGCATATTGCCGGCCCGATAGCGAATATTTATCCTCACAGCACGTCCTTGACAATCGTCCTTTATTGGATTACTCTATCCTCAGTTCGGACCGAGAGGAGCATGAGGCATAACCTTATATGAACCCTATCTATATAGTAGACGACGAATCCTCCATCTGTTCCACTATAGCGGACATTCTGAAGGACGAGGGATATCAGACTGTAGTATTTATGGATGCTGAGAGTTTGTGGCAGAGGCTCGATACCATGGAGCCCTCTCTCGTCCTGTTGGATATCTGGCTCCCGAGCATGGACGGCATGCAAATCCTGAAACGTCTGCATGAACGCAGCCCCGAGCTCCCCGTGATTATGATGAGCGGACATGCCGGTATTGAGGCCGCAGTTGCCGCCATAAAGGCCGGAGCCTACGATTTCCTGGAAAAACCCCTACATCTGGAAGTTTTACTCGATAAGGTGGCGTCCGCCCTTAAACACCGCCCTTCCAAGAGCGGCGCGGCCCTGCCCTCGGATACGGAACTTGAGATCGTCAGTGCCGACCTCTCGGTGCAGGCTGGGATGGTGGAAGTAGTGGATTCCCCTGTGCCTCAGCGCACGCTCAGAGGGAATGTGCTCCTGAACGGGGTAGGGCTGCTTAGCGGACGGAACACCGGCGTCATTCTGAGTCCTCTCGGGATCAACGAAGGGATCATCTTTCAAACTCTTGACGGCCATACCATCCGTGGACATATCACCTCCCTTGAGGATTTTTCCCAGACTGCCGCATCGAAGACCTTCTTTGCCAACTCTACCACACTGGACAACGGCAGGCAGCGGGTGCGCACCGTTGAACATCTGATGGCAGTTCTTTCCATGTACGGCATAACCAACGTGCTAATAAAGGTTGAAGCGGAAATACCGAACATAGACGGGTCCGCCAAGGATTTCTGCGACCTCATAGAAGAGGCAGGGATAGATGAACAGCCCGCTTTCACCAAAGTTGCAGTTATTCGCCGGAAGATCGGAGTGGGACAAGAGAATCCACGCTCAAAACATCTCTATGCGGAGCCTTTTGAGGGGTTCGAAATATCAATGAGGGTTGTCTATCCGCCACCCATAGGCGAACAGATTCTTGCATTCAATCCTGAAAGCGGATCTTTTGTAAAGGAGATAGCCCCAGCCCGCTCCTTCAACACCTTTGAGAATATCGAAATGGCCCAGAAGCTTGGAAAGATTGGCGGCGGATATCTTCATTCCCACATCATCCTTTACGACGGAAAGGTCATCAATACGGAGCTTCGTTATCCCGACGAATTCGTGCGCCACAAGATATTGGACCTTATCGGAGACCTCTATCTCCTCGGCTTGCCCATCAGAGGACGCATTGTCGCCAACATGACCTCACATGGATACAATCAGGCCCTGGTTGAACGCTTGTACCAAGCTGTGCAGAGCAGCACCACAAGCAGAACTGGCTGAACCAAAGGGGCTAAAAAGGTAAAAATGAATTGCGATCGGACATATGAAGGTCCGAGCTATTACCCCGCCTTATCTAAGAGGTTTTCCATGAAGAAGCATATTGATTTACTTTACTTAATGATCCTTGCATGGCTTCTTTTATTTGCCTGGAACGCCGCCGCTGCTGACCAAGCACCTGCCTTCAATGCCGATCTATCAGGTTACTCCTATCCATTTGAGGTCAAAAGCTTCTTCTTTTCCTCTCAGGGACAGACTCTCCGGATGGCGTATATGGACGTAGTTCCCAAGAATGCGAACGGTCAAACAGTTTTGCTTTTACACGGCAAGAACTTTTGCAGCGCTTACTGGGAATCCACGATTCGTGCTCTGGTGTCCAGAGGATATAGGGCCATCGTTCCGGATCAGATAGGCTTTGGAAAATCATCGAAGCCAGCACATTTCCAGTTTACCTTTCAAGAACTCGCAACGGATACAAAAGCTATATTGGATAGCCTGCATATAGATAAGGTATCCGTGGTAGGTCACTCCATTGGCGGCATGCTGGCAACCAGATTCGCATTGATGTTTCCTGACCGAGTTGAGCGGCTCGTTCTTGTGAATCCGATCGGCTTGGAGGATTGGAAGCGACTGATCCCCTATAAGACCATTGATAAACTGTATGCCGATGAACTCAAATTAACTCCGGATGCTGTCCGAAGCTACATGCAGAAGAATTACTTTGGTGGTACTTGGAAGCCAGAATATGAAAGTCTTGTCGAGATACAAGCTGGCTGGATTCGAGGGCCCGATTGGAATCGAATGGCCTGGCTGTCAGCTCTGACGACTGACATGGCATTTACGCAGCCGGTGCTTTATGAATTCGGAGACCTCAAAATGCCTGTCCTTTTGATAATTGGACAAAAGGATAGTACGGCGCTCGGCAAAGCCTGGGCACCAGCGGTTGTAAAAGATAGACTTGGCAACTACCCGGAATTGGGACGAAGAACAAAAGCAGCAATTCCTGGTTGTCGCCTTGTAGAGATCGAGGGTGCGGGACACCTCCCTCAGGTACAACATTTCGACGCATACTGGCAGGCATTAAAGGGCTTTCTGGAAGGTAGCGGTCGCTGAGCTACTAATACTTTCTATGGCATACCTCAGATTACATCCATTCATCATAGCTGTATGTATACAGTCAAAAGATAATAGCATTAAGCGTGCCAGCCACAGTCTGATTATTGTTTAGATTGCCTTGATTCTGCGCTGTTTCCCGCAATACTCATTGCAAGCTGTTTGTATTCCCACCCCGGAGGTCGGAGTGGGACCGATATCCTTGGTGTATACTCATGCTCTTAAAACGTAGTGGGTGCACGTTGCGCTATGAGTATGTATTCATCTCGAGCCTCAGTGACCGGCGCATTTCTCCAGCTGCTTGTTATCTCGGTCGCGAAATCTTCGCAGAAATTGCCGTCTATGCATGCATCGGCGTCTTTTTTATTTAAAGAGACAGTAAATTCACGGTTGCCATTTTTTAACCTGACTGCCCATGAATCCTTCCCCTGATCGAAGCTCATCATCGGTTTAAATCCCTTTTGTGTTATTGCCGGATATATGTCCAACAACTTGTTTTCCAACGCGACTTGTGAGTAACCCATAGTACCTCCTCAGTGTTTGAATTTCATAAGCATTTCCCAGAATATTCCCGCTGGGCTGAGATCTGTGCATAAATACCAGTATATGTGTCGTTCGACTGCGATGAAATAGATCGTAGTCTGAAAATAGTGTAGGGATATGACTACTTCACTATCTGGGTTCGTCCGACAAGCAGAGTTGAGATGATATCTTTATGCCACGAAGGGATGCCGTGCACTGACTCTAAGCGGAAATATAGCGACCGAAGCAATCTTGATGTTGCTATCAAAAGGCGTAATCGACGAAATTTGATTTCAGCTATTATTTTGAAAAATCATCAGGATGCTCGTAGTCTCTGACTACGAAAGGATAGCACATGCTGGAATGTTTCCAGGACAAGAGCGTCGGTCGAGATTTTCGAAAGAAAGCTTGTTATGAGCCGTGCCTCTGCGGCAATGACTTTAAGTAGCGGCTGATATCCGCTCCGACAATGATTGATAACCTGATAAGAAGTTATTTTCCACCCCGCATAAGTGCGTGAACGAGCTCGTCAAGACGCTGCAAAAAGCGGGAGCGATCTTTCGGCTCAAAAGGCGGGGGGCCACCGGTTATAGTGCCCGTGTCGCGCAGAAATGCCATAAAATCACGGTTTGCCAATGCATCCCCAATAGAGTCTTCGCTGTACACCCGCCCTTTGGGATCAAGCACCTTGGCGCCTTTTTTCAGGCAGCGTGCTGCCAGCGGAATATCCGATGTAACCGCGATATCTGCTTCAGTGATGTGCGTGGCTATCCAATCATCAGCAGCATCAAACCCTTCACGCACTATAATCAGTTCAATAAATGCGTCTGGAGGTATCCGCATCATTGAGTTGGATACAAGATATACCTTCAGTCCATGCCGCCGGGCAACGCGGAACACCTCGTTTTTCACCGGACAGGAGTCTGCGTCTATATATAACTTGATCACAGCCAATCGTTTATTTCTGACTGATATAATTAGTTTGGATCATCGTTATCCGACCAACGAGTGAATATCATCCATCTCTAAAAATAGTAGCATATTATGCTGAATCAGTACACAAACAAAGTGCATGTCGCTGCGCAATACCGTAACGACTGGGATAATAGCAGTAGATATTTTCTCTTCTCAACGCTGTCCGGGCTATGCGAATTCTCGAAAGAAAGCTCTAGTAGTGAGCCGTGACCAGCGGTCATGGGTATAAGTGGTGAACCTTACTCATTGCTCAGAACTAATAGGGAATAGTAACCAGAAAGAATGGGTGTGCCTTGAATGGTCCAGCAATGTTAGCTAAAATTAAAACAATAGTGAAGCAGCCGATGTCCTATAGGTCAAGTTCCGATTGTCTCTTGAGCCCGGATCAACGTAGCGACGCCTATTTTCTTTTTTATGCACTCCTCGAGGACAAACAGTGCGTCGATATCGCGGCCTGCAATCTCCTGTACACGACACAACAAGTTGTGTGGAATAACATCCCTCAGTCTTTGACAGACGAAATTGATGCAGATCACATGCCGCGCCCTCAGGGCACATCCTTGTTTCGTCAGAAAATGACAGAGATGCGCATCAGCCGGCACAGAAGGAAGGTTTCTGCCCAGTAGCAGATTAATCAAAAGAAGAATGCTGTCGCACTTATATCCAGCGCGAACTCCGCAACATGTCCCTTGGCCGCTTATCGCACAATCGGAGCACTCATTAACTATCCCGGCCCTGACCATCGCACTCTGCGTCGCCTCAATGTCCAGATCCAGCCCCTTCACAAGAGCGCAAACCTGTCTGTCTTGCATCAGCGACTGCTCGCAAAATTTCCATAGGCGAATGGCTGTGCGTATCTGGTCGGCAATTGTCTTTTCATCGCATGTGATAGTCTTGATAGGAACTCCCATAGTTAAATCAACTTAGCTTCTATGCCAAAAGTATATCACAGTGCAACATATATTATTTCTGAACACGCATAGCTGGCGAGATAGCGCCGGTCCTATCTTGATTAATGGGAGAAAGCTTGTAAAATGAGCCGTGTCGATGCGGCAATGATCAGAAGTGGGACTTGAGAATCTAATTTCGATGATTCCTTCGGAATGCAACAGTTTTGCCCAGCTGTCCAAAGTGATGACAAATCAGGTGTTACCCTCAGATCCTCACACAAGGTGATAAAGCAGCCCTATATCAGAGCGCTTTGTTTCGATTAGAAAGGATCAGTGCTCAATTCTCTCGATAGCTGCAAGAAGTGAACATTCGGGTAACTATCGCCGTACGTTTGTTTCGCTATAAATCGCAATTTTCAATACGAGAGAGAGTATGTCGGGGAGCAGGGTTCATATTTAAGAGCTTCATCTAAAATACGATGTCCAGGAAATCGCCTGTAAATTGTTTCTTCAGAGTCTGGGGACTAGGGTCTCACCGTCTAGATTTTTAGGCCACTTCGAGACCACTTGCGTAATTTCAAGTACATACGCACATTCACATTTTGCTGGGCAGTGGTGCAAATCATTTTCGTGCAAACAGTAACTCTGGCATTCTTCAGTACCGTTCAGCCTTTCCATAAATATTGGTCCCTTGTAGAGATCTTGAAAGTCGCCTGCCCGAACTGAGAAAGTGGTTCCGCAGCTGTGGTTAAATAGAAAGAGCCCTGCCATAAGCTCATCAAAGTCCACTTGGTAGCCGACCATGCGCACCTTAGGGTCACTGAGGAAAGACACCCTTTCAGGCCAGACAAAGCCGCACTTTCGAGCACGTCTTGAATGATGTCAACTGAGGTTTTTTCACTTCTTCCACTTGTAAATTGCCAATATCTTTCTCGTGGCAAGTTCTCCTTCATGTATATTTCTCAGAATGCTAATTCTTGGCTTCTTTTTTCAAGAAAGAAGATCAGCTTGGTTCATGTCGGGATACATATCCAACAGCTTGTTTCCAATCCGAGTTGTGAGTAACCCATAGTACCACCTCAGTGTCTCAAATTCATAAACATTTCCCAGGATATTCGCACTGGGTAGAGATCTTTGTGTAGGTATCAGTATATTTGTCTGTCGATTGTTATGAAATAGGTTGTTGTCTGAAAATAGTGTAGGGTTATGACTATTTTAACTACCGGTATCCGTCCGACAAGCAGAATTGAAACGAAGTCTTTAGGCCAGGAAGAAATATTGTGCACGGGCTCGAGGAGGAAATTTAGAGATCAAGGACTCTTGAATTTGCCATCAGGAGGCGTAATCGGTAAAAATTTGATTGAGGTAGTTATTTTTAGAAATCATAATTTTTGGCGTAACGGCGGTGGTGTTACCTTTCAGGCGGCATCAACATTCTCTAACGACAAGCTCTGGTCTTGACTTTTGGAGGAAAGCTTGTGCAATAGGCCGTGTCTCTGCGTTGACACTCTGCAGCAATAACTTTTAGGAACAAATTTATGATATAGTTGCAGAAAGATGAAGAGGAATTTAGCGCAATAACCGTTAGGCCAATAATGAAATGGATATAAACATGATAGGCTTTGAGCAATTCTTCATCGCTATGTTTGTTAGTTTATATGTTTACGATCGCAGACTTAAGACAGAATACCTAAATTATCATGATCAATGGATTAAAGATGGCTCTCCGCTAGGTATGTTTTCGATACGGAGGGGTACAAGGCTATTCTCTGGTGGTTTTTCAAGGGTGGCGTTATGTTTTCAGTGGTTATTTACGAACCCTCAGTGGGCAATAAATGATAATGCAGTACGGCAATATTTATTTAAAATGTGAATGAGCTGGACTATCGGGCACTGGTGTGGTTAATAATGGTAAATAGTCTTTTAAATAAATAATGAGATTTACGAAAGAAGAATATTTAGTGAAAGGAGAAGTGATGAATAACGAATTGTTTGATAACGGACTCAAAATTCGAAGGGAAGTACTCGGTGCAGACTACGTCGATGCCTCGATCAGGAATGCAGACGAGCTCACAATGCCGTTGCAGGAACTCGTAACGCAGTATTGCTGGGGAGAGATATGGGCTCGGCCAGGACTCGACCGTCGAACTCGAAGTTTTCTAAATCTCGCCATGATCACGGCATTAAACCGGCCGCACGAACTCAAGCTGCATGTTCGCGGCGCAATCAACAACGGTCTTACCAAGGAAGAGATAGCGGAAGTATTTCTCCAAACGGCAATCTATTGTGGAGTTCCTGCTGCCCTCGATAGCTTCAGAGTCGCAAAGGAAGTCTTCAAGGAGATGGGGATTTAAATGGCACATATTGCTTTCACCCATTGGATAACTTGATGCTACATTAGTGATTGTATATAATCTCGTACTTGTTGATGAGCAAGGAAGCGCCTAATCCACAGGCTATCTTCCTACTCTTTTCGATAAAGATAAGCTGGAATGGGAAGTAGCTGTAGTGTCAGGAATCAGGATTTGGTGCAGAATATCTGAAATCGTAAGAATCGCTCCGCTCTCAATTACATAAAAAGCGGCGTAAAGTCTCGTCTTTTAGGCGGGTAAATGTAAATGAATGAGCATTAAAAGTAGTTACAGCGCGGGATCCTGTTCTCGAGGTTACCTCCAAGTTATCAGTGCCGCTAGCATAATAACACTGATGATTATCGACATAAACCGGTACAAATGATCTGCCGCGCAGCTAATCCTCCGAATAGAACTCTCATGCATCAAGTCAATTATTACTATTCAAAACAATAAAGAGTTATACTGGCAATAGAATCATTGGGATAATCTCACATGTTCTGCTTCTTACTTCAAGTGTGGGTATAAAGTCACTAAAGGGTTGATCGAAGATGAACATGCTGCTAGCCGTCCACTGCGGCGCCGGTGACAGGAAGCCGACGAAAAAGCATCTCAAAACTCTGGGGCGTGCGCTCGAAATAGGCTATAAGAAATTGATTGAAGGTGCAAAAGCTTTGGATGCTGTTGTTGCTGCAATCGCTGTTCTCGAGGATTCAGGCATCTTCAATGCTGGCGCCGGGGGAATTCTCCAGATGGACGGGGCACGACGTCTCGATGCATCGCTGATGGATGGCAGCGACCTAAATGCCGGCTCGGTGATTGGGCTAGAGGGAATACGAAATCCGATAAAAGCTGCGAGGCTCGTCATGGATCTTCCTCACGTGATGCTTACAAATCTGGGTGCGCACAAGATCGCCTTAGCACATCACCTTGAGCCGCTTGAAACGCCCTCCGGTAAGATAATGGCAAAACTCGAAAAGATCAGAAGAACCGATACAGAGACAGGAGAACTTTATAAACGATATTTCTCAACAGTCGGTGCCGTGGCACGCGACAGCGAGCGCAATGTAGCCGCCGGTGCTTCGACTGGAGGGGTCGTGGCAATGCTCCCAGGGAGAGTTGGTGACACACCGATTATCGGCGCCGGGGTCTATGCAGACACGAGGTTCGGCGCGATCTCATGCACTGGGACGGGGGAGCATATAATCAGGATGAGCCTTGCAAAAGAGATCTGCATGAACATCCGGAATATGCCACCCCGCGCGGCAGCGAGACTTTCGCTCAAGAATATTGTATCCATCGGCGGCAACGCGGGAATAATTCTTCTCACTGAAGACGGCGGCGCTGTGATTATGCATACAACGCCGTATATGGCCTCGGGATATGTCACTAAAAGGGGGTGCTTTGTTTGGGAAGGGATGCATTCCGATAAATAACATTGCACTTCCAATTTGACTTATGAAATATTAACGTTACAGCATCCTTTTCCACGTCTTCGCTATGTCGGGCGCGCCCTTGAGGTCTGGGAGGACTTGTCGCAGCAAGTACCTTCACTTAATAATCAGTGCCGCTCGGATCATAAAACCGATGATTACTGAAATAATCAGATATTCTCTGGCCGACCAAAGAGATGCTATGTCTGGAGAAAATATCGATCGTTGTTCTTCACAAGATATTATTGGCTACTGGAATAAATCCACTCTATGGCAACATGATCCGATAATCAGCACAGTCAGGTATGAGTAAAACTAAAAGTACTATATTAATATTTTCGATCTTCGTAATGTCGTGTGGGTAAAGAAGTGGACTTGTTAAGGTGTGGATTGGCTGTGAGCAACGCGAAATAGAGTTTTCATAGGGATAAGAAATCTGACATGATTAATGGATGGGGAAACAGAGACGATTATTGGACGAATACCGCTTCGCCGGGTTTCGACCGCAATCTGAAATACAGGGGAAATTTGGAGATCCGTACGCTCGGATTATCCGGCTCAAGAGGGTCCAAAAAAAACGATCTGCGGATGTTGCGGCACTTCATATCGGAGCCACTACGACAAGAAAGTGCAGCGGACGCGGGATTTGTCCTGTGGGGGTGTCCGGATATATCTGGAGGCGGAGGTGCGGCGAGTCCAGTGCAAGAGGTGCGGGACAGTGAAACGAGAGAAACTGCCCTGGCTGGCGAACAATCCCTTTTACACGAAACGATTTGCTTACCACGTGGGACGGAAGTGTCGAGCCATGACCATCAAGGATGTAGCAAAAGAATTGAAGCTGGATTGGCACACGGTGAAGACACTGGAAAAAGAGTACATGCAGGAGCAGCTGCGACGCAATCCAGTGGCGGCACCCAGGGCAATCGGCGTAGACGAGATATCTCTGCGGAAGGGACACATCTATCGGATTGTGGTCAGCGACTTGGAGCGAGGGAAGCCGATTTGGTTTGGTGGCGAGGATCGCTCAGAAGCGAGTCTTGATCTGTTTTACAACTCATTGGGACCGAAGAAGAGCAATAAGATTGAGCTTGCGGTGATGGATATGTGGAAAGCCTTTGAGAAATCGACGAAGAAGAATGTTCCACAGACAGCGATCCTGTACGACAAGTTTCACGTTATGAGGCATCTGGGAGATGCTTTGGACAAGATAAGGAAGATCGAATACGCGCGACTTGCCGGTAAAGATCGGTCATATATCAAGGGGCAAAAGTATACGCTTTTGTCGAACCGTGAGAATCTCACGCTTGACGGCCGCAAGGCATTAAAGAAACTGCTTGGGGCCAATAAGCGGCTCAATACAGC
>PMYY01000211.1:10969-12027 GCA_003170655.1 Nitrospiraceae bacterium
TTCGACAACTGGAAAGAATCGCTGAAATGGCAGAGACTGGAACCCTATGAGAAGTTTGCTGCGATGATCGAACGTCACTGGGACGGCATCGCTGCCTATAGCAAGCCTGAGCACAAAGTTCATTGGGCTTTGTCGAAGGGGTTAACAACAAGATTCGGGTGATCCAACGAAGGGCTTACGGGTTACGCGACGAGGAGTATCTCCGATTGAAAATCCTTACCTGTATGATCAAAGAGATATAAAATGACTCACACGACTACGCGATGACCCAATATTTTAAACAGTATGCAATCTCTTGGTTCCATGCAGTTTTGCCAGCTGACAAAGCTAACGCCATAAGGGAAAGGCTCTTATAATGGCGATCTTCCACCTCCTGTCAATTACAGCCATACTCGTTGTGTGTTCAGGCTCGCTATATGGGGATTTCGGAGGCATTGCCTCCCATGCTATTAATGAGACCTGTCTCGAGTTGTCCATTGTGTTTTTGCCACTGCTCCCAGGATGTTTTGGACTGAGAGTTGTTAAAGGTACCATTGACCGGACTGTATACAGGTATTTGGGACGAAATGCTTACCTTTCATTTGCTTTTGTAGGGACAACGATCCACGAAATCAGTCATCTTATCTTGTGCATGCTGTTCGGACATAAAATCGTCGAAGCAAGGCCGTTTTCACTCGATATGGCTACCGGAAAACTCGGACACATATCACATTCCTATAATTCTAGAAACGTTTATCAGAGTGTTGGTAATCTATTTATCGGGATCCCTCCAATCATGCTCGGCCCGGCATTGATTATCGGCATGCTTAGCTTCTTTGATGGCGGTCTTGATTTCATAAACAGAAGTTCCATACCCTTTCTGCACATTTCTCTAGCTGCCGCAAGCATGATTTATTGGGCAGACTTCCTGAGATCGCTTTCCCACTGGTATGTTCAGGCGATCTCTCCATTTTAAGTAAAGGCAATCTCACTAATGCAAGGTTCTACATCTCCCTGCTTATCGCAATTGGCATCGGTGGGCACCTTTCGCCCTCCCTGTCTGATATCAAGGGGGCGTT
>PMYY01000015.1 GCA_003170655.1 Nitrospiraceae bacterium
CCGTTCGCTAGCCCCACCTCCTGGCCTACGGCCTAGTAGGGGCAATGCGCTCACATATGTTCAACATTAAACGGTGGTGTCGCCAACCCGAGGGATGCAATGTATGTTTTCTCTCTGTTGATCACCCTTCTCCCATATAAGTGTATATCTTTGTGTATTGTAACAGTCTGCGAATGGCAGCAGCAACGGTCATAAGAACGAATGTTGGATATTCCACTGAGTTCGGGCACCCATTCCAATCTACTTCGGCCAGTATTCCAATTTAGTTCGGGCAGATTGAGGCGACTCCAAAATAGTTTGGAATCAACTTCTTCCTGTACTCCGCACTGTAACTTCTCTACCACAGGTGAGAGGTTCTTTTGGCAACAAGTAGTGGGAGTCGACGTGACTTAGCAAGAGTTTGGTAGTAACCATTCATCCAGAGATATCGAGGTGCACACTCACCTGCTCACAGTAATTGAGATTAGACACTACACGGCAAATACGCTTCGTTATAAACAGCAATCATCAGGGGCGTTTCAAGACTGCACGGACTACTGCCCACCACGTGGTTCTTGGCGGTCGCAAGATTTTCGATGCAACCGCGCGTGTCTTATTTTGCGCCCCCTAAGCTCGCTTGTGAGGTTCCTCCAGAACATTATTATCTAAAAACAAAATTTTCTGACTGATCAGCAAGAATGGGTTGACAAAAAAGAAAATGGACAGTAGTATAGACTATGTTATGTTAACTTATCGTCGTTAAGGAAGTTTTGATGGGAATCCAACAAAAGAGGTCCAAGTACAGGGAGGAGTTTCGCAGAGAGATTCTGGCTGAAGCCCGTGAACTTTTTATAACTGAGGGCTACGAAAAGTTCACTATGCGTAAGCTCGCCGGGAAAATCGACTATTCTCCGCCCACCATTTATCTTTATTTCAAAAACAAGGATGATTTGCTATTAGCTATATGTGAAGAAGTTGCGGAACAATATTTTGCAAACCTTAAACTTATAATAGCGCGTTACACCGATCCTCTCCAGACCCTTCGTCAAGCTTTACTGTACTTTATAGAGTTCGGATTCAATAACCCGCACCAATATAAAGTATTTTTCTCCATGAAACCAGATCTTTATGGCAAGAAAGAGGAGTTTATGGAAAAGGAGTCCATGGCGAAAAATTCTTATCTTATATTCAGGGAAATTGTGCAGGATTGCATTGATGCAGGTAGGCTTCGGGCGATGGATACAGATGTGATGACGCAGTCTCTTGCTGTAGCGGTTCAGGGTCTTGTCCTGATGACAATCTACAGACAAAGTTTTCCATGGGCGGACCGAAATTTGTTAGCTTCTGCTTTGGTCGATTGTTTGCTTAGAGGGTACCTAAAGTAACTTATAACGTTGTTATGTATTTTTCACACATGGAGGAAGTTGACATGACGCTTTTGGAGATGCTCATACTGAACAAGAAGAAATCCAGCATAATTGCTGTCACTGGAATACTTGCCGCATCTCTTTTTATTGCAGGATGCAAAGACCGGAGTGCTGCAGTCGGCAATGCGCAAAGCGCACCGCCCGAGGTAAGCGTTGTCGCGGTGAAGCCTCAACACGTGGCGCTTTCAACAGAGCTTCCGGGCCGAACGTCCGCATATTTTATTGCTGAGGTGAGACCGCAGGTAAGCGGCATCGTTAAGCAGCGGTTGTTTATCGAAGGTGCTGATGTGAAGGCAGGCGAGGTGCTCTATCAGATAGATCCTGCCACCTATCAGGCGTCTTTCAACAGTGCAAAGGCCGCACTTGATAAATCCGAAGCCAATCTTGTACCTGCTCGGCTTAAGGCTGAGCGGTACAAAGATCTTGTCAAGATCAACGCGGTCAGTCAGCAGGACTACGACGATGCAAGTTCAGCGCTCAAGCAGGCTGAGGCCGATGTAGAGGCAGGTAAGGCAGCGGTCGAATCTGCGCGCATAAATTTGGCCTATACGAAGGTAACTGCACCCATCTCCGGACGGATCGGCCGGTCATCGGTAACCAGTGGCGCCCTTGTGACGGCCAATCAGCCTGCCGCGCTGGCCACCGTACAGCAGCTCAGTCCCATTTACGTTGATGTCACCCAGTCTAGCGCAGACATGCTCCGCCTAAAACGGGATATAGCCAGTGGCCGTATGAAAAGCAGTGGCGTAGCGCAGACCCCGGTGAAGCTCCTGCTGGAGGACGGCAGTAGCTATCCGTTGGACGGAACCCTCAAGTTTTCTGAGGTCACAGTCGACCAGACAACAGGCTCCATCACCATACGAGCGGTATTCCCCAACCCAAAGAAGACCCTGCTCCCGGGGATGTTCGTCCGTGCGGTCCTGGAGGAGGGAGTCGATGAAAGCGCGATTCTTGTACCTCAAATAGGGGTCAGCCGGAACACGGCAGGAGAAGCAACTGTCATGGTGGTGGGGAACGAAGAAAAGGCCGAGGCGCGCGTGATAAAAGTAGTCCGTACAGTCGGCGACTCCTGGCTGGTCAGCGACGGGCTCAAGACAGGTGACCGTGTCATCCTTGAAGGGATTCAGAAAGTGCGACCCGGAATGCCCGTCAAAGCGGTCGCATCGGCGGACAGGGCAGACAACGCTCCAGCAGGTTCAGCGAATACTGCGGCAGCAAAGAAGTAGGGCGGAGCGAATTCATGGCAAAATTCTTTATAAATCGTCCTATCTTTGCATGGGTAATCGCAATCATGGTCATGCTGGCCGGCCTCCTTGCGATCCAGAAACTTCCGATTTCGCAGTACCCGCCTATCGCGCCGCCCCAGATTGCCATCAACGCGGTCTATCCCGGCGCCTCGGCTCAGACGGCGCAGGATACGGTCACACAAGTAATCGAACAGAAGCTTAATGGCATTGACAACCTGATATACATGGCTTCCACCAGCGACTCGGCTGGGGCGGTCAGCATTACTTTGACATTCAAGGCGGGGACTGACCCTAATATCGCCCAGGTGCAGGTTCAAAACAAGCTGCAGCTGGCCATGCCGCTGCTCCCCCAGATCGTGCAGCAGCAGGGGATTCAGGTGGTCAAGTCAGGCCGGAACTACCTTCTGGTTGTGGGGCTGGTTTCAGAAGACGGCTCCATGGACCGCAATTCCCTGACCGACTACATGGTTTCCAATATCCAGGATACCGTAAGCCGACTGAACGGCGTGGGTGAATTGATGGTGTTCGGGACCCAAAACGCCATGAGGATATGGCTTAACCCGGCGAAGCTGGACAATTACCACCTGACAACCAATGACGTTATGAGCGCTCTGCAGACACAGAACGTCCAGGTATCGGCTGGCCAGTTTGGGGGGACTCCCGCTGTCAAAGGGCAGCAGCTTAATGCCACGATTATGGCTCGCACACTGCTGCAGACGCCGGACCAGTTTGGCAATGTCATCCTCCGGACCAACACTGACGGCTCAACAGTAAAACTCAGGGATGTAGCCGATTGTAAGATAGGCACCGAGAACTACGACATCCAGTCGTTCTACAATGGCAAGCCGTTAGGCGGAATGGCCATACGGATGGACCCTGCGGCTAACGCACTGGAGACTGCAACCCGAGTCAAGGCAAAGATGGCGGAGCTCTCACAATACTTTCCACGGGGAATGAAGGTGGTCTATCCCTACGATTCCACCCCCTTTGTGAAGATTTCGATCGAAGAGGTGGTACATACCCTTGTTATAGCTGTTTGCCTTGTTTTTATCATTATCTTCCTATTCCTTCAGAATATCCGGGCGACTCTCATCCCCACCATAGCCGTGCCGGTAGTTCTCCTTGGGACCATGGGAGTGCTGGCTGCCACCGGATTTTCAATCAACACCCTTACCATGTTTGCTCTGGTCATAGTCATCGGCCTTCTGGTGGATGACGCCATAGTGGTTGTGGAAAACGTAGAGAGAATCATGACCGAAGAGGGCCTCTCCCCCCATGACGCCACCATCAAGTCCATGGGACAGATAACCAGCGCCCTGTGGGGGATTGCCACCGTCCTGACTGCGGTCTTCCTCCCAATGGCTTTTTTCGGCGGTTCTACGGGCGTCATTTATCGCCAGTTTTCCGTAACAATAATATCGGCCATGATCCTGTCAGTGCTGGTGGCCCAGATCCTGACCCCTGCCCTCTGCGCCACCATCCTGAAGCCTATTGCAAAGGGGCATCATGCCGGCGAGACCGGGTGGTTTGCCTGGTTTTTCCGCTATTTCAATCGGGTATTCGATTTCTGCCGTGGCAAATATGAAGGGATTGTAGGCCGTTCTTTCAAGAAGATTGTGCGCTATCTGATCATTTACGGCGCCATAGTGGCAGCCATGGTCTACTTCGCCCTCCGTCTCCCGACTTCATTCCTGCCGGATGAGGACCAGGGATTCCTGCTCTGCCAGCTCCAGCTGCCCGCCGGTGCCACCATGGAACGAACCCTGCAGTCCTTAAAACTCGTTGAGCGGCACTTTCTGGAGGATGAGAAGAAAACAGTTGAGGGGATCATAACCGTGGCCGGCTTCAGCTTTGCCGGGCGCGGGCAAAACATGGCGCTCGCATGGGTGAAGCTCAAAGACTGGAATGTGCGCAAAACCGCGGACCTGAAGGCCCCAGCCATTGCGGCGCGAGCGATGAAGGCTTTTTCGCAGATTCGGGACGGTCTCGCATTTGCCTTCGCGCCGCCGGCGGTACTGGAGCTGGGGGTGGCCAACGGCTTTGATTTGCAGCTGCAGGACCGCGGAGGTGCAGGTCATGAGAAACTGATGGAGGCGCGCAACCAACTGCTTGGCATGGCGATGAAGGACCCGAAACTGACTGCGGTGCGGCCCAATGGCCAGGACGATTCTCCCCAGTTCAAACTAGATATTGATGACGTCAGGGCCGGGTCGCTAGGGATTCCACTGACCAATATCAACGATGTCCTTTCCACGGCATGGGGAAGCACATACGTCAACAACTTCATCCAGAACGGCCGGGTAAAGAAGGTTTATCTCCAGTCGGATCCGCGATATAGAATGCTGCCAGAGGACTTCAACAGCTGGTATGTCAGCAACAAGGATGGCCAGATGGTACCATTTTCGGCCTTTTCCAGTGCTCACTGGCAATACGGCTCGCCGCGACTCGAGCGGTACAACGGCCTCGCATCAGTAGAAATTCTGGGGCAGGCGATCCCAGGCGTGAGCACCGGCGAGGCAATGGCAGAGATGGAAAAGATGGCGGCCCAACTCCCGCCAGGGATAGGCTACGAGTGGACGGGACTATCGTATGAGGAAAGGAATGCAGGGGCACAGGCGCCGGCACTTTATGCAATCTCACTTCTGGTAGTCTTTCTCGCAATAGCTGCATTGTATGAAAGCTGGACGATCCCATTTGTAAATCTGCTGATGCTGCCGCTTGGCCTGGTCGGCGCTGTCACAATGGTTACGCTCCGCGGCCTGCCCAATGACGTTTATCTGCAGATCGGCCTTCTCACGACAGTCGGGCTTTCGACCAAAAATGCCATCCTGATCATCCAGTTCATCAAGGAACAGATGCGGCAGGGGCACGAAGTTACGGAGGCGACGCTGAACGCTGTAAAAATCAGGCTCCGGCCGGTTATTATGACATCCCTTGCCTTCTTTTTCGGCACACTGCCTCTTGCGCTTACCAAGGGGGCTGGCGCCGGGGCTCAAAATGCAATAGGCACCGCTGTGACAGGCGGATTGCTCTCTGCCACCTTTATCGACCTGGTCTTCATTCCATTTTTCTTCGTGCTGGTATCGCGCTTGTTTAGCCGTAAAACAAATAAAGCACACGCATCGACACCAGCTGCCGGCAGTGCCGTGGAGGATTGATTGATATGAAAGGACCTGCCATCTCAAATAAGATTCCAAACAAACAAGCCGGCTGGCATGGACTGCCGGAAGGCTTTGGATTTCTCACTGTAACTATTGGCCTTGTTTTGTTCGCTCTGTCAGGCTGCACCATGATTCCCCAATATGCACGGCCGGGGACTCCCGTGCCAGCTGACTGGCCGAGCGGCCCTGCTTATATGCAAGGCAAAGACCTGCCAACCGACACATCTGCTGTTAGCATTAAATGGCGGGAATTTTTTGTCGGGGGTCAGCTTCAGAAACTGATAGCACTTGCACTGGACAACAACCGGGACCTGCGGATAGCAGCACTCAATATAGAAAGATCTCAGGCGCTTTATCAAATCCAGCGCGCTGATCTCTTCCCTACGGTGGCAGCGACTGGCAGCGGACTCATCCAGCGAATACCTGCCAGCCTCTCTACAACAGGCCAGGCTGAAACATCCCATCAGTACAGTGTTGGTCTCGGATTTGCCGCCTACGAGATAGATCTGTTTGGCAGGGTGCGAAGCCTTAAAGAGGAGGCACTGGAGCAGTTCTTCGCCACCGCAGAGGCGCGCCGCAGTGCGCAGATCAGCCTTGTGGCCCAGGTGGCAAGCGCCTATCTGACTCTTGCTGCCGATGAGGAGCATCTGAAAATAGCCCAACAGACCTTCGAAAGCCAGCAGGCATCGTACAACCTCGTAAAGAGCCGCTTCAAGGCTGGCGCTTCGTCAGAGCTGGACCTGCGCCAGGCAGAGACAAGTGTTGATTCGGCAAGGGTGGACATTGCCGCCTTCACTAGCCAGGTAGCCCAGGACGAAAATGCGCTGGCCTTCGTGATAGGGTCGCCGGTCCCGCCTGATCTTTTGCCGTCAAAGCTTGATGCGGTCACTTCGCTTAAAGATCTCAGCCCGGGCCTGCCCTCAGAGGTGCTGCAGCGCCGTCCCGATATAATGCAGGCTGAACATATTCTCAAGGCCGCCAACGCCGACATCGGTGCGGCGCGTGCGGCGTTCTTTCCACGCATAACTCTCACAAGCAGCATTGGCCTCTCAAGCGCTGAGTTGAGCGGACTCTTCAAGGGAGGATCCGGGGTATGGAGTTTTGCGCCGCAGATCACTTTGCCAATCTTCGATGCAGGACGTAACCGGGCCAATCTGGAAGTGTCAAAAGTCGACCGCGAAATATTCCTTGCCCAGTATGAAAAGTCGATCCAGAGCGCCTTCAGAGAGGTGTCTGACGCCCTTGCCCAACATGGCACACTTGGAGCCCAGCTGGATGCACAGCAAGCTCTAACTGATGCCACTGACGTAGCATACCGCTTGTCGCAGGCGCGCTACAGCAAGGGCATATCGAGCTATCTTGATGTCCTTGTTTCCCAGCGCTCCCTTTACATCGCGCAGCAGGGACTGATTACCGTGCGTCTCTCCCGTCTCACCAATCAGGTGACGCTCTATAAAGTGCTTGGCGGAGGGGCGGGCGAGTGAGAGCCGAAGCCTCTTGGTTGCATTCCGATCTGCGAGTCTGCCTGCCCCTATATTCGATTGCCCATTTAGGCATTTAGCGCAGGGTTTTCAAGGAAAGGAATTTTAGTGATAGTTTCAGGTGGGATTAGTGATTTCAAGGTATTGCTCATCATTCATTACGATTGGTAATTGACGTATTTGATACGTGCGAAGCGTCCTTCTGACCGTTGATTGCCTACCAAAGCACTCAAAATTAAGTGCTTTAGAGAGGTAGGGTAAACGTGTGTCTCGATATTTCGTGCGAATATTTAGTGCCGGCTACTAACACATTCGGACAGGCAGCCAGACAGAGGTTGTTCGGTAAACATGCTGGGGATATATACAGAAAATTGGATCATACAGCCTGTTTATAACTGCACATACCCTTGAATGCAGGTTAGCCCTGTTTAAAGAAAGCACAGAATCAATGTTTCTAACAGCTATCACCAAATTCCTGATACTG
>PMYY01000218.1 GCA_003170655.1 Nitrospiraceae bacterium
TATAGCGTTGTACTCGTCAATTCCAACCCGGCTACGATTATGACCGATCCCGACATGGCGGATGCGACTTATATCGAGCCATTATCAGCTGAGATACTCGAACTCATCATACGAAAGGAGAGGCCAGACGCCTTATTGCCGACAATGGGAGGTCAAACCGCACTGAATCTAGCTGTTGAACTTGCGGAGTCGGGCATCCTCGACAAGTATGGCGTCGAGCTTATCGGCGCGAANNATCGGGCTCGATGTGCCGAAGAGCGCACCGGTCACTGACATCGAAGAGGGACTCGAAGCAATTGAAGATATCGGCTATCCGGTTATTCTGAGGCCTGCATTCACTCTCGGAGGGACAGGCGGTGGCATAGCATACAACATAGAGGAATATCGGGCGCTCCTTGAAAGGGCGCTGAAATTGAGCCCCGTCCATCAGGTGCTGATTGAGGAATCTGTAATCGGCTGGAAAGAGTACGAGCTCGAGGTNNGAAAACTTCGATCCCATGGGCGTACATACGGGCGATTCGATCACCGTGGCACCTGCTCAAACACTTACGGACAAGGAGTACCAGATGATGCGCGATGCCGCCATTGCGGTTATTCGTGAAATAGGTGTCGACACTGGTGGTTCCAATATCCAGTTTTCACTCAATCCGAAAACCGGAAGGATGGCTATCATAGAGATGAACCCGAGAGTTTCGAGAAGCTCGGCACTTGCGAGCAAGGCGACCGGCTTCCCGATTGCCAAAATTGCTGCGAAGCTGGCAGTGGGCTATTTGCTCGATGAGATCAAGAACGATATAACGAGAGAGACCCCGGCATCTTTCGAGCCTGCGATAGACTATGTTGTAACGAAGATACCACGCTTCACCTTCGAAAAATTTCCTGAGGCTGACCCGACACTTACTATTCAGATGAAGTCGGTAGGTGAGGTAATGGCAATCGGCAGGACGTTCAAAGAGTCTCTTCAGAAGGCACTCAGAAGCCTCGAAATTGGTTCGGCCGGATTCGAGAACATACGCGGTGTTTCTTTAAGCGAGATCCAGGCGAAATTGAAAACACCGAATGCCGACAGGCTATGGTATATAGCCGAAGCCATGCGGCAGGGAATGAGCGTCGATGAGATTAATGAGCTGACCTGGATCGATCCATGGTTTCTGAACAATATAAGGCAGATCATCGAGATGGAAGAAGCAATAAAGAGGTCCGGAGTCGGAAGTCCGGAGTCGGAAATCTTGAGGCATGCAAAGGAATACGGTTTTTCGGATAAGCGGATCGCCGAACTCACAGGGAAAAGCGAAACCGAAATCAGGAACATAAGGAAAGCATCTGGACTAAAGCCGGTTTACAAGCTTGTCGATACCTGCGCGGCGGAGTTTGCCGCTTTCACGCCATATCTTTATTCGACCTATGAGAGACCCTTCTATAGACCGGAAGAGCTGAAGAGCGAAAACGCTGAAGAAAATCAAACTTCGGGCCTTCCCAGATTCCAGCCTGTCTTTGAATGCGATGCGAATCCGACAGACCGTAAAAAGATCATTATCCTCGGTTCCGGGCCGAACCGGATAGGGCAGGGCATCGAGTTCGACTATTGCTGCGTGCAGGCCGTATTTGGACTTAAGGAGATTGGCTACGAGACGATTATGATCAACTGCAATCCTGAAACGGTCAGTACAGATTATGATACTTCGGACAGGCTCTATTTCGAGCCGCTCACGATCGAGGACGTGATGAATATTATTGACCTCGAAAAGCCCGAGGGCGTTATTGTTCAGTTCGGCGGACAGACACCTCTCAAACTGGCCGTGCCACTCGAGCGGGAAGGCGTGACAATCCTCGGAACTTCTCCGGACTCCATCGACCGTGCCGAAGACAGGAAGCGGTTCAAAGAGGTTCTTAATAAACTGGCTCTCAGGCAGCCTGAGAGCGGTACAGCTATGTCGGTTGGTGAAGCTATATCAGTGGCTGGAAGGATCGGATATCCCGTGATGGTAAGGCCTTCTTATGTTCTCGGAGGCAGAGCGATGGAGATCGTCTATGATGAGAAGTCTCTTGGTCTATATATGGAAAAGAATTTTACAGCCTCGCCGGAACATCCGATCCTCGTAGATAAATATCTGGAAGATGCCATCGAGGTCGACGTGGACGCTATATCCGATGGAATCGACGTAGTCATAGGAGGCGTGATGGAACATATCGAAGAGGCGGGCATTCATTCCGGCGACTCGGCCTGTTCAATACCCCCTTACTCCCTGTCCGCTGAAATCGTGGAAGGAATCAAGCTACAGGCGAAGGTCCTCTCGAAGGAACTCGCAGTAAAGGGACTCATGAACGTGCAGTTTGCGGTTAAGGACAATGAGATATACATCCTTGAGGTCAATCCGCGTGCATCACGGACCATCCCCTATGTGAGCAAGGCAACGGGTGTGTCGCTTGCGCGGCTTGCCGCAAAAGTCATGGCCGGTAAGACATTAAAAGAACTCGGACTGACATCAGAGAAAAGCATCCAACACGTTGCTGTCAAAGAAGCAGTATTTCCATTCGATCGCTTCCCCGGAGTCGATACGATCCTGGGTCCCGAGATGAAATCGACTGGAGAGGTGATGGGTATCGATGACGAATTCGGTCTGGCATATGCCAAAGCTCAAGCGGCGTCTTATAACAAAATCCCGACCTATGGCAAGATCTTCATGAGTGTCAAGGACAAGGATAAGTCTCATACGGTCGACATAGCACGGAAGCTCCGTGAACTCGGATTCAAACTCGTTGCCACAAAGGGTACGGCGGCATATCTCTATGCTCATGGGATAGAGGTAGATGTTATCAACAAGGTCATGGAGGGAAGGCCGCATGTCGTCGACCTGATAAAGAACAAGGAGATCAATTTCATCATCAATACGGTCACAGGCTCTCAGGCCCAGAAGGATTCCTTCTCGATCAGAAGGAGTGCGCTGCAATACAGGATCCCTTATACGACCACGATTTCGAGCGCGAAGGCGGTTGTTATGGCGATAGAATCGCTCCTGAAAAGGGAGCTGAAGATAAAATCTATTCAGGAATATCATGAAAAGAAATAGAATAACAAAAGTCAGCAGCCAGGAAGACAGAAAGAAGCTGCGCATAAATTCTGAATTCTGGCTGCAGTCTTCTGACTTCTTTCGTTGAAGGAGGATTTATGGCACCCATCAAGAGAATAGGCATCATAACGAGCGGTGGTGACTGCGGCGGACTTAATGCAGTCATCAAGGGAGTTTCGAGGGAAGCATACGCCATGGGCATCGAGACGGTGGTCATCCCCAACGGCTATGCTGGTCTTTATAATCTGATCAATCTCGATAAGGTGGTTTTCCTCAATGCCGAGAGGGTAAGCAAGATCGAGGCATCACTTGCCGGATCTGAGGCAGGGCATTCCCGCGTCAAGATCAGCAAGATCAAAGACCCTAATAAGTACGAACGGATCAAAGACGGACTGAAAAAGTTCAATATCGACGCTTTGGTAATCAGCGGAGGCGACGACACGGGAAGCGTCGTTGTGGATCTTTCAGGGAAGGGGATACCGTGCGTTCATGTCCCGAAGACGATGGACCTCGACCTCCAATCTTATAGTGTGGGCGGAGATTCCGCGATCAACCGGATAGCTATTTTTACCAGGGACCTCAAGACCACCGGACTTAGCCATAACCGTGTAGTTGTAGTAGAGGTATTTGGAAGGTATTCTGGGCATACTGCGCTGCGTGGTGGCATAGGCGCAGAAGCGGATTGCATCTTGATACCGGAAATACCTGTAGACTTCGATGTCGTGTATGATCACCTGAAGACGACCTATATGGGCAGGGTAAAAAGGAGTGACGTTAAGGCCGGCACATATATAATTGTAGTTGCCGAAGGTATCACAAAGGCCGGCGGAGAAATGCTATACGACGAATCTGCAGGAGTCGATGCATTCGGGCACAAGAAACTGGCGGGATCGGGCAAATTTGTGAGGCAGGAACTTGAAAAGCGGTTAAAGAAAGACCCCGAAATAACCCAGTTTATGAAGGACACCGGCATGTACGCACCCGGTGTGTATGAAGTGCCGGAGGTGCGAGAGGTAGTGCCCGGCCATCTTGTTCGCTGTGGTGACTCTTCCGCTTATGATGTCAATTTCGGCTATAAAACCGGAGCAGCTGCCGTATGCATGCTCCTGGAAGGAAAGACCGGCAATACCGTTGTCAATGTTGATGGGCAGAAGATTTATTACCAAGCCACGTCGGAATTGATAAAGAGGCGGGGAGTAGATGTGAGAGAGATATCCCTGTATGAAAGCTTGGGCTTCTGTTTCGGAAGAAAGACCGAAAAGTTCAATTGCATTTTGGAGGAAGTCAAAGGGCCGGTATCACGCCATTTATAGTAATCGCATGATTTCAGACAGGCGGAGGCTTTTTTTATGAGTAGTTAAATGATGTTCCGCGGGCTGAAGTTCACGGTTTCTAGGGCATAATCGGAGACGGCCTGGCCTCAACCGCCAGTTCATCTCCGACTTAAAGGACTCCGCAGCGCAGGTGAAGACTTGCTACGCTCCGGGCAGCCCATTCATCCCCCAGGTTTAAAAACCTTGGTGTTTTCTGGCAGCTTTGATAAATTGTGACAATCGGGATAATTTCTCTTGACTTGCAGTATTGGCTGAACTACACTAATCAGGAATCTCTGTTCGGTGGCTAAAACGGATGTTTAATCATATTATCGAAAGGAGCAGGTCATGAAAATATTTATGTTCATCTTAAGCTTCTCAGTCGCATTATTTGGAGTATCAGTCATTGCTTCTGCCTTGGACTACAATGCCGATCTCTCGCTTTCTGCAGCGGAACAATACAATGACAATATATTCCTTTCGCACACCGACAGGGTCGGCGATTATAGCACTGTGATTACCCCTGCAGTCGCAATTTCAACTACTACCGAAAAGATTAATGCCATGCTCAATTACTCGCCTTCTTTCATTTATTACAATTCTCACTCTGAACTGAACAGCATTTCGCAGCAGGCTTCTGCAAACGGCAGCGTCAGGCTTTCTGAAGTTGCAACACTCGCGATTGCCGATAGTTTTGTCCGGACAAAGGATGCGTTGATCATCCGGAGCATAGTTGGTTCCGGCCCTGTGACGAGGAACCAAGAAACGATTACAACAAATACCCTGAGTGGTAATCTCTTATACAAGCTCACTGAACAGCTTTCGCTCCAGCCATCACTGACATATACTATGACAGACAATTCAGACTCCGATATCGCAAATCTCAATAATTACAGCGGAGGGCTGCTTGCAAGCTACCTCCTCACCGGCAGGACAACGCTCAGGGCCAGTGCGACATATACAGTCTACGATTACTCGATTGGTAGTGATTACAATGGGCAGGATTACATCCTGGGCTTAAATCACAAGTTCACTCCGACGATTACGGTCGATATATACGGCGGAGTGGACATGACCCAGATTCGCGGGCAGGGGGATACCGATACAGGCTTTATCGGCGGCCTTTCCGCCACAAAGACACTCGAAAGAGGTTCTGTCTCCATTGCCTATACCCAAGCTGTCACAGCCGCAATTCAGAACTCGTCCCCGCTTAAGTCTCAGATCCTATTATTGCACTATGCTGCGCCGGTCACCGCTTTTCTCGAAGCCTCTCTCTCGGCATCATACGGCCATTACCGGGCTATAGGCCTCAATACGGGGCCTGACCAGAAGAGGACTGAAACAGTTGGCACTGCCGGGCTCTCATACAGACTTTTGCCATGGGCGAATCTGACCCTATCGTATTCTTACGTGAATTCTAACGACAAAGTGGACAAATCGGGTAGTTATTCTAATAATGTGATAGTAGCGGGTATCAGACTGTCAAAGCAGGCAAGATTTTAGAGGGTAAAATCGCAATTAAACAGTAGCTTATATCAAGTAAGATGGACAGTTATCGGAAAGCGGCGTAAAACCCCGTCTTTTAAGGGCGGGGATATACCAACAGTAGGCGCTTTAAGCGAGCCGTGCCGTTAAT
>PMYY01000062.1:0-5209 GCA_003170655.1 Nitrospiraceae bacterium
GCATTGACCTCCATGGGGAAGTCGAAAGCGCGTGTGACGACCCGATGCTTAGGTTTTTTGACCCGCTTCGCTCTGGGATTCTTCGATGGGGCACTGCACGACCGTTTCATTTAGACACCGTTACATATATATAAGTGGTTTTGGGATTTTGTCAACCCACTAAGCCGAATATTTTTACAAGAGACGCTTTCATCCCGGATATGAATAACCGGGAATTCCCGCTTTAGTTCTTAAAATGTAGGGGTGCTCCGCCGGGTTGCACTCTTCACATTCTTCACCATCAGTACCGTCCTGCACTTGCCACCTCGTTTCTTTATGACTATATTTCTTCTAGGCTCATATTTCCCTTTAGTATCGGACGTTTAGCCAAAAGGACAAATTTTGGACTATACAATAAAGATCGGCGGCTCGGCGGGCCAGGGATTGCAGACCATAGGTAATGCGCTTACCAAGGTGTTCGCGCGATCAGGATATCATGTTTTTTCTCACCAGGATTACGAATCCAGAATAAGGGGCGGCCACAATTTTTTTCAAATACGTTTTTCGAACAAGCCTGCAATGTCGTCCAGGGAGAGAATGCACATGGTAATCGCGCTCGATAAAGAGACGGTTCTGCGTCACGCTACCGAATTGGCCGAAGGGGGCCAAGTCGTCTATGACTCCGAGACCCTCAAAGAAACATATACGGGCCCGCAATTCTTCGACATCCCCTTTGCGCGTCTTGCCACTGAGCATGGGGGAAGCAAACTCATGGAAAATACTGCTGCCACAGGCGCTGTGCTTGGAATGATCGGTATGGAAACAGATGTCCTTTTCGCTGTCATCCGTGATTACTTTACAACGAAAGGGGATAAGGTAATCCGGGCGAATATAAATGCGGCGGCCGCAGGGCATGAGTTTGCGAAAAATAATTGCGCTCGCTGCCATTTTACCGCTGCGCTACCCACAAATCCAAAAATGCTCATCGGCGGTGTAGAGGCTCTAGCTCTCGGCGCCATCGATTCGGGACTGAAGTTTTATGCAGCTTATCCGATGACCCCGGCCAATGGTATCATGAACTATATCTCAGTCCATGCTGCTGAATTCGGCATTATTGTTGAACAGGCAGAAGACGAAATTGCCGCAATAAATATGGCCATCGGGGCCTCGTTCGGAGGTGTCAGGGCAATGACGGGGACCTCCGGAGGCGGGTTCGCACTCATGGTCGAAGGGCTTTCCCTTGCCGCCATGACAGAGACACCGGTCGTCATTGCGCTCGGCCAGAGACCCGGTCCCGCAACAGGCTTTCCGACAAGGACTGAACAAGGGGAGCTCCAGTTCGCCCTCTATGCGGCACACGGTGAGTTNNGGCCTTCCATCTTGCGGAAAAATATCAAATCCCTGTCATCATACTATTTGATCAATACTTCGGGGACTGCAAGTGGACATATGACAGCCTCGATTTAGGCAAAACCGTCTATCATGACTATCGTCTTAGAGGTGACGCATTCGCAGGCCTTAAGAATTATAAGCGTCATGCCTTTACCGAAGCCGGGGTATCTCCTCTCGGGGTACCCGGCGATGCTCGGCATGTCGTCGTTACGGACAGCGATGAGCACGATGAGGAAGGTCACATAGTGGAAGATGCGGAAACGCGCAAGAAGATGGTCGACAAACGCTTGTTCAAGAAAATGCCTCTGATAAGAAGAGAGATAGCTCCCCCGCTGCTTTATGGAAGCAAAACACCTGAAATAGTCCTGGCAGGCTGGGGTTCATTATATGGTCTTATGAAAGAGGCAGTGGATGCTCTTTCAAAAGACTATCAGATTGCCATGCTGCATTTCAGCGAGATCTATCCCTTCCCATCTGCAGAACAAACAGCACATCTGAAAATCCTTGGAGAGGCACGAATGACTATCTGCATTGAAAACAACGCCACCGGCCAATTTGCGCGACTGATTAGGGCCGAAGCCGGATATGTCTTTACCCATTCGATCAACCGCTTTGACGGCAGGCCTTTCATGCTTGAAGAACTTATAGGAGAAATAAATGGCTTCCTTGGAAGAGTATGAAGGACAGACGCCGGCGTGGTGCCCGGGATGCGGAAACTTCAGCATCCTCAAAACATTCAAAGAGACACTCGTTGAGCTTAGCATCGAGCCTCACCAGTTCACCATCGTTTCAGGGATTGGCCAGTCAGGGAAATTTCCCCACTACCTGAAATGCAATACCTTCAACGGCCTCCACGGGCGGACGCTCCCAGTCGCAACCGGGCTCAAGCTGGTCAACAGCGGACAAGTCGTGATCGCTGTTGCGGGCGACGGGGATTGCTACGGCGAAGGGGGAAACCACCTGATCCACGCCATGAGAAGGAATATAAACGTGAAGCTCTTTGTCCACGATAACCAGGTCTACGGACTCACCAAGGGACAGGCTTCGCCCACTACACTTGAAGGGACCCATCCCAAGAACCTTCCCTTCGGTGTCCTGTCTGAGACGTTTAATCCGATGGCGCTTGCCGTCGCAATGGATTGCAGTTTCGCTGCGCGCACCTTTTCCGGAGACTTGCAACACCTGAAAGAAACGATCAAAGCTGCCATTTTGCACAAAGGGTTTTCTCTCGTCGACATCCTCCAGCCATGCGTAAGCTACAATAAGGTGAACACCTATGAATGGTACTCGCAGCGGGTGTACCATATCGGACCTGATTATAATCCTGAAAACAGGATGGGCGCGTTTCAACAGGCGCTCGAATGGGGAGATCAAATCCCGATGGGCATTATTTACAGGCACCATCGCCGAACTTTCGAAGAAGGGGTCCCTCTGATAAGCCAAAAACCGCTTGTTAGGCAGGAGCAGTCAGCCGATATGGCGAAACTTGACGAGGCAATCAGAGAATTTTATTAACGGCAGTAACAGTTGCCTATCTCACTTTCTATTTT
The DNA here is from genome assembly GCA_003170655.1 of Nitrospiraceae bacterium. GTDB lineage: Bacteria > Nitrospirota > Thermodesulfovibrionia > Thermodesulfovibrionales > Dissulfurispiraceae > Fen-1308. The sequence goes on from PMYY01000062.1 coordinate 2,922, forward strand.
CTGAACTTACGAGCTTCGGCGCAATGATGATATAATTCTTCAAGGCTCATTCCATCATGGATACTATCGAAAAGCTCAAGGTCCTGTCCGAAGATTCTCAATACGATCTTGCATGCGCGTGCGGCACGGGCAAAGAGGACCACAGGAAACGCGGAACCAACGGCAGCTGGCTCTATCCGATCGCCCTGCCCCAAGGCGGCTATTCAGTCCTCCTGAAGACCCTCTTGTCCAATTCCTGCTCTAACGATTGTAAGTACTGCCCTCTGCGCTCGGAAACTGATATGCGGCGCTGCACGTTGCGGCCTGAGGAGGTTGTCAATCTGTTTCTGGAGTATTTCAAAAAAAAGATGATCTTCGGCCTTTTCCTGAGTTCAGGAGTGATCGGGAATGCCGATTATACGATGGATAAGATAAATACGGTCGCACGCATACTGAGGAAAAAACATCAGTTCAGAGGATACTTGCATCTTAAGATCATTCCAGGCGCCTCGGATGCGGCAATCGAAGAGACCCTTTCGCTCGCGAGTGCCGTCTCATTGAATATAGAAACTCCCGGCAAAGAACATTTCGCCGCTCTCTCGGCAAAAAAAGACTACGACAAGGACATCATTCGTCCGATCAACCTTATGGGCAGGCTGACCGGCAGGGGCATGAAATTTTCGAGAGTAAAATGCACCACACAATTCATCGTGGGCGCATCAAATGAGACCGACAGTGAGATAGTAGAATCCATGTCGTCACTTTACAATCGCCTCAACTTCAAAAGGGTCTATTTCTCGGCATACCAGAAGGGTCTGGGAAATCCGGGCATTCCCGGTGAACGTCAATTCCTGGCAAGCCCAGGCGAACGTTTCATGCGTGAGCACCGGCTGTACCAGGTAGATTTCCTCATGCGCAAATATGGGTTTAACGCCAATGAAATCCCACTGGATAAAAGCGGAAACCTCAGCTTAAGCAAAGACCCGAAAGAGATCTGGGCCGACAACCATCCGGAGTTTTTTCCTGTTAGCATTAATAAGGCCGACGAGCAAGCCCTGCTGCGCGTCCCCGGCCTCGGACCTGATGGTGTCAAGAGTCTCCTCAATGTCCGAAAAGAGAGCAGGATTACGTGCCCGGAAGCACTGGGAGTGAAGGGAAAGAGGCTACAGAAGATAAAGCGTTATGTGATTTTTGAGTAAAAAAACGATTTTAAAGAAACATTACAGTCCCGAAGCACTCTGGCATATGGAAATTGAGCTTCGGCACAGGCTGCCACGAGACCCAGTGAGGATGGGATGTTTCATCGCCGCATTTATAGAAGTTCGCCTTCCATTCGCTTCCCCGCACGTTGCCGACCGATCCGACATATTTTTCGAGCAGCTCTAAGGGGATGAAGAATTCCAGCGTCCATGTAACAGAGTCGGCAATTTCCGGGTCGACGATACCCGGCAATGAATGACTGATTACGACGAACCGCCCCTCCTCTTCCGGAACAGATACAAATTCTCTGAAGCCCTCTCTCGTCCTTTCCGGGTCGGTAATATAGCTACAAAGTAATGTCCCGCCGCAATTAAATTCGAAATTAAAATAACCCTTGTCAGGCTTAGGCTTCACAAAGAATTCCACACAGCTGTCCTTATAAACAGGATCTCCATAGTGCGTACCCACCGAACGGACATATCGGTCTTCAACTCGGAATATACCGAAGATGCCGTCTGTGTCAGAAAGGAGTCTGACGGACGTCTTCGGTATATGCTCGCTCCCCTCGGGGCGATAATGGTTAAGCTCCAGAGTATCGGCCTGCATCCACTCCGGGCCGTCCCATGATCCCATCATTTTCGGACGAAGGTCAGCGAATTTTACTTTATACATTTCCTATCCGTTATAATCCTTTATAAAATATCAGGCTGGCGGTTACAATTAGTGAAACGATGGAACCTACCATTCTGTAGACACGCCCTGCTGCAATTATTGAAGTAATTTTTTTATTTCAGTCTGAGCCCGAGCGGCGGCAGTGGTACTCAACTAGCAGATAACTCGCCGTTATTCCAGAAACGATAATAGTTGGGCTTGGCAACGCCATTCGTACCTCCGATGCATCAGCCTTTTTGATATATGATTGAGAGAGACTGTGTCCCCCGTATGCTTCGGCCATGCTTTCCAACTCCCGCCTCATTATATAGTTTGGCTTTTTAAAGCCAAACTATATCAGAATACATTTTGATTGTCTACGTAAAGCAGTATTATTCATGTAATATTCTACTAATAATTGTATCAATCTCCACTGAAATTTGATGTTGGTGTGGAAA
>PMYY01000062.1:5231-24387 GCA_003170655.1 Nitrospiraceae bacterium
GATTTTTTGTTCTCACTCTCAAGCCAAAATGCATTGATCATTTCACTTAGCCGGACATAACGCATGAGGCTTAGGACTCGCGAATGAATAAGAGGTTTTTTATTGAATATGCCCGGATATTGCTCAAGCAACCCTTGCAGTCTCTCAATGGCCTGCAATCCGATCGACAATCCTAGTTCCCGAAATGCCAGTCTGTGAGCGGCGGGGAGATTCAACGGAGATTTTTTCGTAAAATAGGCTAACCCCGTCAGGGAATCATTCAAAACAGTATCGAGGAGTTCGGGTCGCGTGAAGCTGTCTGCCACAATTAACTGTGCCATCTTGTAAGCGCCGCTCAAAAGACCGCCAATGCCAAGTGGGTCATCAGTGGCCCAGCTTTTTCCCTCACAAATCATGCCCATATNNNGCAGTTGCCTGAAGCTCGCTGTAAGTGATCAGTCCGTCAAGAGGATCGTGATGACCCATGGACGATACGAGCGGATATAAGAGATCTATACTCATCTTCCAGGACAGGCGTTTTTCTCCGTTACGCAGCGAGACACGGGTGAATTTTGCATGGGCTGTTTTTGCAAGCTCTATTGCCCACCTGTTAAAGGTCGGGGCCCCGGTGACCCGGCTAGTGCAATCGAGAGCATGCATCCATTGTGTCAAGTAATGATAATACTGTCCGTCTCGGTCCCATTCCAGTCGCTCATCAAAGGGCTCCTCCGACCTTCGCTCGTTCAGCTCTTTCCCGATTCTCAATCCCCCTATTGTGGGATGTTTAGCTCCCTCCTGCTCATTGAGCCCGCTGATCCGGCCGGCACGTGAGTCATCAGTGCGGTGTCGACCCAGTACCGCATGCACCTGTTCAACGAGGAGCAATGCAAGATGTTTGTAATGCTCGTTTCTTGTTTGGCGATAAAGATCGAGAAAGTTGCAGACGGCAAAGGCATCGGTCCATAAATAGCGTTGAGGAGAGGAACCAGCAGGTGAGAGACCGCTCATCCTTGCAAATTCAATCATGATTTCACCGACCATAGAAACTCCGTGCTTAATGCCTTTCGGTTTGAAACATGAGCTGAAAATACTGGGTGGAGCTGCTATAGAAACAGCCCCACCTCTAATGAGTCTGTCTTTTTATTTTATCGTTCAAGTAACTTCGTGTTTAATTATTTTTGTTGATATTTAAAAGATATTTTTACTTTTGCTCTATATGCGCGGACCTGCCCTTCCTCGATCTGCATATCTAATTCCACAACTTCGGCGATACGCAGATCCTTCAGCGACTTCGATGCAGTCTCAACGGCGGCTGTGGCGGCTTTCTCCCATGAATCAGTGCTTGTCCCGATCAGTTCAATGACCTTGTATACACTTTCCGGCATCTTCCTCTCCTTTCGGCAATATCGCCCTAGCAGTCACCTAGCGTTAAAGCCGACTGTTGATTTAATAACAACGGCAATGCCGTCTTAAATTTACGATGCAGATTTGCATTCCCTCTCATTCATACTGCACATACCGGAGCCACTAGCCCTTTATAGAGGACTGGGCCTCTCACGGTGTCATCATATAACTAATAGTATCACCAACCAGGTCGGCTGTCTACCCGGAGCGATGTACCTCAGCCTGCTTTTAACTTATATAGATCCTCGCTCACGCACAGTCTTGCTCTTGCTGCAATCTTTTCATCATCAGATGCGAGTGAGTCTTTCAGAAAGCTCGGAGTTTCAAAAAGAAACTTTTTCATGGTGGTGAATGGGTCACGGATATAATCGACAATCATCCCATGTTGTGCCCTCGTAATACATCCCCTTTGTGAAGCCACATGGAAAAATTCAGCATCGATGCGCGCCAATGACAATGGCGTTATCCCGCGCCCCCTCAGCACTTTATCGGCCCCTTGCAGCCTGTCGACGATGTTGAGCGCATGCGTTATCGTGCCTCCAAGCTGTTTGACCGCGGGGATCCAAACTTTCACATAACTGCTCGCGATGGTGACAAGGTCTGCGATGTGCAGAACTTTTGCACCGCCTATCGCGTCTTGTCGACCGATATCATCATTCTCTTTTACCCAAACAGTCGCATCTTTGCGGATGAACAAGGCGGGTTTACCGATCAGTTCAGCAACGAGGGAATGGAAAAACCAATCACGGCGTTCGCCGCCGCTTACGAAATCGATTTTTGAAACGTCCATATTAGTTTCTATTAAGTCCGTGGCCTTACGTAGCGTATCCCTAAATATAGGGTGCATCTCGTAGATTTCCCTGACCTTCAAGTCAATGGCCCTGATGCACTTGTCGTAGGAAACTTCGCTGGAATACAGAGTTATCAATTCTAACAGTTCGACAGCTGTCGCTTCTCCTCCTGCCAAGTAATGTGTGTTGATGTAAAAGGGACCAATTAATCCCGATGCATACCAGAAAGGGGTCTTTGGATCGGAGACTTTGATTGCGTTAGTTGTGAATAGATATTCGGTTATATCGCGCATAGCTATTTATTACATCCCCTGAATGTCGGCATTCCTGCTAAGGCGGAGAGTCGAAACGATGTAGCCTCTCATCCGCAAGTCAATGTTATTTTTCATCAAAATTATTATACCGGTGTGTCGGAGATAATGCTATACGCATCGAGCTGTTCAGATATTCCTTGACGGGCATATGTCGAAGAGCACGCAATCTTTATGCATCGGCTTCTTTGCCTGACAAATCTTCCGTCCGTGAAATATGAGTAGGTGCGTGATATTGCCCCATTCTTTTTTCGGGACGACCTCCATAAGATCCTTTTCGATCTTGACCGGGTCTTCATTCTTTGTAAGCCCGAGTCTTCCGGCGAGACGTATTACATGGGTATCTACAGCGATGCCTTCGATTATTCCGAAGACATTGTAGAGAACGATATTCGCTGTTTTTCTCGCAACGCCTGGCAGACTGATGAGATCTTCCATTGTCCGCGGCACTTCGCCGTTGAACTTCTCGATTATGATCCTGGCCGCATTCTGTATATTCCGTGCTTTGTTCCTGTAAAAATTCACAGAACTAACATCCTTTTCGAGCGTCGCCGAATCGGTATTTGCGAAGTCATTCACGTTTTTATATTTCTTGAAGAGTGTCTCCGTTACCTTGTTGACATGCACGTCTGTAGTCTGGGCCGAGAGGATCGTGGCGGCCAGCAACTCGAACGGGCTGCTGAAATTTAGTGCCGACTTCAGCACGGGGTACTCTTTTTTCAGTTTCCTGATGATCTCAGCCATAACTTCTTTCTTATCCATCTCCACCTCGATGTCTATTTTATTATTTAGGGACCACCTTTTTAAAGCTTTGCACTTGTCCGGCGAAATTCGAAAGAATCTCGTTCGCCAGCGGACTTTCGGTCTTCCGGCAATGTGCTTCTATTAAAGCTTTCAGGCGTGACTTGTCCGACTCATCAATCATAACGGCCCGCACATAAGCCTTGTTAAGACGGCCGTCGAGTGTGTCGTTGCAGTCGATGATATAGATCACCCCTCCGGTCATCCCGGCCCCGATATTGATACCAGTGTCACCAAGCACGACTACTTCACCTCTCGTCATGTATTCGCAGCAGTGCTGTCCTGTTCCTTCTACAACTGCCGCAGCCCCGCTGTTTCGCACGGCAAATCGCTCGCCAGCCAAGCCTGCTGCAAAGAAATGACCGCCTGTAGCTCCATAGAGAACTGTATTGCCGACGATCACCTGCCGGTGAGGATCGATAAGTCCCGTGCTGGGCCTAATGGCGATGACTCCGCCATGCATCCCTTTACCAGCGTAGTCATTGGCATCTCCGATAAGTGTAACCGTAATGCCGTTATGGTTGAAAGCACCGAAACTCTGCCCTGCCGTGCCTCTGAAAACAAGCCTTATTGTATCGTCAGGAAGTCCCGCCGTTCCATGATATTTCGCGACGTAGTATGAGAGACGCACCGGAACGCTCCGGTCGGTATTGCGAATACCGTATTCCCTGGCAACCGGTTCTCCACGCTCGATGAATGCCGTAAGCTCAGAAGTAAGCCAGTCATTAATGGACGGCGCCGGGTTGTCGTTCCTTTTTCCCGATCCCATGCGAGGACGGCCATCAGGCGGCGGCAGAAGAAGAGGCGTGAGTTTCATGCGTCGCGAGCCGGGATAACGCTCGTCAGGTTCAACTGTGACAAGATCAGTCCTGCCGACTATCTCGCTGATGCTGCGAAATCCCATTTCAGCAAGGATCGAACGGACGTCTTGCGCAAGTGCCCCGAAATACGCCATAACTCCTTCCGGTGTGCCTCGAAACTTTGCCCTTAGACGTTCGTCCTGTGTGGCGATACCGGTCGGACAGGTGTTCATGTGGCATTGACGTGCCATGATGCAGCCCACCGAGATCATGGTTGCGGTGCCGAAGCCGAACTCCTCAGCCCCGAAGAGCGCGGCCAGTACAACATCCTTACCGGTCCTGAGTCCGCCGTCTACCCTGAGGGTGATCCGGTCGCGAAGGCCGTTCTCGATGAGGACGCGCTGAGCATCCGAAAGACCTATTTCCCAGTAATTCCCTACGTTCTTGATAGATGTGATAGGCGATGCGCCGGTGCCGCCCTCGTAGCCGCTTATCTGAACGATATCTGCGTACGCCTTGGCCACACCCGCAGCCACTGTGCCCACACCTGCTTCCGATACAAGTTTGACACAGACCTTAGCCTCTGGATTGGCCTGCTTCAAGTCGTGGATGAGCTGATTCAAATCCTCTATCGAATATATATCGTGATGGGGCGGCGGCGATATCAGCAGCGTCCCGGGCTTGCAGTATCGAAGCCGCGCGATATAATTGGTCACCTTGCTCGCAGGCAAGTGGCCGCCCTCGCCCGGTTTCGCACCCTGAGCCACCTTGATCTCGATCTCCTTCGCCGACGCAAGATATGATGGTGTCACGCCGAACCGTCCAGACGCGACTTGCTTGATGGCGCTGTTTTTTATTGTGCCGTAACGCGCAGGGTCTTCACCGCCTTCGCCGCTGTTGCTTCTCATGCCGAGACGATTACATGCCTCAGCAATCGTCTCATGCGCTTCAGGCGAAAGCGCACCCACCGACATTGCCCCCGAAACAAAACGCGCAATTACGGATTCTTCCGGTTCGACCTCATCAAGCGGTATCGGCGTGCCATGGCGATAACCGAGGATGTGGCGCGCATAAATCGGCCGGCCTTCGGCCGCAGAAGCGAACGACCTATACCCTTCGGACTTCCCCTGTCTCACAAAGCGATTGAGTGCCGCCACTGTAGGAGATGACCAAGCATGCTCTTCTCCTTCCCTGCGATACTTAAGCGTGCCCCCGGCGTCGAGCTTCGGGTCTGGTATCAAGTATGCGGCATGATGGCGGGCCGCGACAGAAGTCTCTATTTCGAGCAAACCGTCTGCCTCCATATTCGAAGTAAGCGGTCCGAAATACTCATGCACAATCCCGTGGTTAAGACAGATAATATCGAAGAGCTGCGCGCCATGGTATGAATCTAACGTAGCAATGCCAAGGCGTCCAAGGACCTTGAGCAGGCCGTCCTCAACAGCTTTTCGGAAGTTGTTCACGGCAACACCGAATGGATGTTCGACAATACCCCGGCTGCAAAGCTCGGCAATCGTAGGAGTTGCAAGCCACGGATGGACTGCTGCAGCGCCGAAGCTGATCAGACAGGCAATATGGTGGACATCGCGCGCCTCTCCCGTCTCTATAATAATGCTTGCGCAGTGCCCGCATTCCTTCCTGATAAGTTCCAGGAAAACAGCAGAGACTGCGAGGAGGGATGGAATTGCAACCAGTTCAGTCGAGAGCTCGCGGTCCGTAAGGATGATGATTTCTGCGCCTTTATCTACTGCTTCAAGAGCAGTCCTGCAGAGCAGAGAAACGGCTGCAGCAAGATTTTCGTTATCACGCGAATAAGTGATCGGTATGCGCACTGTAGCGAAACCGCTCCCGGTCTCGATCTCACGGATATCCCCTTCAAAGAGAAGCGGCGAGGGGATGCAGTACCGCCGGGCATGATCGGCTGTCTGGCTGAGAAAACTGCGGCGCGGTCCCAGATGCATGGCAAGGGACATGACCATCTTCTCCCTAATGGGATCGATCGACGGATTGGTGATTTGGGAAAAGCGCTGCTTGAAATAGCGGAAGAGCAGAGGAGGCTTCTCCGCAAGGGGTGGCAAAGGGGTGTCGTCTCCCATAGAGAAAGTCAGCTCTGCTGCATTACGCGCCATGGTTGCAAGCATGGTATCAACTTCCTCGGTCGTATAGCCAAAGGCGACCTGCTGTGCGAGTATGGAGCTGTATGATGGAGGCGCAGTAACCGGCTGGAGCCGATGAGTTACAAGGAATCCATTCAGCCATTTACCATAAGGGAAACGCGATGCAAGAGCATCGAGGATTTCCCCGGTCTCCCGGATGGACCCTGTGTCGAGATCAATAGCGAGCGTATCACCGGGGCCGAGTCGTCCCTTCTTTATGATGCTCCTGTCTCCCAGATCGATCATGCCCACCTCTGATCCCGCTACCATAATGCCGTCATCCGTGAGTACATAACGAAGGGGCCGCAGGCCGTTGCGGTCGAGATGTGCGCCGATAGTAGCTCCGTCAGTAAACACAACAGCAGCTGGGCCGTCCCATGGGGACATAAGAAGTGAAAGGTAGTGGAGCATCGCTTTTCGGTCCGGTGGCAAAGGCACATGCTCCCACGCCGGTGGGATGCAGAGATTAACTGCAAGTTCGGGCGGAAAACCCGATAGGATAAGGAGTTCTACGATCCGGTCGAGAGAGGCCGAGTCGCTCTCGTAATCGCTGACCAGGGGTTTGATGATATCCCGTTCTTCTTCGCTGAATCCATCCAGCACCGCTGTCTCTATTGCCCTCATTGCATTGCGATTTCCCTGGACCGTATTGATCTCGCCATTATGTGCCAGGACCCTGAAAGGTTGGGCCATCACCCACTCGGGCAATGTATTCGTGGAGAAGCGTTGATGAAAGATGCAGAAGGACGACTCTATGTCTTCGTCCATTAGATCCGGATAGAACCTGTCGAGCTGCGGCGCGACCAGAAGGCCCTTGTACAGTATCGTCTTCGATGAAATATTAGACACGCAGACGTCGCTGCCGAAGCTCATTTCAATAGCCTTCCGTGCGAAGAAGAGCTTCAATTCACGCTCCTTCTTCACTACAGCTCCGGCATCTATCAAAAGCTGCCTGATCCTCGGCTTGGTAATGAGGGCTGCCTCCCCGAGTGCGTCATCATATGTGCGAACATCGATCCATCCGATCGGGATGAAGCCGTATTTTTTCAGGATCTCGTCGATACGGTCCTCGACATTGCCGTAAAGAAAAAAGGAGCCCACTGCTAAGTCGTCTATAGCGGACAGAGAAAGCCCCAGTTCGCTTATCTTCCGCGAGAAATAGCGCCGCGGTATCTCGATAAGAATGCCCGCGCCGTCGCCGGTCTTGCCGTCGGAGCCGACCGCGCCGCGATGCGTAAGGTTCTTGACCGCCTCTATGCCCCAGGCGACTATCTGCCTGCTTCGCTTGCCATGCACATTACAGGCAAATCCGACGCCGCAGCTCGACAATCCGCGATGACGTATCTCCATGGCATCCTCCTTACCCTCAGGTTACCGAACTTTTGCCGCTCGCCAAAATTACAGATCGAGCAATCTTTTATTGATCTCGATGGCTGCTGTTGCGCCTTCTCCGGCTGCGATGACAACCTGGTCATGGCCTGTCAATGGCCCCAGGATATAGAGCCCCTTCATTGAAGACTCATAATTGTGATCCGTCACATACTTGAACCCTTTGCCGTCTCTTTTCAATTTTAGGCCATCCAGGAATTCGTTGTTTAACTTAAACCCGAAATTCGACATGATTACTTCGCATTTGATGCGCCTGCCGTCTTCGAATTCGAGCGCTTCCATATGCTCGTTGCCGATTATCTTAGTCGGCCTCCCTTTGATAAACCCGATTCCCTCATCCTGTAGTTCCTCGATATACGAATCGGGCGGTTCGTAGAAGAAAAGCACGAGAGTAACGTCCTTTGTGTACATCTGTTTCATTGCAAAGGCAAGCCTCACCGATTGTATGGAATTGCCGATAATGACCAGCTTTTTACCGGTAGTTCGGTACCCGTCGCAATCAATACAAGTAAAGAAACTTTCGCAGAAGAATTTATAGACATTTTCGATCTCCGGTATGTTCTCACGGCCCCCGGTCGATACAATTACGAACTTCGAGCGATATACCTTCTCTCCGACGTTGACCTTGAAGCCGGCTTCTTCGATCACTTTCAAGACCGTTCCCTTCATGATGCGCACGTTGAAATTCATAGCCTGCTCCATTCCAAGGGTTATGATCTCTTTCCCGGAAATCACTTTTTGAGTGAGGAAATTCTCGATGTGCCTGGCGTGTGATGTCCTGCCGCCGCCGCGGTCGATGAGAAGGACCTGCCTGTTGTATCTGCCTAAATATATCGCTGCCTGAAGCCCTCCTGGGCCGGCGCCGATGATGATGCAGTCATATATCTTGTCATCCGGGATTGAGCCCCGAAGATGTTCTTCCAGTTCAACACGGAAAGAAACCATGTCCTTAAAGTGGATGACGTTCAAGCCTTCATGCTTTGCCCTTGCTATGTTGCCATCGTTGTCGTCAATAAACAGGACCTCTTCCGGCTTTAACCAAAGCGCCGAACAGGCATCTCTGAAAACCGATGGGTCTCTTTTGCTCTTATGAATTTTATATGAATTAAATACATGATCGAAAGCGTGAGAAAAAGGCATTCGTTCATCAAGCTCGTCAAGCCAGTTGGTCTGGTCGCTCAGCATGGCGATAACTAACCCTTTCGACCTGAGTTCATAGACAACCTGAAGCATTTCAGGCCTGACAACGAAGCGTTCGAGTATTATTTCTCTCAGTTTCTGATCGCTGCCATAAATGCCTGTCAGTTCCCTGAGTTCGTTCCACCACGCACTCTCGTCAGACATTCCGACAACATAGCCGCCGGGCTTGTGGATCAGCTCAACAGCGGCATTAAAGAATCCGTCAGAGTCCTTGCCGTTTTGTATTGCTATATGCGTGAGTCCGAGCCAAAAGCCCTCTTCCGCAATCACACCCCCGAAGTCGAACATGACAGCCCTTATCATACTGTAACACTCCATTATTTGAAGCGGAATAAAATCATCTACATTATAGCAAGGGCTTGCCGAATGATAAAGGCCTGGATATTCTCTGGTCACGCGAAGTCGCCAAAATGCGGCAAGGGCAGGTCAATTCCTGCCTTTCCGACACTTCAGCGGGCTAAAATTAAGGAATCTTCATTAAACTTTAATTGAAATTTAATTTTTGCGACATAGAATAGGGACATAAGACAATTGTAGATCTAAAAAAGCTTAGACTCGACACCGTACTTAAGAAAGAGGGGGAGCACAATGATCAATCACGCAGAGGATGCTTTCACAATGAGATTGACCTCAATGTACACTCTTACTGATAGTAAAGAGTATGCTTCTGTTGCGGAGCGCATGCCGGTGGACTCGATTGCCGACACAGAGAGCCCATTTATTATGGGGAGAACTTTGTTGGTATTAGCTGTGGTTGAGCTGATCATCGGCCTGGGAGTTTACAGATTTATTTCATAGATAGAAAGAATATAGTCTCAGCCTGCTTATAGAGGTTTATTAATGCAGTGAGATCATGTTATTGAGGTGTAATCATACATCTCAATAATTCTTACCAGAATTCTTACCAGTTTTCATTCCGCATCACTCCTTGATTTTTTCATTTTCGCCTCACAGCGACAGCTCATGCCGCTTAATGGAGGCGTCTATCCTTGACTTCATTCCTTTTCTTGCTATTCTATAAACATAATCATGCCGGATGATGACTTCATAAAAAGATTCCATAAAAAAATAGGCTTTCTTAAGCCGGGGTGGTGGATGGTTCATCTTGCGGCCATATCCATCGTCTATGCTCTCGGTCATTTCCTGTGGAGGTAGCATGATACAATATTTCCTGAGATATAAACCAGGATGGTGGATACTCCATGTAACGGCCGTCGCACTTACCTTTTACCTTGGCCATATTGCCATGTTTTCTTTCTGATGCCATGAAGAAATATTCCCTTCTGTCTGCACTCTTCATTCTGGCGGTGGCTGGACTGATGCTCCATCTCAGGATCCACTTTTTTATGGTGCCCGACAAGATGAATCTCGGCAGCACAATCTTTGACTCTACACGTTTTCTCTCCTTTATCTTTCCGCTCGTTGACGTGGTGGTAGTTACCCTGCTCTTTCTCTCTCGAAAGACAGCGGCATACGGATATCTCTTGAACGGACTTATCGTAATATACGGGACCATATTCATGGCCCATTTCAGTCTTGCCGAGATGGCGGCCAAATCCATACCATTAAGCCAGATGCTGCTAAAATCCACACTGCCCGATATCGGCATTTCGTGGGCTGACTTTTTTGTAGGCAAGGCACTCTACGATTATTATCTGAAGGGCGGTTCATAGTATACACTTGGGGCCATGCTTGCCGTTATGGCACTGACGACAGCGATATTAATCAATACCTAATCCAAAGGAGGCTTCAATGAAAAAGGGTTTAGTTCTCATATTGGCGGCAATACTCATTCTCACTTTCAGCTGGGCGGCCCACGCCATTCATGAAACAATTCCGGCTGAAACTCAGGCCACACTTCCAGGTCCTGATGCCGTCAAGTTGTACGAATACATCATGAAATCCAACCCTTATACAGACTGGCAACTATTCCCCGGCAAAGGCAGAATGTATGAGGGGAAACAGCCTCATGGAGCATTTCTGACTACATACGTGAATAATGACGCGTACTTCTCTATAAGGGATAAGAAAGGCATGGCTGATGGCTGCATAATCGTAAAGGAAAATTATACTTCTGATAAGCACCTCAATTCCGTCACCGTAATGTACAAAATCAAGGGCTACAGCCCGGACACAGGCGACTGGTTTTGGGCCAAGTATGAAACTGTCGGAAAGGTCGTCGCTTCCGGCAGGGTAAGTGCATGTATAATGTGCCATGAGGTTAAGAAAGATAACGACTACATCTTCAGCGGAAACATAATGAAATAACTCTAATTGGGGGCTGGTTCAAAGACCTGCCCCTATATTTTCATCTTATTGCCCCAGAGCCCATTTGATCGATTCAGCAAATGGTACTGGTTCACTACCGCAAACAGCCCTTACACCATCCTGCTGGGAATCGCCATACAGACCGCAGACATTATCTTTCCACATCATGCGCATAAGGTCGGATGTTACGGGAGCATTTTCCATGATCGACTCTGCGACCCTTCCTGCCAATGCCATCGCGCTCTTCGGCACGCTTAGGAACAACACTCTTTTCTTCCATATTGCAAAAGCAGCCTCAAGCATTTTCCTGAGACTTATGACATCGGGACCGCAGAGCTCATAGACCTTGTTGTCCGTTTCACTTTTGGTCACGGCGGATGCAAAGACACAGGCGACATCCCGAACATCCACCGGCTGCATTAAATGGCTTCCGCCGGCAGGCAGTGCTACAACGGGAACCATAGCAGTGATATTCTTCATGTCGGAGAAGAGCTTCTGTTCAGGACCAATGATGACGGACGGCCTGAATATGGTATATGTCATCCCCGAACTTCTCAGTACCTGCTCGGCCCGAAGCTTGGACTTGTGATAACGTGACGGCGCATCCGGATGCACGCCGAGTGCGCTCATATGAACCACTTTTCTAACCCCGACTTGCTTCGAGGCTTCATACAGGTCCATCGGTAATCTAAAATGGACGTTGTCGAAGGTGGTCCCCTTTGATGGCCTTTCCGCGATAATGCCGATGAGATGCACTACAACGTCCGGCCTGATTGACGTTAGCGCCCTATTTATGGAATCCTTGTCGCTGAAGTCTACTTCTACGGGAACAACGCTTTCCCCGAATATTCTATCCACCTTCGCAACATCTCTCGCGCCAGCATGGACCGAGAAACCTCGCGCCAGCAGATCGTTCGTCACATGCATTCCAACAAATCCCGTTGCGCCTGTCACAAAGATCTTCATATCTAATCCTCCGGCGTCGTCATGCATAATTGTTACCCTCTGTTTGCCCTAGCCAAGACCTCAGCTTCACCGTGACCTTTTGCATGGTCTATCTGTATTAATATTAGATCAAAATGATGCCGGATGCCATTCTTTTTATCTTGAGGTTATCATACGATTATGAAGACTGTGGGCTAGCCGTCGGGCTGTGGAATCAGGAATAAACGATTGCAAGAGCGTAGAGCAGATAAAATACCCCGCCGAGCATGATCGTAGCAGGTGAAAGCTTTTTTCGGACAGAGATGTCTACAAGTAACACCAATGCAGATGCAAGAGCAAGAACAGCTGAAAGAAGGGCAAGCCCCGAGATTGTCCAGCTTGTGAAGAGTAGGCCCAGGGAAACGGGGAACGTGGATTGGAATACCATTGCACCTGTAATATTTCCTATGGCCAACGTGTCTCTCCCCTTAAGGGTCCAATTGATGCTATTGAATTTCTCTGGCAATTCCGTTGCGATTGGCGCAACAAGAAGGGAAAATAGAAGCGGATTCATCCCCCACGTTCGTGACAGAGACTCAAGACCCGAGACGAATACATGCGCTCCAGCGACCATCAGCACAAGGGAGAAGAATACCTGAAAGAGCGCAAGTGGAATTCCCGCGTCATATATCTGCACAGTCTCATCAGGCGATCTTCGGATACGTCCCAGCAGCTTCCCAAAATATAGTTCATCCGTATGAACAATGCCTTCGCTTTCACCTCTGAAGGTCAGGTACGCGTAAATGAGGTACCCCGCAACGAGACTGGTTGCCATGATCCCACGTCCTCCATGCACTAAATGTGGGACCGAGATCGCCGCACCGTACATTATGATAAAAAAAACGAGGTCCCGTTTTAAGCTGCTAATTTCGACACGCAATTCGAACTTCCTGTTTTTACGGATGAAGCCGACGATAACGGATATACCGACAAATAAAAAGGCGAGCGTTGCAAGCATGAAGGGGGCCCCGAGTATGGCGCCCACCCCGATATCTCTGCCGGCGTCTCCTCCATGAAAGAGTATTGCCACAAAGGGGAGGACAGTCTCCGGAAGTGCGGTACCTACAGCAGCCAGGATGCTTCCTACAACTGCCTGGGAAAGGGAAAGTTTCTTGCCGAATACCTCAACTCCGTTCGTAAATATCTCTGCACTTGCAAGTATCATAATGAGGCTTAATATGAGGAGAAGGATATCCGTCATGGTCAGAATGCAATGCCCTTGGTAGCGGGGTCGAGGTCCACTGCCGTCCTCCTCTTTTCAACTGCCATCGCGTGACTCCAGTCTTGATTTTCCCCTTGTACTTCGTAAGTGCAAAAAAAAAGAGGTGACTCTAACCGCCACCTCTCTATTTTCGATGAATTGCTTATTTTATTGAATCTTTCAAGGTTTTACCAGCGGTGAATTTAGGTACTTTTGTTGCAGCGATCTTGATCTCCTGGCCGGTCCTCGGGTTGCGTCCCTTTCTGGCTTTCCGCTTGGAAACTGAGAATGTCCCGAAGCCCACGAGAGTAACCTTCTGTCCCTTCTTAAGAGAAAGTCTGATGGCGTCGAGGGTAGAATCGAGGGCCTTCCCCGCGTCAGCCTTGGTGAGACTTGCTGCTGCTGCGATCTTATCGATCAAATCGGCTTTTGTCATAGCTTTGTCCCTCCTTTCTTTGAAAATATTTGCACGTTGCTATAAACAATACCAAGAAGAATGGTTTTTGTCAAGAGGGAAAATAGCGTAAATACTACCTCCGGACATGCAATATACCGTCCATCTGTGATATCTTGTTCATTAGTCCAACAAGCTGATTTTTGTCCTTCACTTCCATGGTGAGCTCAATCCAGGCCCTTTTGTCGGATGTAGACTCAGCCTTGACTGAAGCTATATTGACATTAACCGAAGATATTAATGCGCTGAGATTGGCCAGGATGCCGGGTTTGTCGAGCGCTTCAAGATACACCTTGGTCTGAGACGTGGCCTCTCCTTCCTGGCTCCACTGCACTTCGATCATGCGCTCGGTGTCCACCGCCGTTCTTTCGAGGCTGGAACACTGTTTGCGATGAATGGTAACTCCCTTGCCCTTGGTGATGAAGCCGACAATATTGTCACCCGGCACAGGCATGCAGCACCTGCCAATCCGGTAAAGCACGTTGTCGATCCCCTTGATCGTAATGATATCATCCTTAGTCTTGACATGCCGCGTTGTCGTTTTAGGAAGGACGGGCTCTTCCTTCTCCGGTTCCAATTTATTGATCACTTGCTTGGCTGAGATCTTTCCGTAGCCGATAAG
This sequence comes from Nitrospiraceae bacterium, assembly GCA_003170655.1. Taxonomy (GTDB): domain Bacteria; phylum Nitrospirota; class Thermodesulfovibrionia; order Thermodesulfovibrionales; family Dissulfurispiraceae; genus Fen-1308. The sequence goes on from PMYY01000062.1 coordinate 19,592, forward strand.
GACATAAAGGTCCTCTATGTTCTGGATGCTGAGGCCCTTAATGACTTCATCCATCTTGGAAGACTTGAGTATGGCAAGTGGCAAGCCGTGCCTCCGCAGCTCTTCTTCGATCAGCTTGGTTCCAAGCTCGATTCCGCCCTTTCTTTCCTCAGCCCTCGTCCACTGGCGGATTCTGCTCTTCGCACGCTGGGTCACGACGAATTTGAGCCAGTCCTTGCTTGGAGTCTGTGTCGGCGAAGTAAGGATCTCGACCACATCTCCGCTGTTAAGCTTATATCTCAGCGGCACGATTCTTCCGTTCACCTTTGCCCCGATGCATCTATTCCCGACAGCGGAGTGAATGCTGAAGGCGAAATCGATCGGAGTGGAATCCACCGGCAGTTCCTTGATGTCACCCGCAGGTGTGAAGACATATACTGTGTCGGGGATAACCTCTCCTTTCACCGCTTCCAGAAATTCCTTGGCATCAGATATCTCTTTCACTAGATCACGCAGCCATGTAACAAATCTTGCACTCTTGCTGTCCCGCGCGGCCTTCTCCTTGTAACGCCAGTGCGCTGCGATGCCCTCCTCGGCGATCTCGTCCATCTCCTTCGTACGTATCTGCAACTCGACCCTCTCTCCGGAGGGGCCGACTACCGTGGTATGCAGAGACTGATACATGTTCGACTTGGGAAGGCTGATAAAGTCCTTAAACCGGCCCGGCACAAGGGGCCACAGGGAATGTATGATGCCAAGGATATCGTAACAATGGGCCACAGTGTCTGTGATGATCCTGATACCGATGACGTCGTAGACCTGTTCGAACGGAATCTTCTGCTTTATAATCTTCTGATATATGCCGTAGTTGTGCTTCAGTCGCCCCTTGATCTTGGCGTCTATCCCTAGCGGCTCCAGTTTTTCAGATATGATCGAGATGACTTCGCTGATAAATTTGCCGCTCTCTTCCTTTCTCTGTGCAACCTTTAACTGCAATTCATTGTAAAGATCGGGCATGAGGGTTTTGAAGCAGAGGTCTTCGAGCTCGATGCGGAGCCAACCTATGCCGAGCCTGTTGGCAAGGGGAGCATAAATATCGAGGGTCTCCCGCGCAATCCTACGCTGTTTTTCTTCTGATAGATGTTCAAGGGTCCTCATGTTATGCAGCCTGTCGGCGAACTTGATGAGTATGACCCTCACGTCCTTGGCCATAGCCAGTAGCATCTTCCTGAAATTCTCGGCCTGCGCTTCCTCGCGCGTCATAAACTCGACCTTGCTCAGCTTGGTCACCGCGTCAACGAGAAATGCAATCTCGACCCCGAACATCTCCTTAATGTCTTCAGCCGACATCCCGGTATCTTCAATCGTATCATGGAGAAAGCCTGCCGCGATAGTTGCCGAATCGAGCTTCATGTCGGCAAGTATGTCCGCGACCGAGATTGGGTGCTGGATGTAGGGTGAGCCTTCCACCCTCTTTTGACTGCAGTGGGCCTCGCGGGAAAAGATATATGCCTTCTTTATGATGTCGATATTAGCCTTGGGATTGTAAGCAAGGACTTTCTCAATCAGGCTTTCGATCTTTTCCATTTTTAATTATACCTGTTTTGTCCGGAGAATGTACGCAGGATTTCTGACTTCGGCCATCTTGCTGTGGTAAGATAAATTCCATGGAACAGTTGATAATAAGGGGCGGCAAACCCCTCAAGGGAGAGGTTACCATAAGCGGATCAAAGAATGCGGCCCTGCCGATAATCACAGCTTCACTGCTGGCTCCCGGCGTCCACCAGATCACAAATGTGCCGGAACTGCGTGATGTGGCCACCATGGGGCGTTTAATCGGACATATGGGCGGTCTCACCGGTTACCGCGAAGGCATCATGACACTCGATACAGGGCGCTTACGGACCCCTGAAGCTCCATACGAAATGGTCAAGACCATGCGGGCATCGGTTCTCGTTCTCGGCCCTTTAGTGGCGCGGTTCGGAAAGGCACGGGTGTCTCTTCCCGGCGGATGCGCCATCGGTGGCCGCCCAATAGATCAGCACATTAAGGGGCTCGAAAAGATGGGCGCCAAGATTACGCTTGAAAGCGGCTACGTCATTGCAAGGGCGAGGCAGCTGAAAGGTACCAAGATCTATTTTGACATGGCCACCGTTACCGGCACCGAAAATATTATGATGGCCGCGACGCTTGCGAAGGGAACGACTATTCTGGAAAACTCAGCTCGCGAGCCAGAAGTTAAAGACCTTGCGGATTGCCTAATATCCATGGGGGCCAAGATAAAAGGAGCTGGAGAAAGCGTCGTCGAGATCACCGGAGTCGACAGCCTGATACCGATTGCCAACTATTCTGTCATACCGGATCGCATTGAAACTGGGACATTCATGGCCATTGCCGGCGCCACCGGCGGCGACATCGTAATCAAAAACTGCCGCATCAATCACCTGGATGCCGTTGTCATGAAGCTTAAAGATGCCGGATTGCGTTTCGACGAGACGAAGAAAGGGCTCAGGGTAATCGGCCCAAAGCGGCCTCAAGCCGGCAGCATAACCACTCTGCCTTATCCCGGCTTTCCGACCGACATGCAAGCCCAGTTCATGGCCCTCATGACTATCGCAGGAGGCACAAGCATCATCCATGAGAGCATTTTTGAAAACCGATTCATGCATGTGGCCGAGCTGCGGCGCATGGGCGCAGATATTTCGATAGACGGCGGGACCGCAGCGGTGAAAGGCGTCGAGCGGCTTACAGGAGCTCCTGTAATGGCAACTGACCTACGTGCCTCTGCATCACTCATAGTAGCTGCACTCTGCGCAAAGGGTGAGAGCACTATCCAACGAATTTATCACCTCGACAGGGGATATGAACGCATCGACGATAAACTCCGAAAGCTCGGCGCCGACGTGAAGCGGGTTATGGAGTAAAAATCATCCAAACAGCTCAGGAATTATGTATTCAGATTATAGCGTGATGAATTAGCCTCTGTTAGGAAGTAGAAATATTCTATGGAATTGAAGTTTTCTTCCGGCGGTAAGATTGCCCTGCCGCTCACGCGGCCCCTGATGACTCAGACATAACTCATTAATCCGAATACATAATGGCCGACTTCACTTTTTGAACATCTTTTTAAGCTCGGCGCTCGATATCCGAATCCTTGTCGGCCTTCCGTGAGGGCAGCGGTCGGGTTCATCGCAGGCAGCCAGGCTCTTCAGCAGTTCTGAAATCCTCACCCTGTCGGGCACTTCCCTTCCTCTTATGGATGAATGACAGGCCAGCCGGGCCGCGACGCTTTTCTGCATTGCATTCAAAGGTCTTTCCGCCCTCTCAGCTCCTGCACCTTCTTCTGCGAGGCAAGCAGCGGTATCACCCAGGAGTGATTTAATATCCGCATTACGCAGCATTTCGGGCAGACTCCTTACGATGATCGTGCCGTGCCCGAAATCCTCGGCTTCAATCCCGAAATCATTCAGCATTTGAAGGTTTTCAATAATGATCTTATACTCCTTCGGCCCTACCTTTGTCTGCTGAGGGAAGAGCATCCGGTGCGATGAGATATCCCTATTCTTCAATAGCCTTTCATAGTTGATACGCTCATGCGCAGCGTGGTAATCGAGAATAGTTAGACCATCATTTCCCTGAAGCGCTACAAAGGTCTCTCCGATATAAATAAACGGCGTTCCGATTTCGTACGCAAGTCCGGGCGATTCCGATATAATTCCGCTGCCGTGAGCACAAAGCCCTTCGGCCAAGAAACTCCTGCCCTCATCAGCAGACCGCCCATGATCGGTCCCTCCCCCAATGCCGCCTATTGAATAACGACCACCCATGGTTTCGCCTTCCTGGGTCACGGAAAGGAAATCCATGTCAGAACCCCTCAATGCCTCGCGAGCACTGCTGAAAATGAAATTGTATATGCCGGTCTTATCCTCGAACCGCACCTCCCGCTTGGCAGGATGCACGTTGACGTCGATCTTCTCCGGATCTATATTGAGAAATAGAAAAAAGACGGGATGTTTATCTCTCGGGACCAGGTTTTCATAAGCCTTGTAGACCGCATGATTGACCGACGTGTCCTTGATCGGTCTTTTATTGATGAAAAGGAACTGGCTGCTCCTATTACTGCGCAGATTCGACGCCTTGCCGATGAACGCCTTAAGTGAATAGTCTCCGACATCAGCTGAAATTTCGATCATATCGTCCACAAAGGCCTTCCCATAGATCTGCATAATTCGCTCCTTCAGAGACATTGAGGGAGCGAGTGTGAGGATCTCTTCGCCATCCACCCTGAGGATAAACCCGATGTCATAGTGAGAAAGTGCCTCCCTAGATACGGCATCTATGATGTGATAAGTCTCTGTATTATCCGACTTGAGGAATTTTCTGCGCGCAGGTGTATTGAAAAAAAGGTCCTTTACTTCGATGGTAGTTCCTGATGCGGGACAATCACTCCGCCCCCTCAGCTCGCCGCCCATAATCTCAATGCAAAGCCCTGTTTGACTGCCGGAAAAGTCCTCGCCTTTCGGTGCCGTAACGAGCCTCACCTTAGAGACCGCTGCAATCGATGAAAGGGCCTCACCCCTGAATCCCATCGAACGAATACGGAAAAGGTCATTCTCCTCGCCGATCTTGCTTGTCGCATACCGCTCAAATGAGAGGAGGGCATCTTCGCCGTCCATCCCGCTGCCGTTGTCGGAAACCCTGATCAGCCGCTTGCCCGCGCCAACTATCGAAATCTCGATTCTCGTACTGCCGGCGTCTATGGAGTTTTCGACAAGCTCCTTGACAACGGATGCCGGACGTTCGATTACCTCTCCGGC
>PMYY01000138.1 GCA_003170655.1 Nitrospiraceae bacterium
CTCAACTTCTCGAACCGCCCGGTGCGGACCCGCATGCCGGGTGGTGTGGGAGGGGTACGCCCTAAGGGGCGTCCCCTATCCCGATCAAATGATAGAAGCTAGCTGCGATCAGAATATGCATCAATTGGCCATAGACGTATTGAATTCACGCTGCGTCGCAGCTCCACTTATCGGAGAGACCGGCATAAACTCTCTGTCGCGAGGACGGAAAACCCTAGGCATAATACAAAGCGATGATGTGCCACAATCTTTTATACCCAAGCTGATCGAGCTTTACCAGGCATGGTAATTTCCATTTGATCGTATGTTAAAATCCTATAATTTCAATAGCATTAACCAGGCCATTGCCGATTAAAGCGTGGCGACACCATCAAGCCCGTGCTGAGAATTGGCACATTTGCATACGAAAACCACGAACTGTAATATGGCTTGGAATACACTTCATCAGAGGCGCATAGGTTTGCGACTCTCTCTTTCAATCAATCGGAATGACTGTCAAGTGATGCTATCCGTGTCAGACATCAGCTGACATGCTGCATCGTAACATCCTACAATATTATCAGACAATAACGGATAGGCTTAAATCCTATGACAGAATATAGTTATATGAATCTGCTAATAAATCTAATTTGTTGGGCAGGATCTGTATGGAGGCGCCGAATTGTGACTGAAGTATATAAGGCACTCAGATTGAAGATGCATCATAATAATGGAACCTTATTTGCCGCCCCCTGGGAAGAGAGGGATAAAGGATTGCAAAGATCACAGAATCTGCTAGTCGTGGATGATTGCAGGGAATTACTGCATATTCTCGGAGAATGTTTTGCAGTATATGCAGATGGCTATAATATTTTGACCGCCCCAGATGGCAGGGAAGCGATTAAGGTCCTGCAATCAGCTCCAGTCGAGATTCTTTTGACTGACCTGCATATGCCGGGTATGAACGGACTCGAACTCTCCAGCTTCACGAAAAATAATTATCCAGGTACTAAAATATTCACCATGTCCGGGGACGATAAGATCATATCTAAGAATGGACTCAATCATCTGGGTATTTCTGCGCACATCAGAAAGCCGTTCAGCATTGACGACCTGATGTCAGTGGTTTTGGAGGGACATATAGCCTGAGCAGTTACTTGACCGATGAGGTTTCACGAAGCTCAGCAATTCGCCACCGCCTACATATCAGCTAATAGATTTTTACCTGACAGGATTAAGAATTCATATGATGATGCAGAGAAAATATGTCATATATTTTACGATAGTTATTGTTATATCAGGTCTGTGCTGCGCTTTAGCTGCGATGGTTGCCGGCATTGGAAACCGATTCGGCTGGTGGGATTTTCATACAGGCATACGGTTTTTGAAATGGGCTGCCTATGGTGAAGCCGCGATGATAGCAGGATCGCTTATCAGCCTTGCAGTTGCAGTATTTAAGTCTAAAAGTGCAATACTGATGTCTCTGATCGGAACCATAATAGGCCTTACAGCCCTAGCCATTCCAGCATCCATGTGGATGATAGCTCATCGCGTCCCCCCCATCCATGACATCACGACCGACACGGAGAATACGCCGAAATTTGTCGCTATCGTTAAGCTGCGAAAGGATGCGTCCAACCCTGTCGAATACGGGGGGCAACAGGTTGCAAAGTTGCAACGTATGGCATATCCTGACATTGGACCACTCATAATAGATGATTCTCCGGCGCGCGCTTTTGAGCTTGCATTTGAGACTGCACAAAAAATGGGCTGGGAGATAGCCAATGCTGATACTGATAATGGTCTTATTGAGGCCACCGCAACCACCTTCTGGTTTGGATTTAAAGATGATGTAGCAATACGTATCACTGCACAGGAACATGGCAGCCGGATCGATGTGCGCTCGGTCTCGCGTGTGGGCATAAGCGACATCGGCACGAATGCAAAACGGATAAGGACCTTTGTAAAACTGTTGAAAAANNTTCATCCATTTAATCGGTATAAACATGGAGACCCTTCGCTGATATGATCGGTATTTCTCTCCGAATTCCAGTATGAGTTTATTCTCTTCCAGATATGTTCCTACGATCAAATAGAATGTGAGTATTGCATTTACGAGAATTGCAGAAATGTCCAGTTGCCTTGCCCAAATAAGAAGAATAGTTGCCACATACCAGGGATGTCGCACTATACTCAATACACCCGAAGTGTCCAACTCACCGGCACCGGTTATCTCCTTGTTTGCGGCTCTTTCTCGAATCTGTTTGAATCCCAAGAGTTGACCTGCATCATAGCGGGATGCTCCACTGAAAAACAACAAAGCAGCGGTTCCAAGTAAGAGAACCTGGATTATACGCATATATCCATCCCAACGGAATATCGGTCCAGTTCGCAAGAAAGACACATACAAGACTACAGGGATCAAGGTTAGAGCAGAAACCACATTGAAGAACACTCGATAAAATCGAAATGCAGGTCCCAGGCGCTTATGAAGATATTCTGTAACTGACACCGATATCATTGCACTGTGCAAAAAGCACCATGCAATAACGAGAATGGAAAGGATCACGTATTTCATGCCATTAATTGGAGAATATTATTTAACGAATTTTTTCAACTCTCCGGGATATATTTTGCGCTCACCGGCAAGCGTTGCCCGTTCTGCCTGCTTCCATTTTCCGGGTTGAGCATTCGGACCTTCCTTTGAGACCTCTGTTGGTAATTCATCTGCTATTATCGGAGCGCGTCGGATATCGATATTCTTAACGGAACAGCTGAATTCGAGAGAGATGCCGTTAGGGTCAAATGTGAAAATGGAATGTATAAATCCGTTATCTATCACCTCTGAAACCCATATGTCGTTTGCTTCAAGCTTTTCCTTTAGTTCCCACAGCGCGTTATCATCTTCAACTCCTATCGCAACATGATCAAAAGCGAAAGGTCCTTTTGCCACTCTGCCGGCATCTTTCTCTCCGATTGGCTCGACATCGGGCCATTCAAAAAAGGCTATGAGATCATCCGCTGATACTTCGAAGAAATATTGGCGATATCCCGGCTTGCCAAGTGCCGCAACGAGTCGCATGCACAATAGATCACGCCAGAATCTGACAGTCGTGTTTATATCCCCGGTTGCAAGTGCAAGATGATTGATCCCGCTATAGTTCATCGGGCCTCTTTCAATTTGATCCGATCAGGTGAGCACCCTAGTCCCAGAAGCAGTGCAATCGATCGAGCAAAGGCTGACAGTGTTTCGTCCCGGGCACCCATGACTATATAATTATCCCATCTTTCCAGTCTGTTTATAACTTCGTTTCTGTCTTTGACTACCTCGACCGACTTGCCGTTATTGTTAATCCCCCTTGCGAGATCGTGGCTCGATATGTCCTTGCCGGCTGTTCCGCCCGCATAATAGATCGGCAGCAGTATCAGATGATCTCCGTCCCTCAATCCATCTGAAAAGGCCGCTATGTAACCGTCTTTCATCATCTTCGTAGGTCCGAAACCGTGAGGCTGAAATATATAACAGATACGCTCCCGCAACGGCTGAGCCGCAGACATCAGGGCCGATATTTTGTGTGGGTTGTGAGCATAATCGTCGATGACCAAGTGCGTGCCGTCATCGAGATGAATGTCGAAGCGCCTTTCGATGCCGGAAAAGTCGGGCAGCACTTTAGCAATATCGTTGTGCTGAATACCCATTTCGGATAGCATGGCGATGCAGGCGAGGGCGTTGGAGAGATTATACTTGCCGGGCATGGAAAGCTCGAAGGGTTGTCCTCCAAGCGAGAACTCGGATGAGAGTGAATGGTACGTAATAGCAGAAGGAATGTACTTTGCTGGGGTTGAGAGGCCGAATGTGAAAGCATCATTCCTCCGAGGCGAGGAAAGGGCCGCAAGGTTGTGATCGTCCGCATTGATAACGATGATCCCCCTTGTATTGTCCAGGAGTGCGTCAAACATCTTTGACGTTTTATCAACGGCATGGTGATCTAGTTCCAGGTTAAGGACAAGGGTATGCTCAGGCCTGTAATCGACTATCGTTCCGTCGGACTCGCATGCCTCGATAACTAGGAGGTTGGAAGCTCCTGTCATCGAATTGCCGGCGTTAGATGGGGTCTTGAACTGTTTGACCCTGCCGCCCCCGATGAAATTCGGGTTAAGACCGAGCCGCGACATCAAGTAGGCGAGCATGCCGGACACCGTAGATTTCCCGCTGGTGCCGGCAACGGCAATGGTCCTGTATTCAGAGACTATCTGCGAAAGATAATCAGGCCTCGTCTTGATTCGGATGCCTAGAGATTTAGCCTTTATATATTCGGGACGGTCGTGTTCTACGGCAGTGCTGAAGACAACGAGATCGAGTTCGCTGCTGATGCCGCTTCCATCCTGGGGCAAAATCGTCACTCCCTTATTCTTGAGGGTCACACACGCCGGATGAGAAGGGTTTTTTTCAAAGGCTCGGTCAGAGCCCGATATGATGTGGCCCTTGTCCGCCATGAAAGCAGCGATGGCTGACACCCCACTGCCGCCTATGCCTGAAAAAAAAATATGGAGCCTATTGTTTTTCATTCGCTTATATTCTAACCTGTGGGCGATAAAAAAATAATCTTTTAAAACGAAAGATACTATTTCTCAACGGCAGGCAAGCTGATAACCATTTTCCTGTTTATAGGTATTTCAGAATATACTATAATAGTGACTGAAATATTCAACCGGAGGTCTCAGATGGAAAAATGCAAAAGATTGATATCAGCTTTTCTTATCATTTTGGTGGTCCTGGTGCTGCCTCTTGCCGCTCATGCAGCCGGTGTAAATAATATTGGGTTTAAAAAAGACCTCTCACCGGCACTCAAGGAGCGTTTCGGCGTCTGCGATGAATTCCTTGATGTTAAATGGATCGATAAAATGGCATTGGTCGGTACTCTTAAGGCCGACGTTTACAAAAATAGTATTAGCGAAACGAGATATCTTATCGTCCGTCTCGAAAAGCCCGGATCAAAAGCTTTTGCTGCAAATGGGAATGGGATCTTTTACGAGATAGACGAAAAGCAGTATGCAAGCCATGAATTTGAAAAATTCCTGCTTGGGGCGCATTATGGCCTCAGCCATGAAAGAGTTTTTATGACTGCTAAGAAAGGAAAAAAGACGGACCGTTTCCCGCAGGAACCGCTTCCTTTTGAGGCTTTTATAAACCACGAGAGCGATTTTCCAAACAGATCTTTTTCAAGTTTCACTAAAACTGTCTGTGTCGCCTACCCGGAGGAGAAGAGAGCCTTTGTTATAGAGGCCAAGAAGCCCTTTATGAACTCTCCCTTTGATGATAAGACTAAGCAAGCCTATGACGACGTAGCTCGTAGTGCGCATGAGCAATGCGGAAAACTAAAAGAGGTCGGAACAATAACGGACTGCAATTTGAATTATCTGAAGGACAGCTATGCACTGGACGCAAACGGAGATGGAAAAGATGATTATGTGGTTCTGCTGACCGATGGAAAGACGGCGAAGGGGCGGACACGGCGATACCTGCTTCTTTCCGGAAAGGAAGGTTACGTCGCCGCAGATGTATCGGGCTGTCTTGGAGAGGGAAGGTTCTTTTACGGNNTCCTGCTGAATCCGATACCGAAAAAAAACGCAATATCATCGGCCATGCTGATAATGTTCAGGAGGTCACGCTCGTTCCGATCAAGAGGGATTGTGAATTCATCTCCGTGGTGGCAGGCGATAACGGCCGAATATTCCCGCGAGAGGTTCCAATTCTTTGCGAGAATACTGCCGGTGACACAGTGGTTGATGCCGCATAAGCCGTCTTCTGCAACGCTAAAAGAGATCGTGCCTCCTTCTATGAATTTCACCATTTCAGAATACTTATCCGTATAAGCAGTTCTCAATACAAGTTTGCCTATATCGTGAAAAAGTCCCGCTGCAGCAGCATTATTCTCATTGACCAGGCCACTCTCTTTCGCCAGAATTGAGGCGATCAGTGACACACCGAGAGAATGAGCCCAGAGTTTGCAATCGATATCATGAGCTTTCTTGTAAAGTTCATGAATCGCAGCGCAGAGGACGACCATCCTTACAGCGTTGAAACCTATAAGTGTTAGTGCCCTGTCGAGCGTGTCAGTATGCCTTCCTCTGCTAAAAAAAGGAGAGTTTGCCACCTGTAAGGCCTTTGCTGAAAGCACCGGGTCCATCGAAAGGGCTTTCTTAATCTCGGACAGGTCTGTGTCGGGCCGGCTGACAAGGGTATAGATCCTGAGGGCAACCGGAGGGAAGCTCGTAGCGTCAATGATATCGATAATCTTCTTGTCGATCGGTTTTGCCGTCATTGCCTTGCCTGTATCGTGGTTACACATATTATAAATTAAAACCGCGACATAAGGCAGACTTAATATGACCGCACAATAAGGACATTGCTGCAGGGCTTGACGAGCAGCTGATGATCGGAGTTGAGAGCAATAGTCGTGAAGGCCGTTTCCTAGTTTCTTCTAACGAATAGTTCTTTGGCTGCTTCTCCCGTGCTGCTCAATCTGTGAAACAGCGGACAGCGTCTGAATGAAGTTTTATAACAGTACTTATCCATTTCAGCAATGCTTGGTACATAGAGTTTTCTCGATGCGTCGCAAAGTCCGATTGACGTCTCTTTAAAGCACGGGCAGTTCATGGTTAGCCTCCTTTTGCGGCAGCCTCAAGTCAGCAACCGCCGCTGTTAAAGAACAATATAAATGATAGGGACCGTCTGCGGTATAGGGCAAATACTGAATTTTATGTCGGATTTAAAGCGGAATTGCGTAAGAGGCGCTCCTACAAAAGTTTCAAAGAAATCCGGAATTTAACAGATGATGAAGCAGGTCGGGGGCATTCATAAGTGATGGATGATATGACGAAATGGGAGAGTCAAGTGGGGATTATTAGCCCGTATATAGGGAGGCGAAGGCAACTATTATTAGTTTTTAGTGGTATTTTCTGTATACTTATAGTATAAAAAAAGAGAGCAGTAATATTAGTTTCATTTCTCGAAAGAAGGAAGCATCGAGGGGAATAATAAATGGGAAGGCGAGGATGATATGAACACAGGAACCGAACATGCGTTTCCGGTGAAGGAAAAAATACTTCAACTGTCTAATCTGCCTAGTCTTGCTGTTGTCAAGTATCAGCTTATCAAGGCGCTCAATAAGGACAATACCTCGATTGAAGATATCGCCGAGATCATACGGCACGATCAGGCACTCGCCTCCCGAGTGATCGCGGTGGCGAATTCCGCATTTCTTGGATATCCAGGAAAGATTAATGCGATAGAACAGGCGGTTATGCTGCTGGGCTTCGACCTCGTACGGAGCATATCCCTGGCGGCTTCCATCTTCAATGTCTTTGCGAGTCAGTACGGCAACTTCAAGCAGATGTGGGCCCATTCGTATGTAGTCGCCAATATTGCTGCGAGCCTCTGCAATAAGGTGTCCGGAAAAGACAGAAGCTCCTGCTTTCTGGCAGGATTGCTTCACGATATCGGAAGGTTAGTGCTTTTCAGGGTCATCTCCGACACCATTATGGATACCGAAGTCCATGACCTTATAGCAATGAAGGGAGAGGCGCTCATACAAGCGGAAACGAAACTTTTTCAGTGCACTCATATGCAGGCAGCCCAATGGTTCCTTGATAATCTCTGTTTTCCCGAGGAAATTATAGTCCCGATCACAACGCATCATTCTGTCCGGCGCGAGGAACCCCATAAAAGGTCTGCGGACATCATATTCCTTGCCGAAGGTATGTCCGACCTTATCTGTCCCCAGGTTGTTCATGACGGCCAGTGGACCGATGAACACCAGAAGATGTTTCTCGAAAACGGGCTCGTTGAAAAAGACATCGATGATTTGAAGGCGATTGTCGAGAAGGAACAGTCTGCGATAGCGACATTCTTCGATCTGTAGAGCTACCCGATCCAGATAGTCTTTTTGAAGTCCTTCATTCCCTCGACTATGTGGTTTGTAGTCCCGCGATAACCCACTTTCAGACTCGATTCGAGACCGAAGTATTTGAGGCAGGTGCCGCAACTAAATATCTCGACACCCATTGATTCAATTTCTTTAATCACTGGAAGAAGTTCTTCGTCAATTGTGGTAAGCTTTACAGCGGCATTCAGGAAAAATATTGTATGCGGCAGCTCTTTCGTAACCCTGATGGTCTCGAAATAGCCTTTCATGAGAGTCCTGCCTAGTACCTCGTCCTTGCCCATGGTGTCTGAAGCTACAATCAGAATTATGTCCTTCTCGGGTTCAGTAGGATGTCCTTTAGCGGGTTCGGGGGTATCGCAGATGTAACCTTTGACGAGCTTCACACGCCAATGCCTCTCTTCCTTGAACGATTCAGAATAAAGACCGTTTTTTGACGCGAACCTTTTCAGGTTGCTGACCGAAGCATCATTATCGACAAGTATCTCGACGGATCCTTCAGAAATCTTCTGCAGAGCTTCCTCCGCCATTATAACGGGCTTGGGGCACCCGATGCCTCTGGCGTCGATCTGGGTTACGGTTTCCATAGAAATAATTTACAGTAACCCGCATCGAATAGCCATTAGTTATTTTCTATAGCAAGATAGAGTTCCATAGGAATTACCTTACGCACAAACGACGTAAAGCCTCACCTTTCATGCGGGAATATAAGTCGTATCTTTGATTTTGTGATTTGTGGCTTGACAATCTTTGATCTAAGATTTGACAGATCAGCGTAAATATTGAACATGTGGAAGTCAGCAAACGGCACGATTGAGAAGCAGGGGCGTAATGTGAAAGCCAGGTCAGGACTCAATAAGGCCATCGTGGACCAGGGATGGTGAGAGCTAACGCGCCAACTCAGCTACAAACAGCATTGGCGTGGAGGCATCCTTGTCCTCGTGCCACAGCAGTATACGAGTCAGCAATTCTCTAAGTGCAGGCATATAGAAGCCGATAACCGGCCTTCACAGGCAGTGTTTTATTGCCAAGGTCTGCGGGGATACTGAGAATGAGGATACCAATGCAGCAAAGAACATACTAAGGGAGGGACTCTCCCGGCTCGCCTGTCCTGAAAAGGGTGTCGCTCACATAGGGCATAGATAAACGCGTCCGTTAGACCGCTCGTTAAAGCAGGAAATAAGGTCTCGGCTCGTTGCACAAGGCGCTCTGCCCTCGGGAGTGTCGGAAGCTGAGAATCCTCGCCTTTCAGGCTGGGATTCTGTCAATTCCTCAGTTCCTTCTCTTCGAGGCGTGCCTTCAGGAGCTCTCCGAAGCTGCTAAGGCCGCTTTCAGATTTAGATCCCTTTGCAGATGACTCCCGATAGCGCTTCAGATCAGCCTCTTCTTCTTTCTGGATGACGCCCTTTCTGCTCAGTGTCACTTTGGCATTTTCGGCATCGACATCGATGACAAGAACCTGCATGGAGCTTCCCGGCATGAAGGTTTTGGTATGATCCGTACCCCTTGGTGTGCCCATTTCAGAATTGGGAACCAGGCCGGTTACGCCATCAGCGATCTTAACGAAGATCCCGAATGGCAATACTTTTTCTATGACGCCGTCGATCACTTCACCGGCAACTGGATAGGTGACTTTCCTGGGTTCGGCCTTTGGCTGTACAGAAAGAGATATCTTCTTCGACTGCTGGTCGACGGCGATGACATAAGCCTCGATGGTCTGACCGGTCTCGACCACTTCTTTCGGGTGATTGATGCGTTTGCTACTGCCGAGATTGGAGAGGTGGATCAGCCCGTCAATCCCGGGCTCGAGATTGACGAACGCCCCGAAGGGGGTAAGCCGAACAATGGTACCGCTAATTTTAGAGCCAACGGGATAACGCTCCGTAAGCCCTTCCCACGGATCGGGGAGCATGGCCTTGATGCTCAGCGTCAGCCGGTTCCTTTCCCAGTCGATCGATATGAGCCGGACCGTTAATTCCTGGCCGACCGACAGCGTATCCGAGGGCTTATTGGCCTTTGCCCAGGATATCTCGCTGGTAGGAATGAGACCTTCGATGCCGCCTATGTCTACGAAGGCTCCGAAATTCTGAAGAGAACTCACTCGGCCGGTAATTTCCTGGCCGACCTGGAGAGAGTCTTTGAGACGACCGACTATCGCCGCCTTTTCTTCCTGGAGCACAACGCGCCTCGACAGGACTAAGGTACGGCCTCCTTCCTTGAATTCAATAACTTTGAATGGGAAGGCACTGCCGACATAGAGACCGCCTTCGCGGCCTCCCTTTAGGTCGATCTGAGAAAATGGGCAAAAACACTTTACTCCATCCACGGAGACTTCAAAACCGCCCTTGATTTCTCTCTTGACGTCGCCGGTCACGGCCGTGCCCGATTCGAACGCCTCTCGGATCTGGGCAAGCTTTACAGTGGAATGGCCGCGGACCAGCGTGGTCAGCTTCATTGCTCCGTCCACAACGGAAACAAAGTGTGCTTCAACCTGGTCTCCCTCCTTGATCGAAATGGAGCCGTTGTCATCCCGGAACTCTGCTATATCTATAAAACCTTCGCTCTTACCGCCGAGATCGATATAGACTACTTCGCCGGATATGCCGACTACCCTGGCTTGAACCTTCTCACCCGGTGCGAGCCTCGCCTTTCGTGTAGTACTCTTTTCGAGCATTTCTGCGAAGCTCTCCTGCCCTGCAACGTCATTTTCCTGGGTAGCCTGTGCTTCGGCTCCAATTACTTCATTGCTGTCCATTGCCTAACCTCTCATTTATTTTTGACACAATCGGAATAGTGCCTGTTTCTTATAATGGGTCATCCTTAAAAAGGGGAATCTACCAGTGTAAAGGATTTGAACATATAGAGTCAAATCCTGATATGGGATCACGATGTCACGGCATTTACCTTAAGCATCCGGTAAGTTATAATAGAATCAGTGGACTGTAAAACACAAAAAAAACATCCCTGTCCTGATTGCACTTTTTGTCAACGCTGCAGCGAGAGTAGGTGCAACATGTGTCGTCCTTCCTGCCCCGGCACGAAGGAGAAGAAAAAGAAAAAGGACAAGACGCACCGCCCTTTATTTCTGAATTTCTGACGCAAATCTGCATCAAAATAATATGAATATTAGGGGGCTGCTGATCATGAAGGCGATTGTATTCAACGGATAGACTCCTTATTGTTTGATTTGTCAACTATCAGTTACAACCGGCAATTGATTGCCGTTAATTAAAATCATAATTGGATTGTTGCGAGGTGTGTGAAACGATGACTGCTCAAAAAATGGAATTCAAGACCGAGGTCAAGCAGCTGCTAGATCTCATGATTCATTCGCTGTATTCCCACAAGGAAGTATTCCTGAGAGAACTTATTTCGAACGCTTCAGATGCGATCGATAAGGCACGCTATGAGGCGCTGACCAGCAGCGACATGCTCGAAGGAGAAAAGGAGTGGAAGATCAAGATAACCTCTGACAAGGATGCTGGCACGCTTACCATCAGTGATAACGGTATCGGGATGACAAGGGATGAAGTGGTGGAAGCTCTTGGAACCATCGCCCATTCGGGGACGCGCGAATTCCTGAGATTCCTGCAAGAGAAGAACATAAAGGACAATCCGGAGCTTATAGGCCAGTTCGGTGTAGGCTTCTACGCATCGTTCATGGTTGCCGACCGGATCATTGTGCTTACTAGAAAGGCGGGTATGGTCGGATCAAAGGGCGTCAAATGGGAATCTGAGGTGGACGGCACCTTTACGGTGGAAGAGGTTGATAAGGCCGGCAAAGGAACCGATGTCGTTCTCCATCTGAAGGATGACGACAAGATGTATCTCGACGAATGGGAGATCAAGAGTGTCGTGAAGAAATATTCCGACTTCATCGAGCATCCGGTAGTGATGGAAGTCGAAAAAGAACAGGACAGTGCGCTAGAAAAGGGCAAGAAGATAAAGGTCAGGGAAGAAGAGATCCTGAATTCTTGCAAGGCCCTCTGGCTCAGGGACAAGGCGGAAATAACATCGGATGAATATAATGAATTCTATCACCATATATCGCATGACTTCGGCGAGCCGCTCAAGGTAATTCATTACCGAGCTGAGGGTACGTCTGAATTCGTAGCTCTTCTTTTTATACCCTCACAAGCCCCGTTCAATATCCTTTATCAGGATTACAAAATAGGCCCGGTGCTCTATGTGAAGAGGGTGCAGATTATGGAACATTGCGAGAACCTGATCCCGCCTTATCTCCGCTTTATAAAGGGTGTTGTGGATTCTTCGGACTTGCCCTTGAACGTATCGCGTGAAATTCTTCAGAACAACAGCCAGGTCGAGATTATAAAAAAGAATGTCACGAAGAAGGTCCTTGATCTCCTGGGCGAGATGAAGAAAAACGAGTACGACGGCTATGTCAAGTTCTATAAGGAGTTCGGCCGGATCCTGAAGGAGGGCATACATACGGACTTTTCGCGCAGGGAAACCATATCCGACCTCCTACTCTTCCCGTCCACGAAGACAGATGCAGATTCCTATACAACCTTTGAGATGTATGTCATGAACATGAAGGAAGGGCAGGATGATATATACTATATCAGCGGCGTGTCGCGCGAAGAGGTGATGAAGTCCCCTCACTTGGAGGCGTTCAGGGACAAGGAATATGAGGTCCTCTTCATGCTTGATGAGATTGATGACCTGATATTCGGTGGTTTTGAGTATAAGGGCAAAAAACTCAAGTCGGTCCTGAGGGGCGACATTCATCTCGACAAGACTTCCAGGGACGAAGAAGAAAAGAAATTTGGCAAGCTCGTCGATTTCATAAAGGACCATCTTAAGGATGACGTGAAAGATGTGAGGCTCTCAGGCAGGTTAAAAGACTCTGCATGTTGTCTTGTTTCTGATGAGGGCGATCTGGACCCGAAGATGGAGAAGTTTCTGAAGTCAATGGGACAGGAAGTCCCTGCAGGTAAGAGGATCCTCGAAATCAACCCGGACCATTCTCTCTTCGAAGCCATGAATAGGCTGTTCGAAAAAGAAGGCGGGAGCGCGCTCCTGGGTGAATATGCGGGACTTCTTTATGACCAGGCCCTAGTTATGGACGGCGCACGGCCCAAAGACCCAGTTGCCTTTTCAAGGTCGATGTCGAAGCTTATGGCGTCGGCGTTGAAGGATTAATCCAGGCTACTTTTGAAAAGGGGGCACTCAATGCCGCACAAATCCGGAAAAAAGACGGTCCGCAAGGAAATCACCTGGAACCTCACCCCCCTCTTCGAGGGCGATGATTCACCAAAAATCGGGCGAAAGAGGAAGAAACTCGATGCGGAATGCTATCGTTTCATAAATGCATGGCGGGACAGAAAGGACTACCTTGAAGACCCGGCGGTCCTCGGGAAGGCCCTGGACGAATACGAACATTTGATGCGCTTTTACGGCGCAGATGGTGACGAAGGCTATTATTTCTGGCTCCGCACCCAGCAGGACCAGAATTCTTCCGAGCTCAAAGCTAAATTCAACAAGATCGAAGAGTTCAGCAGGAAGATCGAAAATGATATGCGATTCTTCCAGATGCGCATTAGCAAGATACCCGTGCGCAGGCAGAAGATATTCCTCGATCATCCCGATCTCGCAAGATACCGCCATTTTCTGGAAAGGGCGTTTGACGAAGCGAAATACCTGTTGAGCGAGGATGAAGAGAAAATCCTCAGTCTAAAGGCTTCGACTTCATACAGTAACTGGGTAAAGATGACATCCTCTTTTATCGTTAGGGAGGAACGCGATGTGCTTGACGATGATGGATCAAAGGTCCGAAAGACCTTCTCGGAGATTCTGAGTCTCATGAACAACAAGAAAAAGAACGTAAGGGATTCGGCTGCGAAGGCCTTCAACGATATCATTGCTAAACATGCTGCGGTAGCCGAAAACGAGATCAATTCGATTTTAGCCAACAAGAAGATTGATGACGAACTTCGGGCCATGCCGAGACCCGACCTGTCGCGGCATATCAGCGATGATATGGAGAGCGCGGTAGTCGATTCCCTGATCGGAGCGGTTGCAGGAAGGTTCGACATCCCTGTCCGTTTCTATGAACTTAAAGCAAAACTTCTCAAGGTAAGAAAACTGAAGTATCACGAGAGAAACGTTGAGTATGGAATGGCAGATAGAAAATTTGTCTTTGACGATGCGGTCAATCTCGTCCGAAAGGTCTTTTCAGGGCTCGACAGCGAATTCTCGCGCGCACTCGACTCATTTCTTGGCCAGGGACAGTTCGACGTCTATCCGGCAAAGGGCAAGGCGAGCGGCGCCTTCTGCGCGCATCATCTCATCTTGCATCCGACTTATATTCTGCTCAACCATACCGACACACTCAACGACGTGCTGACGCTGGCCCACGAACTCGGTCACGGAATCAACAATGAAATGATCCGCAAGAAGCAGCATGCCCTCTATTTTGGGACGCCCCTTTCTACGGCTGAGGTGGCGAGCACCTTCATGGAGGATTTTGTACTTCAGGAGATACTGCGGGAGGCTGACGAGGAGATGCGGCTCGCGCTCATGGTTATGAAGCTGAATGATGATGTTTCGACAATCTTCAGACAGGTCGCCTGCTACCGCTTCGAACAGGAACTCCATACGCAATTCAGGCAAAGAGGGTACCTGTCTAACAAGGAAATAGGAGTAATCTTCCGGAAACATATGGCCTCATACATGGGAGATTATGTCGAGCAGACTGCGGGTTCCGAAAACTGGTGGATCTACTGGGGGCATATCCGGTCTTTCTTTTATGTCTATTCCTATGCGAGTGGTCTTCTGATATCCAAGTCGCTCCAGAACTACGTAAAAAGTGATCCTAAATTTATCGGCAAGGTGAAGATCTTCTTGTCAGCGGGCTTGTCAGATTCACCGAGGAATATCTTCGGAAAGCTCGGCATCGATATCAGTGATGCGGGATTCTGGGGCAGGGGGATCGAGGAAATCGAGAAACTTCTCGATGAAACGATCTCGCTGGCAAAGAAGTTGAGGAAGATCAAGTGACGTTATTTTAAGAAAGTATTAATTGCCCGGCTAATCCTTCACATCACGAAAATCAAAAGTCGTGCTGTCTGAAAGTTCTCCTTTGCTTACCGCAACCTTCAGTTCCCAGTGCCCCGGCATCGTTAGGGCTATAACTGATCGGTACAGGCCATTACCTTCTTCAATGGTAGCCGGGGGCCACATGGCGCCATGGCGGTGTGCGGGCATCCATGGAGCAACTTCGATCTGGGCGTGGTCGACACCCTGGCCTTTATTATCTGTTACCCGTACAATGACTTCGTTTCTACCTTTTTTTAGGAGTTTTTCCGTAGAGCTGAGTTGAATATGAAATAATCCTTTATCAGTGGTTTTCGCAACCTCGTTAGAGCATCCTGCTGATAAGACGAGACACGTCATGATGAACATCATCAAAGCTCTCATAGCCCTCTCCGAAGAATAACGTAACTGCTCTTTACGAACTATCTTCTATTTTTTGCCGGGTCGATCAGACTCTCTATTTTATTAGTGAAAGCGGGTGAACCAAAATCCGTCCTCCCGATTGATCTTTCGATGATAATCCCGTTCCTGTCTATCACAACGGTTGATGGCAGCCCGATGACCCTGTATTGTCTAAGCAAGGCGACGCCGGCAGTATTGAGAAGGATAGGATAAGTTATACCCATCCGTTTCAGGAGTGGGTCCACGGAATCATGTTTTCGGTCTGTCGCTATACCGAGCACTACCACCCCTTTAACCTTGTATTGCTCGTAGAGAGTGTTAAGCGAAGGCAGCTCTTCGACACATTCGGGGCACCAGCTTGCCCAGAAATTTATGACAACGACCTTGCCGCGATAATCGGAAATGCTGTGCAGCACCCCATGGAGATCATTCAATGAGAACGCGGGAGCCTCATCCTGTACCTGTGCCCCAGAATAGAAAGGGTTCACAGCAGCCAGAAGTATCAGCATAATCATAATAATGAACAAGACGACAATTCGTTTCATATCAAAACTCTCCCTTCTTCTATATTACGAAAATATCGCCGATTCCGCTATAGGGTAATCTATCCAGTTCACTAGTTTGCTCCGAAGATTTGCTGAAGTATGCCGATATCTCTCGANNCAAAACAGCAGCTATCTTGACATCCGGCCATTAGAGAATTATACTATCTATATCCCATCGGAATAGTAGGAATAAAATGAAACTTTCCAAAAGAACCAGGTATGGCTTCAGGCTCATGGTGGAACTGGCAAAAAGTTTTGAGAAAGGGCCCCTGTCCATCAAGGAGATCGCGGCTCGACAGAATATCTCTGATAAGTATCTCGAACAGATAATAATGCATCTTAAAACGGTCGGCCCCGTTACAGCCGTTCGCGGCCCAAAGGGCGGATATATGCTCTCATTGCCCCCCTCCCAGATTACTCTCAAATCCCTTTTCGATATATTTGAAGGTCCGTGCGGAATAGTTGAATGTGTTCAGAACCCTTCCGAGTGTAAAAGAGCCGACGCTTGTTTAAGTCGAAAACTATGGGTAACATTAGAAGAGAAAATTTCCGAGACACTTAGCTCGACAACGCTGGAGGACTTGATAGCAGGTGATCCGGCAGATTTAATACCCTTAAAATCCGGACCATGTAAAAATGCCAAGTTTATTAATCGTAGTCGCAAGCGAGTGACAGGAGGTGAATCAGAGACATTACCTTAGGAAAGGACGGGTCGTCATCAGCGAAAGCGCTAATCGATCGTTATACTGAAAGCAACGCTGTGATGATCTCCAGTATTATTATTAAGATCGCAGGAGGACATTTATGAAAAGACTGATAATTGTCATGACGTTCTTGAGTTTAGCTGTTATAACAGGGTTTACACTTTATGGTTCCGGGGGATACAGCCTGGCTGCACAGGATATGTCCGGGGATGACTGTTATTCCGGACCGGGCCCAACTATTGAGGCCAAGGTCATCGAACCGCAGCAGAAGGTCACCTTCAACGGCATCGCATATATAGCAGGCCATGGCGGGCATATAGCTATCATCGATATGCGGACCATGAAGCCGCCGACGGATATCGAGAAAGACAGGATCGTCCTCACCGAAGCCGGATCTGAAATGGAAGGCAAAATTGCCGGCATGAGCTTCGAATCGGTGAAGAAGTCGGGAGGGACCCATGGCCAGGCGATCGTTACGGAAAAAGGAAATAAAGTCCTTATCGCGGGTACACTGGCAGGAAACGTTTATAAGATCGACCTGGCAACAGGTAAAAAACAGGGTCCCTTTAAGGTGGGAGAAAAGTTCTGCGGCGCCATCGTAGGCCCTGATGGTAAACTCTACTTCGAAGATATGGCAGATGGAAACGTCTACATATGGGATGCTGATAAACTTAAGACTGTAGACAAAATGCCTGTTGGTAAAGCGGTATGCGGCATACAATGGACCAAAAATGCCAAGAAGGCTTATATAACCGACATGCCGACCGGTACGGTGTATGTTTACGATTGGACAACGAAGAAAAAGATAAAAGAGATAACTAGTCCCGAGATGACCTTCATTCATCAGGCGAGGATGACCCCGGACGGCAAGTATCTCTGGGTAAGCGCCCCCAATGAATTCGATCCCGGATTGAAACCCGGCACGCACGATAGCCAGATTGTCGTCATCGACACTGCAAAAGATGAAATCATCAAGCGCATCGTCCTGCCGGACGACATCAGAGCGCACGACTTCGCGTTTACGGCAGACGGCAAATATGCTTTGATTTCGTCGCGGACATATGGCGATGACAGCATATTGGCGGTAATGGACCTCAAGAATGCACACATCGTCGAAAAGGTTTCGGCTTGCGCATCGTGCCATAAAGCATACGGCGTCGAGGTGAAAATCGATAAGGGTTCTCCGCTCGTCTGCGGTATCGAAGTGAATTGGTTGGCGAAGAAATAGACTAGACAGTCTTCGACGGATAGTGGAAGGTCCGAGACATGGAAAGGGGTCAAATTATATTGTCTGACCTCCTTTCCATGTGATCGGAAGTGTACTGGCATCGAACGTACCACTGAGGGTTTAACGCAAGATCATGTCCCGATTGAATATAACATCATTAGCCGTCAAAAACCTGCGAAGAAAAATAGTGCGTTCTCTTCTGCTTTTTTTGTCCGTGACGGTGGTAACAGGTACTCTTTTTTCGGCCACCATCTTTATATCGAGCATGCAGAATGCATTGAAAATAGGAACGTACAGACTGGGGGCAGATGTCCTAGTCGTCCCTGAGAAGTATGCGGCAGATGCCCGCTCAGCCTTACTTGCCGGTGAACCTACTAGCTTCTATATGAACAGGGATATTCTCGAGAAGGTAAAAAGTGTTGGAGGCGTCAAAAAGGCCTCCCCTCAGCTCTTCATAAAGCCGACTTCTTTCACCTGTTGCTATAACGTGAATGCCTTTCTCGTGGCTTTCGATCCGACATCGGACTTTACGATAACTCCATGGCTCGAAAAAAACCTGAAGAAGCCGCTGTCCGGTAATGAAGTGATAACTGGGCGCGGAATGCCTGTAATGGCAGGAGATCAGATTTCCTTTTTCGGCACATTATTCAAAGTCGTAGGGACGATGGAGCCGACGGGGATTAAGTTTTTTGATCAATCCATATTCATGACTATGGATGCAGCGTACAAAATGGCTGAGGATTCCAAAACCAAGTCAATGCAACCTATCAGCCTGAGCAAGGACGAGATATCCACCGTTTTGGTTCGGGTGGAAGAGGGGATTGCGCCGGACAGGGTCGCCATAAGGATAGAGCACGATGTGGATGGAGTGCGCGCAATGGCTTCCGATGAGGTGATCAGCACAGTGAGAAAACAGTTGATGGGTCTTCTGAAAGGGATCCTTATCATAAGCGCCTTGCTATGGATACTCTCCCTTCTGATGATGGGCTTTGTTTTCTATATGATCGTCAATGAACGCCAGAGGGAACTTGGCCTGCTGCGGTCGATGGGAGCCAGGAAGAAACATGTGTTCGGACTGATTATAACCGAGGCTGTAATAATTTCGGGACTTGGAGGAATTGCCGGACTGATAAGCGGTTCGGCCATTTTGATGATCTTCAAGGATGCGATACTGCAACACCTGAAATTGCCGTATTTATTGCCGCAAATGACATTCTTGGTCGAACTTGTTCTTGGTGCCGTCATCTTTTCTTTGCTGACGGGGATTCTTTCATCCTTGTTTCCAGCAGTGTTGGCCAGCAATATGGAACCATATGAAGCGATTAGAAAAGGGGAGTAGAAGGGTAGAAGTGTTATGAATTTAATGGGAGAGCGAAGGGTGAGAAATATCCATTTGTCTATGATGAGTCGGGAATTGCTGCTTGTTCTGGCCTTTATGGTTTTGACAACAGTATCATGCAAGAAAGAGGAACCGAGAACCAGTCCTTCTTCAACACAGATAGTGAACTCGGCTTCGAACGAATCGGTTTTCAAAGATGTGAAGAAAAAAGTCGATCAAAACCCTAATGATGCGGATGCACTCTATCATCTCGCGGACCTTTACGACAGGAATGAGCAGTACGCAGAAGCCGTCGAAACATACAAGAAAGTAGTGGCCCTGAAGCCTGGCATGGGCTACGCCTATTTCAAGATGGGCACTGCTTATGACCGTATCAATCAACCTGCAGAAGCAGTTACTGCTTTTAACAAGGCAGTGAGTTTAATGCCCCGAAATGCTGTCGCCTACAACAATCTCGGCGTTGCATTTGGAAAGTTGGGCAAATTGGACGATGAGATAGCGGCATTGCAAAAAGCCGTCAAGATCAGACCGAATTACTCATCCGCCAGATATAATTTGGGTATGATTTATTTAAAAACAGGACGTAAGCAGGCAGCTATGAAGGAATATGAGGCTCTTAAGAAATTCGATGAAAGTGTCGCAGAGGCCTTATTGAAGGAGATAAACCGCGCCTCCTAGCAAAGTGCGGATTGTACAATGATCAAAGTTAATGACCTTATAAAGAGCTACTCGATCGACGGCCAGAAATTCTGGGCTGTTGATAATGTCTCCCTTGCGATCGGGAAAGGAGACATGACATCGATAGTCGGACATTCCGGCAGCGGCAAGACCACTCTGCTCAGCCTTATAGGCGGGCTTACAAAGCCTGATTCCGGGAGTATAGTCGTCGATAAAGAAAATTTACTAGCTATGAGCGATAATGAACTGTCTACGTTCAGGAATCGAAAGATCAGCTTCATATACCAGTTCTCGAGTCTTATCCCTACGCTTACAGTCTTGGAAAATGTAATATTGCCGACCGTATTTGGAAAGCAGCAACCTGACGGTGTCGCTTATGCACGAGAACTGCTGGCCATAGTCGGTCTGGAGAATAAAATGAAAGTTTATCCGTCCCAACTCTCTGGTGGGCAGCAGCGCCGCGTCGCAATCGCTCGCGCCTTTATAAATGCCCCGGAATTGGTCCTGGCCGATGAACCGACTGGAGACCTTGATGAAGAGACAGAGGAGGAGATGATCGGATTATTCTCCTCGATGAATAAAAATAAAGGCGTGACCTTTCTAGTAGTTACTCATAGTACGGAACTCGCCAAAAGGCTCGGCAGGCAATTTAAGATGCATAATGGAAGGATAGAAGAAATTATTTGAGATGGATTCAGTACAACGCAAGGAGATGCTATCCCAATAATTTTGTTCTAAGTACATTCTTCATAATTTGGAATAGCAGCTCATTGGCACCTTTTTTCAAGTACATTGAATTTTTCGCGCAACGCAATCTCGACCGCCTCCGGCACGAGATCCTTTATTGCGCCCCCGAATGATGCGACCTCTTTTACGATCGTGGAGCTTAGGAATGAGTACTCTTCGGACGGCATCAGAAATACCGTCTCGATGTTCATATCGAGCCTGCGGTTCATAAGTGCCATCTGGAACTCGTTCTCGAAGTCCGAAACGGCCCTCAATCCCCTGATGACCGCAATGCCGTCCTTCGAGCTTGCATACTCGACGAGCAGACCGTGAAAAGACTCCACCTTAACATTCTTGTATTTCCTGACCGCGTTCTTGATCATCGCAGTCCTCTCTGAAAGGTCGAAGAGGGGCTGCTTTTTGGTGCTCGGAGCGACCGCTATGATCAAATCATCGAAGATTCGGAGACCTCTTTCGATGAGATCGAGATGTCCGTTGGTGATAGGATCGAAAGTGCCGGGATAGATGGCAAGTTTCTTTTTCATGGGTCTTTCTCCCTCAATGCGGAAATTTATTCAGGTCTGGAATAATCATATAGCGCAAGGGCTGTGTCTCCATAGCGATAGTTCTTCTTGAGTCTGAGGGTTTTGAGAGAATAGGTCAGGATTTTTTTTGATGAATGCTCAGCGATCACAGTCCCTTCTTTTCTAAAAAGCAGAGATTCATCGATTACCTGAAGGGAATGTGCCACTTCATCTGTAGCATATGGTGGATCCAGAAATATGATATCGAAAGACCCTTCAGCGTTCTTCCTGAGAAAAGACTCGGCCTGGGCCTTTACTACTGAGGCGCGACCGATAAACCCGAATTTCTCCACAAGGGTTTCGATGATCCCGACGCGGGCAGGGTTGTTCTCCACAAATACCACATGGCCTGCGCCACGGCTAAGAGCCTCGATCCCCACTGCGCCTGTGCCTGCATAAAGATCCAGAAAACGACTTCCCTCGATCTTTCCAGCCAGGATGTTGAATATTGCTTGCCTGACCTTGGACGCAGTAGGTCTCAGTTCATCGCTATCACCCTTGGCGACAAAGGCCTTCCTGGATCCGACCTTTCTCCCTTTTGCGGAGCCGCCGGAGATTCTCATTATCTATGAATCGGCGGGTTAATAAAGAACTCATCTTTGAGTTCATACCCTTTGATCTTGATTGTTCGTCCGTCGGCATAGAGTCGGCCTTCGGAATATAATCTGATGGCATAAGGGAAAATCTTATGCTCCAGACGAAGTATGCGCTCTGAAAGAGTGTCCTCCGTATCGTCCGGCGAGACCACAACAGCTGCCTGTATGATGATCGGTCCGGTGTCCATGCCCTCATCGACGAAGTGGACGGTGCATCCGCTGACCCTTACACCGTAGTCGACTGCCTGCTTCTGGCTGTGCAGCCCTGGAAAGGCCGGCAGCAGTGCAGGGTGAATGTTAATAATCCTGTTTGGAAAGGCCTCTATCAGCGGCTTCCCGACGATCCTCATAAACCCGGCGAGGATAACAAGATCAACATCACGCTTCACAAGTTCCTTGGCGATCCTGGTATAGAAATCATTCTTTGATTTGAAATCGTGGGGATTGAGATAGAGATGTTTTATGGACTGTTTTTTTGCGCGTTCGATCGCATAAGCATCCGGATTGTCTGTAATCAATAGACTGATCGAGGCATTGAGACTGCCTGCCTCTATTTCATCTATGATTGACTGGAAGTTGGAACCGCGGCCTGATGCGAGTACGCCGAGTTTGAGCATTGTAATTTTATCTCACTTTCGAGCTTAATTCGTGTACAGCCTCGACCATTGCGACGGCATTATCCACAGGTGTTTCAGGCAGGATACCGTGCCCGAGGTTAAAGATATGGCCCCGTGCGCCTTCGCAGCTTTTGAGAACGTGGGATACGAGCTCTTTTATTAGGGTACGAGTGCCGAAGAGGATGCAAGGGTCCATGTTGCCCTGGATCGAACAGCCCGTGCCGAGTGCTTTGACCGCATCGGCAGCCTCGATGCGCCAATCAAGTCCGATAACATCGGCCCCGCTCTGCTTTACGAGAGGGAGCATGGCACTGCTGTTGAATGCAAAATAAATAATCGGCAACTTCGTCTTTACGGCTGCAACAATTTTTTGGACGTATGGCAATGCATAGATATTGAAGTCGAGAGGCGAGAGCGATCCGACCCATGAATCGAATATCTGTATTGCGTCAACACCGGCATCGATCTGCGCTTGTACATAGCGGATGACAGCTTCGGTAAGCCTATCCATAAGTTTATGGAAGAGGGCGGGGTTTTGGTACATCATCTTTTTTGAGTTGATAAAATTCTTAGTGCCGCCACCTTCGATCATATATGTAGCAAGCGTGAAGGGTGCGCCCGAAAAGCCGATTAGAGGAACATCGAGTTGCTGACGCACGAGCTTGATCGCATCCGCGACAAAGGGGACATCCTCTTCAGGGTTAAGACCCCTGAGCATAAGCAGGGATGCCTCGTCACGAATAGGGTTATAGAGTATAGGACCTTTAGATTCAGAGAATTCGAGCTTCATACCCATCGCCTCGACCGGGATAAGGATATCCGAAAAGAGGATGGCGGCATCGACTTTCAGTATATTCACCGGCTGGAGCGTGACTTCTGCGGCCAGCTCTGGCGTCTTGCATAGAGTTAGAAAATCTACTTTCTGCCTGACCTTACGGTATTCAGGCAGGTATCTTCCAGCCTGTCGCATTATCCAAACAGGGGTATAATCGGTCTTTTCTCCCCGACAGGCCATGAGAAATGTATTGTTCACTTCACCTCCTCTTGCGCTCGGCGCGGTATATAGTTGCAGAACGGTTCTTCAGCAAGGTAGTCGCCATGTACTGCGTAGGAGCGCGCCCTGCAGCCGCCGCAAACATTCAGGTATTCGCATATGCCGCATTTGCCTTTGTAGCTCTTGAAGTCCCTCAGCTCCTTGAAGAGCTCGGAATTCTCCCAGATGTCCTTAAAGGTTTGCGACCCGACGTTTCCGGCAGGCTTAGGAAAGTAACTGCAGGGAAGCACATTGCCGTCTACATCGATGAGGCAGATAAGCTGTCCGGCGAGACATCCCTTCGAGCCCCCGGTCGAAAATTTAAGTGTTCGTCTTTCGAACTTTACGCCTTCCTCTTTTGCCTTCTGGAGCACGAGACGGTAATAATGGGGCGCGCAGGTGGGCCGCACCAGCATGTCTAGCTCGTCTTTCTCCATCTCGAAATGCCAATCGAGGATATCTTCATAACGCTCTTTCGAGATGAGTTCACTCATGATCTCCTCGCCCCTGCCGGTAGGGACGATCATGAATAGATACCATGCAGTCGCGCCGATCTTTTTGGCTAGACTGTAAACTTTCGGGATCTCTTCTTCGTTCCTTTTTGTGAATGAAGAATTGATGATGAACTCGATGCCATGCTTCTTAAATAGAGCGGCAGCATTCATAACTCCGGCAAAAGCGCCTTTCTCGTTTCTGAAATCGTCATGGACTTCCGGAGATGCGCCATCGAGGCTCATCGATACTATCTTCATCCCTGAAGCCTTAATCTTCCCGCAGATTTCATCGGTCACTAGACTTCCGTTCGTGGCCATGCACATCCTAAGACCTTTGTCGGTGCCGTACTTGGCGATGTCGAAGACGTCGCTTCTCAACAACGGCTCGCCGCCTGAAAGGACGATAACCGGTTTTGCATATCCTGCAATATCATCGAGAATGCGAAAGGCCTCTTGGATCAGGAAGTCGGGATGCTCCTCGACGACCATCTCAGATGAAGAACGGCAATGAACGCAGCGAAGGTTACATCTTCTAGTAATTTCCCATGCTATCCATTTCGGTGTGAATTCCATGGCTTTATTATAACCTAAGATCGACTATTCATAAACCTGCTGGTCCGCTTCGCTGGGCAGACGGGCTACTTATGGATATACTCTGTTGAGAGGATTGTCATGGCTGAAAAAGAGGTACACGTCGTAACAGGGGCCTTCGGTTTTGCGGGTAAATACATTGCGAGGCGCCTGCTGGAAGCAGGATTCGAAGTGAGGACAGTGACAAACTCGCAGCGCCGCGAAAATCCTTTCGTGGGACGTGTTAAGGCTTATCCTTTCAATTTCAACGACCCAGAAAGACTCGTCGAATCGCTACGCGGGGCAAAAGTCCTTTATAACACCTACTGGGTTAGGTTCAACACTGCGAACTTTTCTTTTTCTCTGGCTGTTGATAATACGATGAAACTGTTCGAGGCCGCGGGAAAGGCCGGTATTCGGCGGATCGTACACATCAGCATTCTCAATGCCTCGGAGAGTTCCGCATTCGAATACTTTAAAGATAAGGCCATAGTCGAGCGTTTACTGAAGGAATCCGGTCTGTCTTATGCGATCCTCAGGCCGGCCGTATTGTTCGGAAAGGAGGATATCCTCATCAACAACATCGCCTGGTTTCTCAGGAATTTCCCTGTTTTTGACGTTTTCGGTAACGGGAATTATAAATTACAACCAATATTTGTTGACGATCTCGCACGGCTGGCAGTCGAAGAAGGGCTGAAGGAAGAGGACCGCATCATAGACGCTATCGGACCTGAGATGTATGTTTACAAAGAACTCGTCAGGACCATCGCCAGAACCATAGGGAAGGAACGGCTGATTATCAGCGTTTCACCCGAAATAGGGTATATTGCTAGCACGGCTGTCGGGAGGCTCTTCGGTGATGTCACCATAACCTGGGATGAGATAAGGGGGCTCATGGCAAATATGTTGTATGCGGACTCACCTCCGGCCGGCACCACGAAGCTGAGCGATTATCTGAGGGAAAATGCGTCAACCATAGGAATGAGATATTCGAGTGAGATGGCACGAAGGAAGAACAGGCAGCTTTCATACGATCATTTATAGACAATACATAATATGGGCGTTTCTCGTGACGCCGGGGCGGTTCTTTCTTCCCAAAGCCGCTTCATACCTGCTATTCTTAAAGAAAACAACGGATCTGGAAAAGGAAAATAGCGAGATGAATAAACCGCCCCTCAAGACTATACATGATATCGCAGATATCCTGAAAAACCCGCCATACAGGGACGTTGCAATCATGTGCGATACGATTGCACGTATTTGCGGGGAATTTTCGGACACCCCTTATGCGAAGCCTTTCGCCAAACTCGGCGTTGTTGCAAACGCCCTTAGGGTGAAGAGTGTGTTCGAATTCAAGAGCGTTGTCGATATTATGCTGAAGCA
>PMYY01000157.1:0-4702 GCA_003170655.1 Nitrospiraceae bacterium
GCTTCACAGCTACGCCATGAAACAGGACTCCTGGTTTTCCGATTTCGTCAATTATCTTTGCAGTCATATCCCGGATGCCGGCAGAGGTTCCGCCGATTACCAGGACCATGTCAGATTCGACAAGCGCTTCTTCAACGGCATTCCTGATCGTATCATAATCGTCCCTGAAAATGCCTTTCTTGTGCGGGATACCGCCCTCCTCCATTATAAGGCCGGCAAGCGTAAAGGAGTTGATGTCTCTGACTTGCCCCGGAGCGACAGGATCCCTGGATGAAACAATTTCGTCCCCGGTCGATATAAGGGCCACAACCGGCTTTTTGAATACTTCAATAGACGTAATGCCTATTCCCGCAAGTGCACCAATATCCTGGGCCCTGAGCTTCCGCCCCTTTAGAATAACCGCAGATCCCTTTTTTATATCTTCATCACTCTGGATGACATTCTCTCCATGGGCCACGGATTTCATTATTTCTATCATGGTTTCTGAGACAACCTGAGCATGCTCCAGCATCACCACGGCATCGGCGCCGGCAGGAAGCATTCCGCCTGTTGGTATCTTCGCGGCCTCGCCGGCCTTGATCTCAAACACAGGTTTTTCCCCCATGAAAACTTCGTGATAAACGATTATATATGCAGGCAAGGTTTCTCTGGCCCCATATGTGTCGGCTGATTTGACGGCATAACCATCCATCGAAGAGCGAGCAAAACCGGGCAGGTTTTCCGCAGAAACTACATCAGATGCAGCAATTCTGCCATAGCACTCTTCGATCCTCAAGGTCTCGGAATGCGGTACCTGTCGGGGCAGCTTGTCGAGAATCACAGTCAGGGCTTCAGCAGGCGTGAGATAAGTTTTATCAAACATGGCAGCGCTGTGCCTTAAAAACGAAAGGGGAGAAATGTCGCTCGAATGAAGGATTTATCATCGGGATATTTTACGGGAAAATAACGGGACCGCTACAGGGGGCTTTTCCGGACAACGACCGATTCCTTGCCGTTTCTTATAAGGTCGAGCATCCTGAGAATCGATTCGTTATGCAGTCGCTCAATCTGTTCCCTGTCAATCCCTCTTTTTCTCTTTTTGTTTAGAAAAGAGAGGAATACAATCCCCTTATATATCCTTTTGTTGGTTTTGAAAGAAAATATGAAGCTCTCCATGGAGCCTTCTAGGAACCTCTCATTCCTCTTTTTCATTGTTTTGTTCATCGTAACATATTGAAGCCAATAAACCTTGTCGATAACACTGTCTGCCTTCAATTCTATCCAAGTATGCCCGATGTCCTTCAAATCTTCTGTCAGCGTCTCGTGGGCGACTGTATCAGCAGCCAAGTGGCTGAGATATCCGTAGACAAATGCCTTTTCAGGCCCCGTCTTTGCCTGTTCAAACAGATTGAAGGCCATCTCCCAGCTGTGCGAACTCTTGGCGTCCGGAAGGTATTTCTTCCCTAATATCGTGTCGGCCATCAGGTTGCCGTAGAGAAAGTCCTGTCTGTATTTACGAATCAGTGCCATGATGCCTGCCGGAATCAAAGGGGCAAAGGAGAATATTTCATTACCGAGGTACATGTGTGTCATCGGTCCCCAGGCAAATGCGAATGAAGGTATTATGAGGACAGATAAAATGGTAAATATATATATCACGATGATATCTCCTTTAGAAAGTTAAGCAGAAGCCTTACTCCGACCCCTGTAGCGCCCTTCGGCGCATAAGGCCTGTCTTTGTCGCTCCATGCTGCTCCTGCGATATCGAGGTGGACCCATGGTGTCTCACCTACGAACTCCCTGAGGAAACAAGCCGAGGATGCAAGTGCTCCTTTCCTTCCGCCCACATTCTTGATATCAGCGATATCGCTATTCAAGTATTCTTTGTACTCGACGAACAAAGGCATAGGCCATACCCTTTCATAGACCTCTTCAGACGCAGCCTTCAGGCGATCCATGAGCTCGTTGTCAGTACCCATCATTGCTATGGCCTCGTTACCGAATGCCATGCTGCAGGCACCGGTAAGTGTGGCTATATCGATGACCGCCCTGGGTTTCTTATATTTTATTGCATATCCGATAGCATCTGCAAGTGTCAGCCTGCCTTCGGCATCAGTACTTATGATCTCGACGGTCTTCCCCGTAATCGTCTTCACAACATCTCCGGGCCGGGATGCGCTGCCCCCTATGAGGTTCTCAACAGCAGGAAGTATCCCAACGACATTAACGGACAACTTCATTGCTGCAAGAGCTTTAAGTACAGCAAGGACTACGGCCCCACCGGCCATATCGTATTTCATCCTTTCCATACCCTCGCCCGGCTTGATANNCTTCACCTTCACGCCTTTGCCCTTCATAGAAACGGCCAGTTTTGCCAGGGCAGTCGGCGTCAGGTCGTTTGCGGGAGTATTAATCAAATCTCTCGCCAGACATGCTGCGGATGCAATATTCAGGAGTCCGTCAGCGTCAAACCTCTTATCATCGTCGATAATGGTAACCGATGAAATTTCTTTTTTGCCTTTTTCCCGTTTCCTGTCTGTTTTGTATTTTTCGAACCGGTACATGCCGAGAAGTCCGCCTTCAAGAAAATAAAATGCAGGTTTCTGAATAAAGGACTTTCCTTCGGGTAACCGGCGCAGAAGTTTAGTTGATACGGCAATGTCCGCTGCACCAAGTTCCCTCACGGCCGAGAATGCCTTAGATCCAGACTGCCTGATCCTTTCCTGGGAAATTTCGTCCCTCTTTCCCATGCCTGCAAGCAATAGTCTCGATGAATTGATATGCTTCACAGGCAGCAACATAGTCTGCCCATGTTTGCCGGTAAAGTCTTTTGAATTTATCACCGTCGAAAGAAGGCCGTTGACGAGCAGGTCGAGGTCCGCATAGATGTCTGTCGAATATTCCTCGAATAAGGGCAGGATGAGTATGTCCGCTCTGATTTCGTTTTCCGGAATGTTTTTTATGGAGATATTCATTGTGTCAGCGGATGCTATCCTTGGCAGTCCGGTTGCACGCGTTCATCGCCTTTTCGATCCCGCCGGTAAGAATAGTTTCAATCGCATGCACTGCTTGTAGTATACCATCTTCGACCATCTTTTTTTCAGCAGCCCTAAACCTGCGCAGTACATATTCTTCGACAGGGATCTTCCGGTCTCTGCCGATACCGATTTTTACCCTGATGAAATCCCTGCTTCCAGTCTCTTGGATGATGGATTCGATGCCCCGGTGGCCGCCCGATGACCCGTTTCTCCTTATCTTGACAACACCGGTTTCGAGATCGAGATCGTCGTGAATTACGATAAAATTAGTTATCTCTCCATCCTGGAGGAGATTCGTTTTTTTTAGGATTTTTCTGACTGCGGAGCCGCTCAGGTTCATATAAGTGAGCGGTTTAAGGAGAATAACATTTACGTGATCTATCGCCCCCTTCCCGAGCGAATAATCATCCTTCACGGTAAACGGCACGCGATATTCTTCCGAGAGCCTGTCCACCACCATGAAGCCGATGTTATGGCGCGTGGCTGAGTATTTTTCGCCGGGATTCCCGAGCCCTGCAATAACCCACATATCGATGACCGCCTAATCTAAACAAGAAAAAGGCGCCGGCCTCCATGCGCGATAAATGAGCCATACAGCGCTGAGGCTAACGCCTATTGAATTATTTCTCTGCGCCTTCTTCGGGCTTCTTGCCTTTCTTGATAACTTCAGGCTCGGCCACCTCGACTACTGCAACCTCAGGGGCCGCGACGACTTCTTCTTTGATAGTAGTAACGGCAACGATCAATTCTCCGGGATCTGTGATCACCCTGATCCCTTCGCCGAGTTTCAGATCACTGACATGTATGGTCTGTCCGATGAGGAGATTGCTGACATCCACCGTAACGTGGCCAGGAATCTTGTCGGGGAGACATTCGATCTCAATCTCCCTGATACCGAACTGCAGTATTCCCTTGTCTCTTTTTACGCCGATGGACTCACCGGTCGTTATGATATGCACCGAGATTTCGATCTCTTCGGTTGCCGATATCTCCTGGAAGTCAACATGAAGCAAATCGCCCATAATGGGATCTTTCTGGTAATCCTTTACGATCGCCATTTTGGAGCCGTCCTGGAAATCAAGGTTAACAAGGACCTGCTCTCCTGCGGTCTTGCTGATGAACTGTGATAATTCCTTTGCTGCAAGCTGTACCGCAATAGAGTCACCTCCGCGGTATACGACCCCGGGAATGAGGCCGCTTCTCCTTAGTCCGCGCGCTCCCCCTTTACCGCGTGCATCCCTTTTTACAACATTAAGACTAAACTTTTCCATAGTTCCTCCTCAAATATAGCTTCATTTGCTTGTTTTCCGATTATGAAAAAAGTGAACTCACGGAACTCTCATCGTGAATCCGCTTGATAGCCTCACCTAGAATCGACGATNNGGGGATGCATTGATCCGGTCAATGGCAGGGCCTGAAAGCACGGCATGAGTACAGGCCGCCATGACCCTCTGGGCGCCGTATTCCTTCAAGACCTGCGCCGCCTGAGTCGTGGTCCCCGCAGTGTCTATCATATCATCAAGAATAATTGTGTCCTTGCCTTTTACGTCACCGATAACATGCATGACCTTCGAAACGTTTGCAGCTTCCCGCCTTTTGTCTATGATGGCCAATGATGCGTCAAGCCTTCTAGCAAAGGATCTGGCTCTTTCAACTCCACCCGCATCCGGTGAGACGATAACGAG
>PMYY01000157.1:4741-4878 GCA_003170655.1 Nitrospiraceae bacterium
GCGGTGAGCAGGTCGGCGACAAGTTTAGAAGAAATAGGCACCCGCGGCTGCACCTTCCTGTCCTGGCGGGCATAACCGTAATAGGGTATTACAGCGGTTATCCTGCTTGCCGACGCCCTCTTAAGCGCGTCGATGAT
>PMYY01000090.1 GCA_003170655.1 Nitrospiraceae bacterium
TCAAGATCACAATTTGTGATCTTGAAAAAGTGCGGCAATAAATTTTCCGGCGATGGAGAATAGAAATGCCTGACTGGATGAAGGGAACAAGGGAAATGGTAAGGTTATTCAGCATCATCTGTGCAGGACTGATATTGTTATCCTCCGGTCTTTGCTTCGCCGAAGACGGAAAGGCCGACCGGCAGCTCGTGAGGACTCTAATGCAGAAGTCCGGATTGAGCAAGCAGATAGAACAGATTCCGGCCACCATGCAGGCCGATATAGTCAGGGCGAGTTTGGAATCCGACAATCCCCTTTCCCAAGGTGAAATTGATGATTTGAGCAGAAAAACGGCAGAGGCGTTCAATGCGAGTATTCTGAAAGATACTGTTGAAACGTATATCCTGGGAAACCTGTCGGAGAAGGACATCCGAATGGTGTTGGCATGGGTCGATTCACCGTTGGGCGAGAAGATCTCAAGGCTGGAAGAAGAGGCATCCACGCCAGCGGCCTATCAAAAAATACAGAAGATGGCTGCAAAGAAGATAAAAAAGACCAAGCGTTCCGAACTGCTCTCAAAATTGGATGACGCGATAAAAGCAACAGATGCCGGAGTGAATATTGCGGTCAACATGCAGGTTGCGTTTCTCTTGGCTGTCACTGCCGAGATGCCCGCAGATCAGCGACTGTCAGTGGAAGATATTCTTAGCGAAGTGAATAAGGATAGGACGCAGCTCCGGCAGACTATAGAACGGGAAACAATGGCAGGGTTTCTATATGCTTACCAGTCGCTGACGGACTCAGAGATAAAGAAGTATATTTTATTCGCCGAATCCGAACCGGGCAAGAAATATCATGCTGTTTCCGCCAAAGGACTCAATACTGCATTGATGCAGGCAGGTCTTGCGCTTGGCAGCAAGTTTGAACAGGGTGTCAGTAATGATGGCAAAGGATCTTTTTGACGGTAAAGCGGTTGGCTCCGCGCCGTTGAGGTTAAGAGATTATAAAGCAGTTATTATGCAAAGCAAAGGTAAACAGTTGTCAGGCGTGGTACAATTTATCAGCACAATCTCGTGGAGGTATGGATGAAGGCCATTAAGTATGCTCAGGTGGAAGCGACACATTACAACAATGAAAAGGCGAAGGGAGTTGCTGCGCGTGTCGTGATTGGCAGGGCCGACGGCGCGGACAATTTCTGCATGAGGGTATTCGAGATTTCTTCGGGAGGTAACACCCCGAAACATGCGCATGATTGGGAGCATGAGATGTTCATACATCAAGGCAAAGGTGAAGTCTATGGCAACGGGCAATGGAACGGTGTCGAGGCCGGGAATGTCCTGCTTATCCTCAGCAACGAAGAGCACCAGATCAGGAATACAGGCCCTGACACATTGATCGTGGTCTGTCTTGTGCCCTCGAAAGCCCCGGAGTTGTGATGGATAGGAGACCAGTATACTTTTTTTTGAATTAGAGCCGCCGTTATGAACGGCGATAGGTGATTTAAAAAGGGAGGGTACACATGAACGCAGTCACGCTCGTATTCGTATCGCTCTGCATATTTGCAATATCTTATCGGCTCTATGGGTTGTTCATTGCGAACAAGGTCCTAAACCTCAGAGCAGACCGGCCGACGCCGGCTGAGACATGTTCGGACGGCATCGACTATGTAAAAACGAATAAGTTTGTCCTGTTTGGGCATCATTTTGCGGCCATCGCGGCTGCAGGTCCTTTGCTCGGGCCGGTACTTGCTGCCCAGTTCGGCTTTCTTCCGGGAGCGCTATGGATTATCGTCGGCTGTGTGCTTGCAGGCGGGGTACACGATATGATCGTGCTGTTTGCTTCAATGCGTCACAAGGGACAGAGTCTTGCGAAGATTGCCGAAAGCGAAGTCGGAAAGACTGTCGGAGTAGTTGCTTCTTTTGCCTTTCTTTTCATTCTTGTTCTTACACTTGCCGGTCTTTCTATCGCCTGTCTAAACGCCCTTTTCGAGAGCTTCTGGGGCGTCTTCGTTGTAGGTTCCACTATACCGATTGCGATTTTTATGGGCTTCTGGATGTACAAGATCAGGCTGGGTGATGTCAAAGGCGCCAGTTTAATTGGTGTATTTCTGCTCGCCCTGGCTGTTTATGCAGGGGGTGCTATAGAGCCGGGTTCGACACTTGCCGAGATGATGAAGCTCAGCAAACATCAGATTGCGGTGGCAATCCCGCTATATGCATTCGCCGCTTCAGTTCTACCGGTCTGGATGCTTTTGGCGCCAAGAGACTATCTCTCGACTTATCTTAAGATCGCTACTGTCGCTACGCTCGCTGTCGGCATTTTTTTCGTCCAGCCTGTACTCAAGATGCCTGCGCTTACCCAATTTGTCGGAGGTGGCGGACCGGTTATTCCTGGCAATGTCTTTCCGTATGTTTTTATCACCATCGCCTGTGGCGCAATATCGGGTTTTCATGCAATTATTGCCACTGGCACAACCCCGAAGATGATCAATAATGAACGAGACGTCCTTTTTGTGGGTTACGGCGCGATGCTGATGGAGGGCTTTGTTGCGATAATGGCTTTAATAGCTGCATGCGTGCTTATACCGGCTGACTATTTCGCAATCAATTCCGCACCGGCAGCGTTTGCGAAACTCGGAATGCCAACCGTCGAACTCAACAGGCTTGCAGCTGAAGTCGGCGAAAAGATCCAGGGCAGGCCTGGCGGAGCAGTCTCCCTTGCCGTCGGCATGGCTTACATCTTTGACTCAATTCCATTTATGAAGGGTCTGATGGCGTATTGGTACCACTTTGCCATTATGTTCGAAGCGGTCTTTATACTCACAGCCGTCGATGCAGGCACTAGGGTTGGACGGTTCCTGCTCCAAGAGATGTTCGGCAAGATCATACCCAAGTTTAATGAGAGAAAATGG
>PMYY01000009.1 GCA_003170655.1 Nitrospiraceae bacterium
GATGTTAATTTTGGAAATTATTAAATCTCTGATCCCGGCACATTGAGGATATTCGGTAGGCACAAACATTCTCCACTGACAAGAGCTGGTTTCGACTTCCGAAAGAAAGCTTGAGTAATGAGCTATGGATCCGTGGTATCGATAATAAGTAGAAAGCTAGATTCCACGTCACAATTGTTGAGAGGACTTTTATTAATGAGTTGTTCCGGTGTCCGGCTGTATTGGCTTTATGACCCCTTGCTTTGTTAATGCTATTATTAAATTTTGCAAGTTATTTGATAAGTCAATAAGGGCGTCGGGGGTGAGCACCAATCGACAAGCAGTATATTTTCTTACGGTTGGCTTATGGTCTGGTTTGGGTATCCCCGTTGGCATGTCCATTCGCTGTACACACAGTTCAATGCGGGCAGTTTGTCCATCAAACGTCATGGCGCCGAACGAATCAACAAATGTCTCGGAAATCTCTGGCAAATCAATGTAACGGATTTGATTTTCTGGAAGTTTCATTAAATCTCTCCAATTCAAAGTTTATTATTGCCGCCAATGGCAATGCGGTGCGCCTCGTTAATAGGTTTTATTATTATCGTCATCAAATTGTAAACGCACGTGCTGGATTGCTTAATAACAACCAAAATGGCCTCTCTCTCTTTTGGCCGATCCGTCCGATGCTCTGTTTAGCTGTTGTCGTAACGCGCTGCCTGGAGGCGATCCAAGTGCAAGGCAGTGGTTAGATAGTGCACGAATTCGACAGGAATCGGTCATTTTGCGAACTCATAATTGAGGTTTATGATGCGTCCGCGCCAGTAGGGCTTCGGTCCCTCGGGAAGCATCCATGCAACCTCTCCTTCAAGTGGAATGAGCATCCCATCACGTAGCTCGTAGTGGCTCCATCGGCCTTCCCACGGTGTGGGTATCACCGCGCCTGCAACGGTGCGCCCGCGAGTCTCAGCGCGCCCCGATTCAATCAGCCCATCCTCATTGAAGCGGACCAGCATTGTTACAGTGATTTTACCATCCTCCAGCATTGCCTTGGATGAGGTATCGTTAACCGCCTCCCAGCGAACGCCCTGGCTTGGGAGTAGCGCTGTCGGGTACCATGCTGCTTCGGCAAAGAATCGCATCAGTTCACCTTGCGCTATCTCCTGCGTGCCGCGAAGATTCACTATCGACACCAGTCCGAACAGTGACGCATGAAGAAGACCTTCGCCGGAAATGTAGGCATCATGCACACGTGCCGCCACTCCAGGCATCATCTCGATACGGGCTTCCCAGTCGAAGCCAGGCCGCTGGATGATTACTCGCTGGGTAGAGGTGAAGGGCTTCCATTGTTCGCCGGTTTCGCTCATGTTAAAGGTGCCAGCGTGTTCAACGCTGACGGCCGCGACCATAGGTTGTCCAGCCTTAAGTACAGTGCGAAAGTACTTTTGAACCGGGGCAGGTAAGCCGATCAATTCATTCGGATCAAACGTCTTTACCCCGATGGGGAGACGAGCTGCCTCCAGCTTGGCATGCATCTCATTTGTTGCAGAGCGCCAACGACTAGAGCCGTATACCAGCGCAACGGTAATTAATACAGCCAGTCCAAGAATCACAAATAGAATCATTTCCACCTTATGTCATTTCTTCTTTCTGCTTCAACATTTGCTGCACCGGGAACCGCCCGTCGCGGGTCTGGTTGACGGACGGGTTAGCTTTGCGATGGCTCAAGCCAGTACCGCCTGTACAGGTCGGCGCAGCGACTGCGGCATTCTCGGGCCTCGTCCGAAGCGAACAACAAGGTCGGGCCTGCGGCTTCCAACGCCGAGGAAAGCTGCAAACTGCGGCCGTAACGATGAGACTTCGACCGGCTGGTTGATCATTGCGGTGCGAATTCCCAAAGCGGTCGATTGCAGGGCAAAGCGCTCATAGCAATGGCCGGCCTCAACCCAGTGAGTTTTATCGTTCGTTTCCGATATGAAAATCGCAATCCCGGCGGAACTGCGAATGTGTCTCGCATACTTGTCATTCTCGCTCTTTGGCGTAAAGAACATGCCGAAGAGGATGCTTCCCAGCCACCTTGGCACGGATGGATTGCCAGACGCTAGCGTGAACAGCCCATCCCCAGTTCTGACCGCTTCCTCATCGCCGAAGCGAATCCATGATTTTAATTCCTCGACGAAAGAAGGATCGTTCATCTGAGCTGTATTCGCTTGAACAACATACTCAAGGACTTTTTCTATCGTTGTTTTCTCGGTGAGAAGAAGGACATGAACACCATTACCTGTGCCGGATTGTTCAAGC
Source organism: Nitrospiraceae bacterium (assembly GCA_003170655.1). Classification (GTDB taxonomy): domain Bacteria; phylum Nitrospirota; class Thermodesulfovibrionia; order Thermodesulfovibrionales; family Dissulfurispiraceae; genus Fen-1308. The sequence continues at coordinate 2,281 of PMYY01000009.1, forward strand.
ATCCTCAATTCCTCGTTTGACAGAGGCTTCCCGTCGAACTCTGCACGCGTGCACTGACGCTCAGGAATCACCTGGAACAGTGGCGAGACGACAGCATTGGTCGGCTCCAGAGCGACCCTTATTCCATCCGCTGCCGAGGCGTTAAAGCACGCCTCACCTTTCAAACCATTCGCCAGTGCCGCCTGTATCAGATTCTCTGTTGCGCACCCAAGCGAGACAAAAAGGTGGTGATCGTCTGGATCGACCGCAGGACATCGACGCGCGAGATCAGGCAAAACCGAGATTGCGCACTCTTCGCTGCGAAACTTCCAGCACTGCGTGTTATGACTAGACGGAGCGAGGGTCGCATAGCGAACGAGCTCGCGCTGAACTAAAGAACCGCCACTGATCCGGCCTTCGGAATGGCGCCAAGTCCTGCGCACGGCGGCTTTGTAACTTTCATTATCTGTTCCTGACGAGCAAGCCCCCAAGGCCAGTGGTCCACCGACCATTGCCGTTGCGGAAATGATAAACTGTCTTCGTGTAATAATCGCGCGCCTCCTAATCCGACGCAGAAAAGTCCTACCCAACAAGCAGCCACTGGGCAACGAATGCAGGAATGAAAAAAGCATAGCGCCTATTCTCGTTCGGCTGGATGAATTTGTTTGCCTTATTGGATCTTCGTTTTAAATAGCCTTTACGGTCACGATAATAATTTCGCGTGGGCCAATCAGTTTCCGGTCATCTGCAAAAATAGTAGCATATTATACTGACCTTTTACATCAATGAAGCACAGGGCTGGGCTCGATAGCATGACGACTTGATGATAACCGGAAGAAAGCTTCTTAATAAGCCGCATCGTTCCACTGATGATAATGAATAGCAACCAAGACAGCATACTCAACATGATCGCCGCAATGATTACGACATGAAAGTGATAGAACTATCTCGATGATATTTTGAAACGACTATCGATGATTTCCTCCGATACAACACATCAGCACTTTAAACATGATCTGGATATAGAGATTGAAGATGCCATTATCTTTGGTGAGATGCCAAAATATTTGGGAATGTACCGACTTTCAACTAGACAGACGGATGATCAAATAATCTTTAC
>PMYY01000127.1 GCA_003170655.1 Nitrospiraceae bacterium
TTTACCTGCTGTAGAAGATGGGTTTAAGCCAGCCGCACTGTACTTTTTCTTCACCCCTGGAGAGCTTCTCCCACAATTCATTTACATCGTCATGTGTCTTGCAATTCCTCAGGAGCGACATTGCTGGTGAAACTATGAACTGACACATGGGGGACATCAAGCTTTCAGTTGAAATTTCATGCGTAGTCTAAGTTACGCCTCAAATGACTGGATCGAACAAATTCTGGCCCTTGAGGCTAATCTTTCTCTGCAACTGTTATAATAATTTATGCGTATTCCCGGATGGTTCAAGGTCACAGCCCTTTTCCTCTTCATGATTACAATAGGTGGGGCGGGAGGGTATTTCTATTCGCTCTTTTCAGATCTTCCCGACATCCACCAGCTCGAAAGCTACACTCCTCTGGAATCATCGATCGTCTATTCATCCGACGGAAAGGTCCTCGCGGAATTTTATCTCGAAAGACGGACCTATATACCTGCATACAAGATACCTCTTAAGGTAAAGCAGGCCTTTGTCGCTATCGAAGACCAGCGCTTTTACTCGCACCACGGGGTCGATTTCTTAGGCATACTGCGCGCCCTGTATAAGGACATCATGGCAAAGGGCGTTGTCGAGGGAGGAAGCACCATCACGCAGCAGCTCGCTAAAATGGTCTTCCTGAAACCCGAGAAGAGCATAAAACGTAAGATCAAAGAAGCGATCATCGCGTCCCGGCTTGAGAAGATGTATACAAAGGATGAGATCTTGGGGATGTACCTTAACCAGACCTATTTCGGTACAAGGGCGTACGGTATCGATGCAGCGGCCCGCACTTACTTTGGCAAGCCGGTCGATGAATTGTCCGTCGGAGAGATTGCCATGATTGCAGGCATGCAGAAGGCCCCCTCGTCATATTCTCCGTTCAGGAAACCGGAAAAGGCCCGCACCAGAAGGAATCTCGTGCTGAAGAACATGCTCGACAACGGGTTCATTAGCCAGCAAGAATACGAAATAGCCAAGGCAGAACAATTACCGCCCAAGCCCTTCTTCAGGAAATTCGAAGCGCCCTATTTCGTGGAGTCCTTAAGACAGCAGTTGGAAGAGCTTTATCCCGACCTCTATACTGCGGGAATGAAGATCAATTCTACTATCGATTTTACTATGCAGAAGATTGCAGAAGAAGCTATAGCCAACGGCATCAAGTCATTGGATCAGCGGGTGAAACCAGGTGTCCAGGCCGCCATGATCGCTATCGATCTCAGGAATGGCCACATAAAGGCGCTCGTCGGCGGCACCGACTTCTGGGAGACTCAATTCAACAGGGTTACGATGGCGGTGAGACAGCCGGGGTCAGCATTCAAACCTTTTGTTTATGCCACGGCGATCGAAAAAGGCATGACGGCCGACAGCAAGGTCCTGGATGGTCCGGTGTCGTTTCCGGGCGGGGTGCCCGGAAAGGCATGGGCGCCTAAGAACTATGACGGCAAATATCACGGATACGTCCCTTTGTCCACGGCTATCGCACTTTCGCTGAACACAGCAACGGTCAGGCTCGCCAGCCAGGTCGGCATCAAGGATGTCATTGACGTTGCCGAGAGGTGCGGGATCAAGAGCACAATAGCTCCGTATCTTTCAACCGCCCTTGGCGCTGCCGATGTTACACCGATAGAGATCACCGCCGCATACATGGCCTTCGCAACAGGAAAGAGAATCCAGCCGATTTACTATGACAAGATCCTGAACCGCGATGGTAGTGTGCTCGATGAGGAAGAGGCAGCTTCAGAAGATGTTTTTTCGGAGGAAACGACTGCGCAAATAAAGAATCTCCTTAGGGCCGTGGTCGAGCACGGAACTGCGATGAAGGCTAAGGAGATACCGAGGATGGTTTATGGAAAAACAGGCACGACAAATGATTTTTCAGATGCCTGGTTTATAGGCTTCGACGACTCGCTCGTCGTCGGCGTCTGGGTCGGCAGGGACAATCATGTCCCAATCGGTAATAAAGAGACCGGCGCGAGGGCGGCATTGCCGATCTGGATGGAATTCATGCAGAAGATCGACAAGTACTCGGGATATAAATAGTCAAAGCGTGGAGCGGTGGTTTTTATCGATGGAGCCTGGGTTATTCGGCTATCGCTACTTTGTTCAAAATATGACCGGTCGTTTCTTTCTTTAATATCAGTGCCGGATGACCCAAGCTTCTTTCGACGAAAAGCTGTATGTCCCACACTATTGAATATATGCATAAAAAAGCTCGTCCTCGAAAAGACCTTTCTCTCATGGCGTTGTACGAAACGCTCTATTCATTTTACGGTCCACAGCACTGGTGGCCCGGCGATACGCCGTTCGAAATCGCTGTCGGCGCGATCCTTACTCAGAACACTAACTGGGGCAATGTCGAAAAGGCCATCGGCAACTTAAAGAAGCATAAAATGCTCAACGCCAAGGTCATCCATCAGATGCCGATTGATCAGCTTGCATCCCTTATCAGGCCCTCCGGATATTACAACATAAAGGCAAAGAGACTGCGGGCCTTCATCGATTATTTTGTCGGTAGCTACGGCGGCAGTATGGCACGAATGAAAAAAGGCCGGACGGAAAAACTCAGGCAAGAACTTCTTGCTGTCAACGGGATCGGTCAGGAGACTGCCGATTCGATACTTCTATACTCCCTCGGCAAACCTGCCTTCGTCATTGATGCTTACACGAAAAGGGTATTATCGCGGCACGGCTTCATAGAAATGAACGCAACTTATGAAGAATGCCGACAACTCTTTTATGGTGAACTCGATGAAGAAGTCCTGCTTTTTAATGAGTATCACGCACTGTTTGTCATGGTGGGAAAGGAACACTGCAAACCGATAAAACGTTGTGCGGGATGTCCATTGTCGGTAGTTTAGTTGGCCAGCATCATCCATTAGCACTGGGATGGCTGGTCCTTTCATTTGTCGCACGTTTCTCTTACCATCTTCAGAAACTGTCCTGCCATGAAGGGTTTGGAGAAAACAATTAGTGATTTTTTCAAGCCGCTCAGAAAATAATCTTTGGTGGTTCCCTGTTCTTCCGGTCAGCCCGAACCTGGACCAGCCCTGAAAAAACACCTGTAATATCCTATTGCAAACGAGATATTTCCACGTCTGTCAAAGTCGGGATGACATTTATACCGCTGATATGATACGTATCTTTGACGATGACGTCAGGAATCTTGCTCAGGCGGGACCTCGAACCTCAGCCGATAGCCGACTCCCGGTTCGTTGATGAAAAAGTGTGGGCGTGAAGGGTCCTCCTCCAGCTTATGTCTGAGCATGCCCATATAAACCCGCACATAGTGCGCCTGGTTGGCATAAGCCGGCCCCCATACCTCTTTCAGCAGCTGTTTATGCGTAATCACTTTGCCGGCGTTTTTGATTAGATATGCAAGCAACCTGTATTCGATAGGCGTAAGGTGGATTTCAGACTCTTTCAGGAATACGCGGCGTTTAGCAAGATCGACGCGCAGGGTGTCCTGGACGAAGACCGGCTCTGTCTGACCCTCCTGCATAACTTGATGACGCAACGCAACGCGGATCCTTGCCAACAGCTCTCCTGCACTGAACGGCTTTGTGAGATAGTCGTCGGCCCCTGCATCGAGCGCTCTAATTTTATCTTGTTCCTGTTCCCGCGCTGATAGGATGATCACCGGCGTCTGAGACCATTCGCGTATTCTCCCCAGCACTTCCAAGCCATCGAGATCGGGCAGCCCGAGGTCAAGCAGTATAACATCCGGCTTGCGCGTCGCGGACTGGGCAATCCCCTCCTCCCCCGATGACGCTTCGATCAGATCGTAGCCGCGGCTCTGAAGCGTTACCCTCAGGAATCGCCGCATCTGGGGTTCATCCTCAATAAGTAAAATAAGCCCTCTGTCGCCTGTCATGATATGAAACGAACTGTCTCCTCATCGGTCTCCACGACCGGTGGATGTTCCGATATCGGAAGCGCAAAACGGAAAACCACGCCGCCGCCCTTCCTGTTTTCAGCCCAAATTCGGCCGCCATGGGCATTGATGATCGCGCGGCAAATCGTCAGTCCCAGCCCGATTCCTCCGGCTGCCGCGGGACCGCGAACGAACTTCTCGAATATCCGCTCTTCGTCCCCCGGAGTAATCCCCGGACCATAGTCTGCCAGCTCGACCAGGAGTTCATCGTCTTCGACGCTGGCCGAAAGTTCGATCACCGTTCCTGCCGGAGTATATCTTACAGCATTTTCGAGCAGATTCATAAGGACCTGCTCTATAAGGAGCGGGTCAAATGGAGCCATCGGGAGGTCTTTCGGAATCTTCGTCGTGAACGGATGCTCTATAAGTTTCTCCGCTAGGCGGTTCAGCACTGAGCCGACTATTTCTTCGATCGGCAGCCATTCTTTCTTTACGGTGATGGCGCCCGATTCGATGCGCGTCATATCAAGAACATTACGGACTATCCGGTTGAGGTGTTCAGCCTCCTCGATAATTGTGAAGATCAGTTCACGACGGCTGTGCCTGTCAAGGACATCGTCCTGGTGAAGCAATGTAGTAGATGATCCGGTGATCGCGGCCAATGGTGTGCGGAGATCATGCGAGAGCGAACTCAGCAGCGTATTACGCAGGCTTTCGGTTTCTGCTTTCAGCACGGCATGCTGAGCCTCTTCGGCTAGCAGTGCCCTTTCAAACGCCATGGCGACCTGGTGGGCGAAATTCTCAAGGACATGAATCTGTTCCGGCTCGAACGATCCGGCAGCATCATCCGACCTGATGCCTATGACACCGACAGTCCTCGATGATGCAACCAGCGGCATGTATAGGCCCTTTGCACCGGGAAGAGTGTCAGTTCCTCTGCCCGCCTTTTGTCTGTGACCGAAAGCCCACTGCGCAACGCTTAACTCTCGTTCATCCAGAACAAAGGACTCCGGGTCTCCTGCCGGAGTAAGCAATCGGCCCTGGTCATCCGGAGTAAGAATGACTGTGTTTTGAGAAAATACAGTGCTGATATGTTTTGTTGCGATGGCGCTCAATTGTTCAAGCCCGCGTTCATGAACCAATTCCCGGCTCAGGCGATAGAGTGCCGCGGTGCTCCTCTCTCGCCGCCTAGCCGCATCGGCCTGTTCCCGCACGCGAACGGTAAGCCTGCTAGTGACAAACGCGACGATGAACATTACGATAAAGGTGACATAGTAGCTTTTCTGGTGAACGACGAAGGTGTAGAATGGGGGTACAAAAAAGAAATCAAAGGCCGCTACGCTAAGCAGAGAGGCCAGAATCGCCGGACCTCTGTGTGTACGGCTTGCGGTGAATATGACGCCGAGCAAATAGATCATGGCTATGTCGACAAGTTCGAAACGACGGAACATCAGTGCGGCTGAGGCAGTACAGCCCGCTACAGCGGCCACGCTAATAATCCAGTCCCGTGCCGGCACTTTAGCTGTACCGGCTTTGACAGCCGGGCGCGGCATCGATTCTCTTGAATCGCCACTGATCACATACACATCAATATCGCCGCTTCCCCGAACGAGCTCGTCGAGCAATGAGCCGAATATCATATCTTTCCAGCGGGGGTGGGTAGGTTTGCCGACGATTATCTTTGTCACATTCCGGCTGCGTGCATAATCCAGGATCGCCTCACTTGCAGCGTGACCTGAAAGGACTACCGTTTCGGCGCCGAGGCCCTCGGCGATACGCATATTGTCAGCAAGTCCCTTGATGTCGTTTCCCGAGGGACGCACCTTTCCCGGGGCCTCTACATTGACCGCGATCCAGTCCGCACGAAGGCCGGCTGCCATTCTCTTGGCTGCGCGTATAAGGCGGGTCGCAAAGGGGCTAGGGCCTATGCATACCAGTATGCGCTCGGCAGCAGGCCATACCTCTTTTACCCCTTTGCCGCGGCGGTAGCTTTGCATCTGTTCGTCCACCTGTTCCGCAGTCCGGCGCAGCGCAAGCTCACGTAGCGCAAGCAGATTTCCCTTTCGGAAAAAATTTTTGCGGGCCTGTGCCGCGAGTTCGGCTACATATACCTTTCCTTCTGCCAACCTCTGCAGAAGATCTTCCGGAGGAATGTCGATAAGCTCTATCTCGTCTGCCCGCTCAAGCAGGAAATCCGGCACTGTTTCACGAACATTGATGCCTGTTATCTGTGTGACCACATCATTAAGGCTTTCGAGGTGCTGCACGTTCATTGTCGTATAGACCGTCATCCCGGCGCCAAGAAGTTCGTATAAATCCTGCCAGCGTTTCTTATGGCGGGACCCTTCCGCATTTGAATGGGCAAGTTCATCAACCAGGATGATAGAGGGTTTGCGTGCAAGGGCCGCGTCGATATCGAATTCCTTCAGGACTGCGCCACGGTACTCTATGCTCCTGAGCAGCATTATTTCCAATCCCTCGAGCAACGCTTCAGTCTCTTTGCGGCCGTGAGTTTCGACCAGTCCGACTATGACATCGACACCTTCGGAGATCTTCTTGCGTGCGGCTTCGAGCATGGCGTAAGTCTTTCCAACGCCCGGAGCGGCACCGAAGAATATCTTCAGTTGCCCTTCACGGCTGCGCTCAGTCTCCCTGCGCATCTGGTCTAGCAATAGATCGGGATCAGGCCGTTGTTCTTCCATAACTCTTATCCATTCACTTAGCCTCAAACATATAATAACCTGTCAGCCGTTCTATCTGGTACAGGGTTCGGTTGCCACGACAAGACACGATATGTTTTTCTCTTTAGCGATATCGCCCGCCTTGAGTTCTCCCTCGATGACCTCGGCTTCCAGATATAGCTCGCCCACAAATTTCACAAACCTGACTCTCCCGACTTCTTCCATTTTGCATAGAGGATTAATTCGATATACGACAAAGACGTCGCCGCTATGGAGAGTGTTGACGATATCTTGTGTTCCGCTATGGAACAGGTAGACTAAGCCTCCTTTGACAACCTCCGACCTGCCGTCAGGGATAAGACGGAAAGAAGGCGTGTAGGAAGCCGCAGCCCCCGTCGAGGGAATGATCATTATTAATAAGATGAATATCACAGCGTAGAGTTTCAATAAATTTAATCTCATTACTTCCCCCCTCCATAACTCTTCTTATTTAAGATCATCCAGCGCCAGGTTCAGCTTGAGTACATTGACCCTCGGCTCGCCGAGAATTCCCAATTGGCGGCCTTCGGTATATTTTGCTACGAGTGCCTGAACCTTTGATTCATCCAACCCGCGCTCCTTCGCGATACGCTTTGCCTGGTATTCGGCAGCAGCAGGGCTGATATGAGGGTCTAGGCCGCTTCCAGANNCTTCAAAGCGTCTAACCGTCCCTGCACATTTTTCACAAGGTCGGGATTCGTCTCAGCCAGATTCGAGCCCGATGAAGCGGCCGCGTTATAAGGGAACGGAGAGCTCGCGGACAGCCTCCCCCAGAAATACTTCGGATCATCGAATGGCTGTCCGATGAGAGAAGAACCCGCAGGTTTCCCGTCTTTCAGCAGCAGACTGCCGCCAGCCTGTCCAGGGAAAACAAGTTGAGAGATCCCTGTCACTATCAGGGGATAGATCACCCCCGTCAATATCGTAAATATAAAGATAGAGACTATTACCGGTCTTATCATTTTCAACATATCCGTCACCTCACGCCAGATTCAAGAAGGTTATGATCAAATCGATCAGCTTGATACCGATAAAGGGTACGATCAGACCTCCCAGCCCGTAAATAAGAAGATTGTTTCGCAGCACGACTGCTGCGCCTAGCGGCCGATACGAGACACCGCGCAGAGCCAATGGGATCAGGGCAATGATTATCAGCGCGTTGAATATGACCGCCGACAATATGGCGCTATGAGGTGTCGAGAGTCCCATAACATTGAGCGCTGCGAGCTGCGGATAAATGACGATGAACGCGGCCGGCAGGATGGCGAAGTATTTCGCCACATCATTTGCGATGCTGAATGTCGTAAGTGTGCCGCGTGTCATCAATAGCTGCTTTCCGATCTCCACTATCTCTATCAGCTTCGTAGGATTGGAGTCGAGGTCTACCATGTTGCCGGCCTCCTTGGCCGCCTGCGTGCCTGTGTTCATCGCGACCGCAACATCAGCCTGTGCGAGCGCAGGTGCGTCATTCGTCCCGTCTCCGGTCATTGCGACGAGTCTGCCGCCTGTCTGGTACTTCCGTATCAGTTGCAGTTTAGTCTCTGGTGTGGCCTGAGCCAGAAAGTCGTCGACCCCTGCTTCAGCTGCAATCGCGGCAGCTGTAAGAGGATTGTCGCCGGTGATCATAACGGTGGAGATACCCATCTTCCTGAGTTCGGCAAACCGCTCCTTGATGCCCCCCTTTACGATATCACCGAGACGAATGACACCGAGGACCCTATTCCCTTCGGAAACTACCAGCGGGGTTGCACCTGCGCTAGCAACTTCCTCCACAACGGCCTTAATATCGACAGGGAAGTCACCCCCCTTGCCCTTCACGTAATCTTCTACCGCATCCGGAGCGCCCTTTCTCACTTCACGGCCTTCCATATCAACACCACTCATACGTGTGTGAGCCGAGAAGGGGATAAACTTCGCACCGAGCGCCTGAATGTCCCGTTCGCGAAGGCCATATTTCTCCTTGGCCAGGACCACGATGCTGCGGCCTTCCGGAGTTTCGTCCGGCAAGGATGAAAGTTGGGCCGCATCAGCAAGTGTTTGTGCATCCACTCCGGGAGCCGTGATAAAAGCTGTAGCCTGCCTGTTGCCGAGGGTTATCGTACCGGTCTTGTCTAGGAGGAGTACGTCCACGTCGCCCGCCGCTTCGACCGCGCGTCCTGACATGGCAATTACGTTGGCCTGAATAAGACGGTCCATTCCCGCGATGCCGATGGCCGATAGAAGCCCCCCAATCGTGGTCGGTATCAGACATACAAGAAGCGACACCAGCACTACTATCGTGACCGGACTCCCCTGTCCTGCCACTGTCACGCTGAAGATCGAAAACGGTAACAGGGTCGCGGTGGCGAACAGGAAGATTATAGTCAGCCCGGCCAGAAGTATGTCGAGGGCTATTTCGTTGGGCGTCTTCTGCCGTTTTGCGCCCTCCACCATCGAGATCATCCGGTCGAGAAATGTTTCGCCGGGGTTGGCTGTGATCCGAACAACGATCCAGTCCGACAACACCATTGTCCCGCCGGTGACGGCGCTCCTGTCGCCGCCGCTTTCCCGTATCACAGGCGCACTTTCTCCCGTTATGGCGCTTTCGTTGACCGAAGCGACTCCGACGACTATTTCACCATCTCCGGGTATGATGTCCCCGGCTTCCACCAATACACAATCATCCTTTCTCAATTCAGGTACATGAGCTTGTATTTGACGATGGCATACCATATTCCTAATATCCAGACAAGAATCAGCACAGAGGCGACCGATGGTATAGTATAGATTTCAAGCGCTGGCAAAACACTATCTGTAACTATACTTCCAAAAAGCACCGGAAAAGCTACGGATAGTATCACCTTTGCCTGCTTTTTCAATCTTGTATTGTCGGCGCTCATTCGCCATCTGTACGTCAATATGAACCACACAAGTATAAAGCTGGAGTAGTAAAGGACGTATGCCCAGAACTACAATGTCCCCGATGGCGCTATTTCGCACCAGCCAATCCCTTGATATACGAAATCGGATACGAGCAGGGTGCCGAAAAGTGTTTTATACATGAATGCTGCGGCGGGCAGATACAGAATGGTATATGCCCACCTTTTTTCGAATATGGTCTTATGTCCTGTCAATATCAGAAAAAAGTGTAATGTCAGGGCAGGGAAAAAACACCAGCCCGGCGAAGAGACATGATACCAGAACCAGGCCGTCTGCTTGTCTGGCGCCGAATAAAAGAAGGTGTAAGCAAAGGCCCAGAGCGCAAAATTCAAACAAAGTAAGGCAAATATCCTGTTCAACGATGAGCGTCGGTCCAGACGATAGGTGTAAATACCGAGGAAAAGGTAAACGATAAAGGCGAAAAATGCAACAAGAGAGAGGATATTCATTCTTTTCCGTTCGCCCGTCAGAAGATGTAATTGATATTCAATTCCGGACCGAAAAATACCACGGCTTTATGCAAATGTAGCACTTTGCACACCATCTGTCAATACCGGGCGTCTAAATACT
>PMYY01000032.1:0-1157 GCA_003170655.1 Nitrospiraceae bacterium
GCAGCGGCCGGCTTCATCTGCAATCAGTATGGGCTCATGGGGCCCAGCTATGCCGTCTCTGCAGCCTGCGCGACCTCCCTGGTCGCACTTCACAGCGCCGTCCAGATGATCAGGAATGGCATCATCGATGCCGCCATCGTCGGAGGCGGGGAAGATAATCTCACACACTTGCATTTTCTGGAATTCTCCGCACTCGGAGCACTTTACGGGCTATCAGGGCAGGAAAGATCCGTTCACGAGACCTCTCGCCCATTCGAGGCTGAAAGAGACGGGATGGTCCTCGGCGAAGGCGGGGGAATGATTGTTATCGAGAGGGAAAGCCTTGCACGGTCAAGAGGGGCATTTGTCCACGCCTTCGTGACCGGCATGGGAGCGAGCAATAACCATCTAGGCATGGTGGAATCCTCCAGCATCACACAGGAGATGGCCATCCGCGCCTCTTTCCAAGGGTTGCCATATGGACCCGATGCGGTGGACCTGGTCGAGTGCCACGCCACTAGCACCCGGCAAGGAGACGTTGAGGAGTACCGTGCCCTGAAGTCTGTTTTCAATTTCTCCAAGCGGACGGTGATCACCTCGTTCAAGTCTCAGATCGGACACACACTGGGCGCTTCAGGCGTTAACAGTCTCATTCGTGGAGTCATGGCCATGAAAGCGGAGATTTTCCCTCCCACCCTCAATTATACGCATCCAGACCCAGAAATCGACCTGGAAGGATCGGGTCTACTAATCGCCAAAGAGCCGCTTGATTGGAAGCGCAGGGCCGGCCAGCCACGAAGGCTTCAGGTCAACGCCTTTGGGTTCGGAGGTTCCAACTACGTAGTGCAGGTGGAACAGGCCATGGATGAGGCGGATACGATTCTGGTCTCCCCAGGCATAGAATCCGGTCGCAATAGAGAGCAAGGGGAGGGATCTCCCGAGCTCCAGGGAGTCTCCTTCTTTCGGACGGAGATCGATGGCCGCAACTACCGGATGGCGGTAATTGCTCAATCCGAAGAAGATGCGCTCTCGCTCATCGGGAGGTCTGCCTTTATTGCCGAAGCCGGAGTACTATCACCCAAGGTATTGAGGTCCCTGGCGCAGCAGGGTATTTTCATAGGCCGCGAGAATATGCCGGGTCTTCCAATACGGCCGCTCGCCTTTGTATTTCCCGGACA